>CAVFUK010000040.1:0-21453 GCA_963625535.1 Anaerovoracaceae bacterium | reverse complement strand
GGTTGCCCAGGATGATGTCCTTGAACTGATTCATACCGGCATTGGTAAACATCAGTGTGGGGTCATCCTTTATCACCATCGGGGCGGAGGGAACTATCAGGTGACCCTTTGATTCGAAGAAACTTTTGAACGAGTCTCTAATTTCGTTTGCAGTTAACATATCTGTAGGTTTCAAATTTAATAATCGAGAAAAAGATTTGCAAAGATAGTGTGATTTATTATTTTTGCCACAAATATTCGGCAAAATCTTGTTGCCGGAGGTGATGAATGTATTTATAGAACCTATTGAATGCGAAAAGTTTACTACATATATAACCCTCGTACCCGCACTTACGACAGGGTATATCCGACTATGCGGCAGCGTGCGCTGAGCATTCTGCGCCAGCTGTTTGTCGGCATGGGACTGGGTGCCGGCTTCTTCCTGTTGCTGCTTTGGTTGCTGGGAACTCCCTCGGAAAAGGCCTTGCGGATAGAGAACTCCCGTATGCAGGCACAGTATAAAGTGTTGTCCGACAGGTTGGACCAAGCCTTGGACGTGATGCAGGACCTGCAGCAACGCGACGATAACCTCTACCGCGTGATGTTGCAAGCCGACCCTGTGTCGGACGCCATACGCATGAGCGGATACGGGAACACGAACCGCTACCAGGACCTGATGAACATGGCCAACGCCGACCTTGTGATCAACACCACGCAGAAGACGGACTTGCTGGTGAAGCAGGTCTACATCCAGTCGAAGTCGTTCGACGAGGTGGTGGAGATGTGTAAGAACCACGACGAGATGCTGAAGTGCATCCCTGCCATTCAGCCTGTCTCCAACAAGAACCTCAAGCAGACGGCTTCAGGCTTTGGTGTGCGCATCGACCCGATTTATCAGACTCCCAAGTTCCATGGCGGCATGGATTTCTCCGCCAACACAGGCACGCCGGTCTACGTCACAGGCGACGGCACGGTGGTGTCTGCCGACTGGGAGACAGGCTACGGCAACACCATCGAGGTGGACCATGGCTATGGCTACCACACCCGCTATGCCCACTTGAGCGAGATGGATGTGCGGCGCGGACAACGTGTGCAGCGCGGCGAGGTGATAGGTAAGGTAGGCTCCAGCGGAAAGAGCACAGGTCCGCACCTCCACTATGAGGTGGTGGTGAAGGGGCAGAAGGTGAACCCCGTGAACTATTACTTCATGGACCTGAGCGCCGAGGACTACGACAAGATGATACAGATGGCCGCCAACCACGGCAAAGTGTTTGACTGATAAAACGTGAAGAACGATGGTCCTCAACAAAAATAAGAATCTCAAGCTCTACTACTCCATCGGCGAGGTGGCGGATATGTTTCAGGTGACGGAGGCTACGCTCCGCAACTGGGAGCGCGCGTTCCCCAAGACTATTCATCCCAAGAAGGCAGGCCGTAACATCCGTCAATATACGGCCGAGGACCTGGAGGATGTGCGCTTGATTCACCACTTGGTGCGCGAGAAGCAGATGTCCTACGACGGCGTGCGCCAGGTGCTGAAGGACAATCCCACTGCTACCATAAAATATATGGAAGTCATCGACCGCCTGAAAGCTCTGCGCGAGGAGTTGATGGCCATCAAGCAGGAGCTGGACGACCACGTTGTCTACTGATAAAGTTTCAACTCGTCCGAAAGTTCTCCGCGAAGAACTCTTGGCCATCAAGCAAGAACTTGACGGTTATATTTGTTAGACTTTGACCGTCCGAAGGTGGTGCGCAAAGGGCCGATAATCACCGTACGAGATTCTGACAATCATACAAATAAGACTTCAGTCGTTTACTCGCAAATGTCTCGTTTACTTGCAGAAGCATCGTCTACCGGCTGAAGTATTGCAATATTCCCCGCATGACATGCTCACGGTCCGAACGGTCGGTGATGCTCTCGAACGGGAATCCCAACACGAACACACTGTAGTCCGCACCCTTGTAGGCGGTGGCGGCTCCCGCGTTGCCGTCGGTGTAGGCAAAGGCGGAGAAGGCTTCGGCCGTGGGAAGGATGCAGGCAGGCTCCGACACGGCATAGCTCTGCTCGTTCGGTTGCCGATAGATGTGGAACCGGATGCCTGTGCCGTACACCTCGTCGGAGGCGGAGCCGGACATGGAGCCTGCGGACCGGAACTTCAGTAGGGTAGAGGTGAAGTCCGCTGCCTGACTGTCGCCGACGTAGGCTCCCGAGATGAGCAGACGGCCTCCACGGCGGCAATAGTCGCTGATCCAACGCTGGGCGCTCTCCGTGAAAGGCTGCTTCTCCACTCCGGCGATGTAGTCCACGATGGCGTAATCCTCGGGGTGGACAAGGCCATCCTCCACAGCGGTGCTGCTGCACGACACAAAGTTGTATTCGCCCGTTGCCTGTATGGCTTTACCATGGACGAAGGGATAGTCGAACGTGTTGCCGGCGATGAGTTTGCCTTCCAGCTCGTTGCCGCTGAATCCCAGTCCACCTTCGGTCTCTATGCCTATCTTGCTGCGGTCGAAGCCTGTCTGCTCGCCACAGAATTCGGGTGTGCGGAGATAGGGCACGCCGATGTCAGTGTGCAGGCAGAAGCCCTGCCGGGTGGCGGTCTGCAGCGTAGCCGGTCCGCTGAGGCGGTTGAAGCCGTTCACGATTAAGACGGTCTTTGCGTTCTTATTCATCAGACAGGCGGACAGTGTCTCCGACGGGAAACTCTCGCCACCTTGGTTGAGTGCCGCCACCTTGAAGCTGTAGGTCACCCCTGGTTCCAATTCCTTCTGGCAGGAATGGCCCTTCACCACCACACCATTGTCGAAGCCTCCGTATCCGATGCGGGTGTAGACGATGTAGCTCTGGGGCGTGGCAGTCGGTTCCAGCGGATCGTTCTGGGGTTCCCATGTCAGCAAGGCCTTGCGCTTCTTGGCGTTGAGCTGTACGGCAAAGTGGGTGACAGGCAGTGGTTGCACGGTGTAACTTGTGCCGTGCATGGTGGCGATGTACTTCAGGATGGATTTGTAGACCGACCGTCCAAGGACGAACTTGAACTGTGGGTCGTGCCCTAGCTGCATGTCCGCAAAGTTCTGGTGCGAGAGCATCTCCAGTATCATGGAGGGCACTTGTGGCAGTCGGCTCTCGCTGTAGTTGTGGTTCCGCATGCCGCGGTGCGTCCAGTTTACACCGAGCGTGGCGCTGATGTCCCGCTTCAGTCCGGTGAGCACCATATCGTTCAGGTCGCGCGATGTGTAGCGCGAGACGGGAGCGCCCAGCAGTCCGCCGTTGAAGTCAGTGGTGTAGATGCCCAACGTGCCGAAGATGTTGTCCTCCTTGGAAAATCCTGCGTCGCTGTGCACGCTGAGGGAGAGCTCGAACGGAACTTTCAGGCCCTCCTGCTGTGGGTTGTAGACCGATCCGCCGGAGAGGTAGTTGAGCTCCAGGGAGCGTGTGTTGATGTCGTCGGCATAGTCGTTGGCGCTTTTCCGTCCGTTGTAGACCGTCTCCGGCATTCCTCGCCAGATGGCGTTGTAGCGTGCTCCTTCGAGGTAGCGCGGCACACCGCTCACCGTCAGTTGCTGATGTTTGTCGGACGAGCGACCGACGTTGCCCATGCCGCCACCGAAGCGTACGGCGTCGGCGGACACCACGCCCCGGTGCTTGCTCTCGTTGCTTAGCACCACCATGCCATAGTCGTTGCTGCCGCGGTCGAACTCGAACGTTCCCAGGTAGACCCAAGTGCCGCCACCCATCTGTTGGTTTACGGTGAACTCCGTGGCTCCACCCTTGTGGAACACCGTGTAGCGTGCGTCGCTCACGCTGTTGGGCAACGTCTGGTACGAGACGTAGACAGCGTAGCGACCTTCCTCGGGAATGTCGGGAATCCATTCGACAAAGGTCTTCCGACGCTTCTTCGTCGAGGTGGACACAACCCTTGCCGTGCCGTCCTCGAAGGGGTTGTCGCCATCCTGGTAGACCGTCTTCACGTGGGCAAAACCTTTGTCGGCGCTCGTTGCCCATTGGCTTCGGCGGTTCTGGTCCTCATAGTAGAGGCTGCCGGCTGTGCGTGTGTCGTTGTCCACCACCACCTCGTTGGGTTGCCAGTCGCGCTCGCGGGCGGAGTAGACCACGGCCCCCGCGTTCTCCAGCATGGGCATGATGTAGGGCACCACGAAGGATTGTGTGAAGAGGTCCTCGCAGGTGCAGAACAGTCGTGGGCGTTGCCACTTCCAGGTGCCTTCGTCGTTGCGGTAGTATTTGCCGTGGCTCTGGTGCACGGCCACATGCCGTCCCTCCAAGCCTTCGGTTATGGAGTAGGGGCGTGAGAGGTTCTCTACCCATGCGTTGCCCTTGTATTCGATGTCGCCCCAGAGCCGGCTCTTGTCCTTGCCTCGCTTCCTCAGGGCGTTGGGTACCAGGTCCTCTATCGGTTTGCCGTCGGCATGGATGGTGATGGTGTAGTGGTTGACAGGTCCGGGCAGACACTTCTTCACCGAGCGGTAGATGCCGTCCACTGTCTCCTTGGTGAAGGTCTGATAGCCGAAGTTCGCCTCGGGATAGATGTCGAGGCGACGCTTCTCGGGGTCCAGATGGATGGACTTCAGTTTGGTGTGGCCGATGTTGGCGTAGGTGGTTGTGTAGTTGCTGAAGAACTCCTGTAGCCGTGTCTGCACGGTCTCTTGCAGTTGCTGTGCTTGGCACAGGAGGCTGACGGCGCACACCGTCAATGTGGACAATAGTCGATTCATAACGTGGACGTTGAATTATAGCAAATGAATAACTATGAACAAGGAGAGGGATTGTCTCCAACCCCTCTTCGCTGTTTTATCGTACTTGGCAAGCCGCCGGTCTTCACACTTCGCCGATGGTGAACCGTTTGGGGTGTTTCCCCTTCACATCTTTGAAGTAGAGCTTTATCTCGCGCATGTCTTTATCGAAATCGCCGCTGGGGATAATCTCCTTCTCCAGTGTGACGCACTTCTTCTCGTAGTCGGGTGCCGCCAGCAGGATGGGAATCTTCGCCTCCAGCGCGATGTAATAGAAACCTTTCTTCCAGACAGGGTTCGCCGACCGTGTCCCTTCCGGGGTGATGGCCAGGTGGAAGGTGTCTCGCTTCTTCGCTTCGTCGGACAGCTGCGCTACCAGTGAGCTTTTCTTGTTTCGCCGTACGGGAATGCCTCCCATGCGGCGCAGTAGGATACCCAAGGGCCACACGAACCACTCCTTCTTCATCATGAATCCCGTTCGTCTGCCGATGGCGGTGTAGAAGATGATGCCCAGCAGAAAATCGAAGTTCGAGGTGTGGGGAGCTACGCAAATGATGTACTTGTCATAGTCCGGCACGGTGACCTTGGCTGTCCACCCTAATACCTTATAATATATATAGGCGCAGACTGATTGAAGCATGTCAGTTCAGTTTCTCGAGTTCTGCGATGATCTCGTTCGTTCGGTTCGACAAGTCCTCTTTCAGTTTCTTGAAGTGTCCCTTCACGTTGCCTGGCTCGGGGTGGCAGATGCGTGTGATGATGTCGTCCTGCATTTGCAGGATGTTCATCAATATCTGCGTGCCTTTCTCCTTGTCGGTGTTGGGAACATATGTCATCTGCACAAAACAATCCTGATACAGGATACCTGCAATCTTATTGACCTGCTTCTTCAAATTTCTCTTATTAGCCATATTATTAGACATTTATGAGTGTTAGACAATAAATTTTGGTGTAAAGATACTCAAAATACTTTTACGATTGAGAAAAAACACCGAAATTTGCATCCAAACAATTATTAAACACAAAAATTAAGAGTTATTATGACAAAGAGTGCTTTACAAATTGCGAGGTCTACTTACAACCCTAAATTACCGAAAGCGTTGAAAGGATGTGTGAAGGCTGAACTAGGTTCTTCAACGGAGTCAGTCTCTGACCAAGAGGCCATCCGTAAATTGTTCCCCAACACATACGGAATGCCTATCGTCCGTTTCGTGGAGGGCGAGGAGAAGTCTTATCCGGCTATCAACGCCGGTGTCATCCTCTCCGGAGGCCAGGCTCCTGGTGGACACAACGTCATCGCCGGACTGTTCGACGGTCTGAAGAAAATCAACAAGGACAGTCGTCTCTATGGTTTCATCCTGGGACCTGACGGACTGGTGCAGCACAACTACATGGAGCTGACAGCCGACATCATCGACGAGTATCGCAACACGGGTGGTTTCGACATCATCGGCTCGGGACGTACGAAGCTGGAGAAAGAGGAGCAGTTCGAGAAGGGACTGGAGATCTTGAGACAACTGAACATCTCCGCCTTGGTGATTATTGGCGGCGACGACTCCAATACCAACGCTTGCGTGTTGGCAGAGTATTTCGCTGCAAAGAAGGCAGGCGTGCAGGTAATCGGTTGCCCGAAGACCATCGACGGCGACTTGAAGAACGACATGATTGAGACATCCTTCGGATTCGACACCGCTTGTAAGGTCTACTCCGAGGTTATCGGCAACATACAGCGCGACTGCAACTCAGCACGCAAATATTGGCACTTCATCAAACTGATGGGACGCTCTGCCTCACACATCGCGTTGGAGTGCGCCCTGCAGACACAGCCGAACATCTGCTTGATCTCCGAGGAGATAGAGGAGAAGAACATGTCGCTGGACGATGTGGTGACCTACATCGCTGACATTGTGGCCAAGCGTGCCGCTCTGGGACGCAACTTCGGAACCGTGTTGGTGCCTGAGGGTCTGATTGAGTTCATCCCTGCCATCCGCGACCTGATTGCCGAGCTGAACGACCTGTTGGCTACCAACAAGGAGTTTGCCATGATCAAGAAGTCGGCTCAGCGCGAGTGGATCATCTCCAAACTGTCGCCCAAGAATGCCGCCATCTACGAGAGTCTGCCCGAGGGTGTCGCCAAACAGTTGACACTCGACCGCGATCCGCACGGAAACGTACAGGTGTCCCTCATCGAGACTGAGAAGCTGCTGGCCGACATGGTGGACCGCAAGTTGGCTGAGTGGAAAGCCGAAGGCAAATACAACGGCAAGTTCGCCACACAGCACCACTTCTTCGGATACGAAGGCCGCTGCGCAGCTCCGTCGAACTACGACGCCGACTACTGCTACTCACTGGGTTACACCGCATCGATGTTGATTGCCAACGGCAAGACAGGTTACATGTCGTCCGTACGCAACACGACAGTTCCTGCCGACCAATGGATTGCCGGTGGTGTGCCTATCACGGCCATGATGAACATGGAACGCCGCAACGGTGAGATGAAGCCGGTTATCAAGAAGGCATTGGTGAAGCTGGATGGTGCTCCCTTCAAGGCTTTCGCCGCTCAGCGCGACGAGTGGGCTGTGGAGACAGACTATGTCTATCCAGGTCCTATCCAGTACTTCGGACCGACAGAGGTTTGCGACCAACCTACCAAGACACTGGTTTTGGAACAGTCGAACAAGTAACTAAGATAGTTTGAACAGAAATCGCAGATTGGCGAAGGGGACGGATGCACGCGGGAGGAGAACCCCGCTGACCGTACGTTGCCAATCTGCGGTTTTTTACTCTAAGATAAGTGGACGCAGCTCCACATATATGTAAATGGTAAAGAAGAAGACACAGGCAAAGACGGACGTAGCGACCGACAAAACGCCTCGGAAGAGAAGCAGCCAGGCTGCCAAACCGACGCGGACACGCACTGTCGCACGCAAGACCAAAAGACCGACGCCACGCAACACAGCCTCCGGCGAGCAGAAGAAACGCCCTTCCGCTCTCGGCCGATTCATTTCCAAACTGCCACGTTGGGTCATCTGGAGTTTTTCCGGTGTCGTCCTGCTGCTCTATGCCGTAGCCCTCTACTACTGCTTCCTGCGTCCGTACCTCTACCGCTGGAACACCGAGGACATCTATTTCTACCAACCTGTGGTGCACGGCATCGACATCTCCCACCATCAAGGGAAGGTAGATTGGGCGGCGCTCAACAAGAACCACATACAGAACAGCCCCCTGCAGTTCGTCTTCGTGAAGGCTACCGAAGGCTCCGACCTGGTGGACACTACCTTCCAACAGAACTTCCGGAACGCCCTCGACTACGGATTCATCCGTGGCGCCTATCATTTCTTCAGCCCCTTGTCGCCAGCCAGCGAACAGGCCGCCTTCTTCATCAAGAACGTCAAGCTGTTGCCTCACGACTTGCCTCCTGTGTTGGATGTGGAGCGCAAAGGAACCTATTCGTCGGAGTCGTTGCGCACGGAGGTGAAGACTTGGCTACGCATTGTGGAGGATTACTACAAGGTGAAGCCTATCATCTACGCTTCGTACAAGTTCAAGACGCGCTATCTGAACGACTCGTTGCTCAACACCTATCCCTACTGGATTGCCCACTACTATGTCGACACCCTCGAGTACCAAGGCCAATGGACCTTTTGGCAGCACCACGACAATGGTTCGCTGGAGGGCATTGAAGGCGATGTGGACATGAACGTGTTCAACGGTGACCTGCCGAAGTTGCTGCAACTCACCATTCCCGAGGACTCTACCTCACAGACCGTTCCCGCAGATTCCGTCTCGCAGTCCGCCGACGCGGATTCCTACGAAGCCTTACCTATTGAATAGATCGCTTATTCTGGTCCCGAAAGCATAATGCCTTGGTGCTGATTACAGCAAGGCCCTACTTCTTCACCAGCTTGACGTCTGCCCAGTTGTCCTTCTCGCGGTAGTGGTCGAAGACGAGGCCAAGTCGTTCGCCCTCCTCACGCAGGTAGGGGATGTCCTCCACGTAGAATCCGCTCATGTAGATTTCCGAGCCCGGATGCATGCAGGCCACGTAGTGCTTCATGTCGGTCAGCAGGATGTTGCGGTTGATGTTGGCGATGATGACGTCGAACATCCTCCCCTTGAGTGATGAGGCGTCGCCCAGCTCCACCTGGATGTTCTCCACATGGTTCAGCGCGATGTTGTCCTTGGAGTTCGACACACACCAATCGTCGATGTCGATGGCCGTCACAGGGTCGGCTCCCCGCATGGAGGCAAGGATGGCCAGTATGGACGTGCCGCAACCCATGTCGAGCAACGATTTGCCTCGCAGCTCAGCGTCGAGCAACTCGCCGATAATCAGACTCGTGGTGGCGTGGTGCCCTGTGCCGAAAGCCATCTGCGGATTGATGAGGATGTCGTATTCCGCCTGGGGAATGTTGGTGTGGAACGTACTGTGGATGACGCAACGGTCGCCGATGATGATGGGCTGGAAGAAGTTCTTCTCCCACTCCTCGTTCCAGTCCTTGTCCTCCTGCGGTTCTACGGTGTAGGCGATGGTGGTGCCGGCTATGGGGAACGTGTCGATGACTCCCCGCAGGGCATCCTCGTCGAACAGTTTCTCCTGCACATAGGCCTTCACGCCCTGCTCGTCTCCCACGAAACTCTCAAAACCTATCTCGGCGCAGAGGGCGGACAGCACATCGTTCACCGTCTCCGTGCAAGGTTGCGTACGAAATGTCACTTCCAAGTACTTCATTGTTCTTTTTTTGCCCGCAAAGGTATGAAAAAATATGGGTAAGTAGTACCTTTGCGCTCTATATAAATATATGTATAGCGTGAAATGAAAAAGACGATACAGACATTTCTCCTTTCCTTGATATTGGTGAACGGAGTCGCGTGGGGACAGACCCCATACCCGAAGCGGGAATTCAGAGGCGCCTGGATACAGGCAGTGAACGGACAATTCCAAGGCATGTCGCCCCAGGTGATGCAGAGGACACTGACCACACAACTCGACAAACTGCAGCAGGCAGGCATCAACGCCGTCATCTTCCAGGTGCGGCCCGAGGCCGATGCGCTCTACGTCTCCAACCTCGAGCCTTGGAGCCGATTCCTCACAGGCGTGCAGGGCAAGGCACCCTCTCCGCTGTGGGACCCTTTGCAGTTCATGATAGACGAATGCCACAAGCGCGGCATGGAACTCCACGCCTGGATAAACCCTTATCGGGCAAAGACGAAGGGCACCACCCAGTTGGCCGCCAACCATCCGTATAACCGCCATCCGGAACGCTTCTTCCAGTACGACGGCCTGATACTGTTCGACCCAGGCTACCCCGAGAACATCCGCTACATCTGCGAGGTGGTGGAGGACATCGTGAAGCGCTACGACGTGGACGGACTCCATATCGACGACTATTTCTACCCCTATCCCGTGGCAGGACTGCCCATCCCCGATGACCTCAGCTTTGCCGAGTATGGCCGTGGATACTCCGACCGCAACGACTGGCGGCGCGACAATGTGAGCCGTTTGGTGAAGGCCCTCTGCGAGACCATCCATCAGTGTAAGCCTTGGGTGAAGTTCGGTGTGTCGCCCTTCGGCATCTACCGCAACAAGAAGAGCGCCTCCAACGGAAGCGACACCAACGGCCTGCAAAACTACGACGACCTCTATGCCGACGTGCTCTATTGGGTGGACAAAGGATGGATAGACTACAACGTGCCGCAGGTCTATTGGGAGATAGGCAACGCCGCCGCCGACTATTCCACCTTGGTACGCTGGTGGGCTATCCATGCGCAGAACCGTCCGCTCTTCATCGGACAGGACGTGCTCCGTACGGTGAAGTATGCCGACCCGAAGAACCCCTCCGTACACCAGCAGGCCCGAAAGATGGAGGTGCAGCGCACCTACACCACGGTGCACGGCAGCTGCCAGTGGTATGCCGCCACAGTGATGGACAACCCTGGCAACTACTGGACCATGCTGCAGAACAACTACCATCGCTATCCGGCCTTGCAGCCGCTCTTCCCGTTCCTCGACAACAAGGCACCCTCGAAGGTGCGCAAGCTGAAGCCCGTGTGGACGGCCGACGGTTACATCCTCTTCTGGACGGCCCCCAAAGCCTCGCGCGAGATGGACAAGGCGGCGCAGTACGTCATCTATCGCTTCGAGAAGGGGGAGAAGGTGAACATCGGCGACGCCTCGAAGATTGTCACCATCACCCGCGACACCTACTACAAGTTGCCCTACGAGGACGGTAAGACGAAGTACACCTACGTGGTGACGGCCCTCGACCGCCTGCAGAACGAATCGTCTGTGGCGAAGAAAAAAGTGAAACTCTAACTATAGCTAATCCCGAAATGACCGTAGGGCCTAGGCCTGGAGAGTAAAGAGTCTCGGGACCTAGGCCTTATGGCCTCGGACTCTTTGGCTTTAGGACCTCCTTCAAAATAAAGGTCGGAGCCTTCCGGCGGAGAGCACCATGGAACAGGTACCTTCGACTCTCTCCTTCCTTCGATTCGCTTCTCTCTTCGAACTATCCCTCTCTTGGATTCGCTCGTTCCTTCGATTCGCTCGTCGCAAAGATTCGCTGGAAACCGAAACATATAACTTTATTAAAACAGCACGGCGGCTATTCCTCTTTGGTAGGGAAATAGCCGCCGTGGTATTTATGTGCAACAGCTGCGTCGTTTATTTCTTCAGCGCGGCGATGCTCTCTTTCAGGGAAGCGATTTTGCTCTCGGCATCGGACTGTTTCTTGCGCTCCATCTCGATGACGTTGGCGGGAGCCTTGCTGACGAACTTCTCGTTGCCGAGCTTCTTCAGCACGTTCTGCAGGAATCCCTCTTGGTACTTCAGGTCTGCCTCCAGTTTGGCGAGCTCCTCTTCCACATTGATCATGCCGCTCAGCGGAACGTAGTATTCCGTGGTGCCCACCATGAACGAGGCGGCGCTCTCGGGTTTGGCGCTCACCGTCTCCACAGAGGAGAGGTTGCCCAGCTTCTTCATCACATCCTCGTAGGCCGTCAGCTTGGTCTCGCCCATAATCTGCAGGCTCAGAGCCTCCTTCTGCGGCAGGTTCTTCTGCGTGCGGATGTTGCGGATGCCGGTGATGACCTCCTTCAGCTGCTCGAAGTCGGCTATCAAGGCGCCGTCCTCTGCCGTGGCTTTGCTTGCGGGCAGGGTAGCCACCATGATGCTCTCACCCTCCTTGCGGTCGTAGATGTGTTGCCACAGCTCCTCGGTGATGAACGGCATGAAGGGGTGGAGCAACTTCAGTTGGAAGTCGAAGAAGTTCAGCGTGGCCTCGTAGGTCTTGCGGTCGATGGGCTGTCCGTAGGCGGGCTTCACCATCTCCAGGTACCAGCTCGAGAACTCGTCCCAGAAGAGTTTGTACACAGCCATCAGCGCCTCGCTCAGGCGATATTTGCTGAAGAGGTCTTTTATCTCCTCGGCCACCTTCTGCAGCATAGCCTCGAACCAGGCGGTGGCGAGCTGTGCGTAGCGTGGCTGCTCGATGTCGGCCACCTGCCAACCCTTCACCAGACGGAAGGCGTTCCATATCTTATTGTTGAAGTTGCGGCCTTGCTCGCAGAGGGCTTCATCGAACAGGATGTCGTTGCCTGCGGGGGCTGAGAGCATCATGCCCATGCGCACGCCGTCGGCGCCGAAGCGCTCAATCAGTTCCAAGGGGTCGGGCGAGTTGCCGAGCGACTTGCTCATCTTGCGGCCCAGTTTGTCGCGCACGATGCCGGTGAAGTAGACGTTCCGGAACGGCATCTTCTGCTCATACTCGTAGCCTGCCATAATCATGCGCGCCACCCAGAAGAAGATGATGTCAGGTCCTGTCACCAGGTCGCTCGTGGGGTAGTAGTAGTTTATCTCCTCGTTGCCGGGATTGTTGATGCCGTCGAACAGCGAGATAGGCCACAGCCACGATGAGAACCAGGTGTCCAGGCAGTCGCTGTCCTGGCGCAGGTCGTCCACGGTGAGCTGGCTGTTGCCGCTCTTCTCCTTGGCCAGTGCCAATGCCTTCTCGGCGGTCTCGGCCACCACGTAGCCCCCTTCGGGCAGGAAGTAGGCCGGGATGCGGTGTCCCCACCAAAGCTGGCGGCTGATGCACCAGTCCTTGATGTTCTCCATCCAGTACTTATAGGTGTTCTTGTATTTCGAGGGGTAGAACTTGATGTCGTCGTCCATCACGGCCTTCAGCGCGGGCTTTGCCAGATGCTCCATCTTCAGGAACCACTGCATGGAGAGCTTCGGCTCGATGGCCACATTGGTGCGCTCGGAGAATCCCACCTTGTTGGTGTAGGCTTCCACCTTCTCCAGCAGGCCTGCGGCGTCCAGGTCTTTCTCTATCTGGTTGCGCACGTCGAAGCGGTCCTGACCCACGTAGAGTCCGGCGGCCTCGCTCAGCGTGCCGTTGTCGTTGAAGATGTCGATGGTGGGCAGGTTATACTTCTCGCCCAGCATGTAGTCGTTCACGTCGTGTGCGGGAGTCACCTTCAGACAGCCCGTGCCGAACTCGATGTCCACGTAGTCGTCCTCTATCACGGGAATCACACGGTTCACCAGCGGCACGATTACCTTCTTGCCGCTCAGCCAGCGGTTCTTCGGGTCGTTGGGGTTGATGCACATGGCCGTGTCGCCCATGATGGTCTCGGGGCGTGTGGTGGCCACCACGGCGTAGTAGCGTCCGTTGGCGTCCTGGTGAAGCACTTCGCCCTCTGTGCCGGTGGGGGTCACGGTCTCGCCGTCGGCCACATAATATTTAAGGTAATAGAGTTTGCTGTGCTCCTCTTTGTAGATCACCTCCTCGTCGCTCAGGGCAGTCAGTGCCTTGGGGTCCCAGTTGACCATGCGCACGCCGCGGTAGATGAGGCCTTTGTTGTAGAGGTCCACGAAAACTTTGATGACGCTCTCGCTGCGCTTCTCGTCCATGGTGAAGGCCGTGCGGTCCCAGTCGCACGAGGCTCCCAGTTTGCGGAGCTGCTTCAGGATGATGCCACCGTGCTCGTCGGTCCATTCCCAGGCATGCTTCAGAAACTCCTCGCGGGTGAGGTCGGTCTTCTTGATGCCCTGCTGAGCCAGCTTGTTCACCACCTTGGCTTCGGTGGCTATGGAGGCGTGGTCTGTTCCCGGCACCCAACAGGCGTTTTTGCCTTCCATGCGGGCGCGGCGCACCAGGATGTCCTGGATGGTATTGTTAAGCATGTGTCCCATGTGGAGCACGCCGGTGACGTTAGGTGGGGGGATGACGACGGTATAAGGTTCTCTTCCGTCGGGTTTCGAACTGAACAATTTATGGTCCAACCAATATTGGTACCATTTTCCCTCCACTTCCGCGGGATTGTACTTGCTTGCTAATTCCATTTTGTGTCTATGTTTTTGTTATTTTGTTTACTAGCTGATAATTGCGTGCAAAGGTAGGAAAAAGAGTGTGAACCGCAAAGGACTTCGCGCTATAACAATCTTTTAAAAAATAATCAAGTCCGGCACACGCCGCTCTCGCGGTACGTCTGCCGGACTTGGTCGGTAGTAGGGGAGGGGCCGTCCGGGGGAGTCCTCGTCTTGTTAAGTCGGAAGTTCTCGGTCCAAAGGTGGACGTTTGCCGATTCTCTCGGGGTCCAGGGACTTTCGGACAGCCTTCTGTGGCACGTCAGAAATTCATCTCCTTGCCGTTGATGTCTATCGTGTCGAAGGACTCTCCGTTGACGGTGACCTTGTTCACACACTTCATGCGCACGGTGGGCTGAGGCTCCAGGGTGCGTATGGTCACGTTGTTGATGGTCACGCTGTCGGCCAGGCTCAGCACGATGCCTTCGCGGGCGTCGGTGATGGTGATGTCCTTCAGGTTGATGTTCTTGATGGGCATCTCAGGCAGGCCGTTGAAGAAGATGGCACGGCCGGAGCCCTTGCAGGCGACGTTGGAGATGTGGATGGTGCGGAACGCCGGAGTCTCCTCGGTAACGGGCGGCACGGTCTCGGCCTTGTCCTTCGTGTCGTCGGCGGTCACTTCCGTGGGCGATTTGCCGCCGTAGAACAGGTCGAACAGGATGGCCTCGGCCGGGATGTCTATCATGTTGATGTTGCTCACATAGATGTTCTCCACCAGTCCGCCGCGGCCGCGTTTGCTCTTGAAGCGCAGACCCACGTCGGTGCCCAGGAAGGTGCAGTTGTCCACGTAGATGTTGCGCACACCGCCGGACATCTCGCTGCCCACCACGAAGCCGCCGTGGCCGTGGAGCACCACGTTGTCCTTCACTATCACGTTCTGGCAGGGCTCGTTGCGGTCGCGTCCCTGCTTGTCCTTGCCGGACTTCAGGCAGATGGCGTCGTCGCCCGCGTCAAACGAGCAGTTGGCGATGATGGCCTTGTTGCACGACTCCAGGTCCAGCGCGTCGCCGTTCTGCGAGTACCAGGGGTTGGATACGGTCACACGGTTCAGCGTGATGTCCTCGCACGAGAGCGGATGGATGCACCAAGCGGGTGAGTTCTTGAAGGTCACGCCCTCGAGCAGCACCTTCTTACACTTCACGATGCTCACCATCACCGGGCGCAGATAGTCGCGGATGGCCGTCCATGCACTGTCGGGAGCGTCCTGCGGCAGGGTTTCCTCGGTGTGTCCTTTGTAGCTGCTTTCGCTCGGGTACCACGAGTCGCCCTTCTCGTTCGTCACGCCGCCGGACTTCAGCAGGTTCTTCCACTGTCCCTCGGTCAGCTTGCCTTTCTTCACCGGGCGCCAGGTGCCTCCGTTGCCGTCGAACGTGCCGTAGCCCGTGATGGCGATGTTCTCAGCGTCGCGTGCCGAGATGGGCGATTGGCAGCGGTGTGCCTCCCAACCCTCGTAGAAGGTCTTGATGATGGGGTAGAGGCTGTGGTCGGCTGAGAAGATCACCAGCGCGTTGTGCTCGGTGTAGAGGTTCACGTTGCTCTGCAGCACGATAGGTCCTGTGAGCCACAGTCCTGCGGGGATGACCACTTTGCCGCCGCCCTTCTCGCTCACGGCGCGGATGGCGTTGTTGATGGCGTCGGTGTTCAGCTCCACTCCGCCGGCTTTGGCGCCGAAGTCGAGGATGTTCACCTCGTAGTTGCCGAATGTCGGCTGTGCCACTTTGTCCATCTCGAAGGGCAGGTTGCTGTACACGCTCGGGTCAATGACTTCCGTGCTCTGTTGTGCGTTGGAGGGGCAGCAGGCCGTCAGCACCGTCAAGGCGCAGCCCACAGCGTAGGTCCATTTCTTTTTCATAGGTTTCAATTCGTTGAGTTAATAAATAAATGTGTCTTAGAAACAGCGTGAGGAAATTTTGTGAATTTCCTTTTCGGTCTAATTCCGCGCAAATGTACGCTAAATATGCCGGATAATCGTGATGATTCGCCATATTTTCGACGCGGAGAGGAATTTAACTATGAATTTTCGGGTACTGAAGGAATAAAAAACTATCTTTGCGGACTGAATGACTAGAGGAATGAAGGCGAAATCTTACATCGGAATACTCCTTGCGGGGCTGATGCTCTCCCTGACGGCTTGCCAATGGAAGCTGTCCGGCACG
Source organism: Anaerovoracaceae bacterium (assembly GCA_963625535.1). GTDB lineage: Bacteria > Bacteroidota > Bacteroidia > Bacteroidales > Bacteroidaceae > Phocaeicola_A. Next base: position 5,193 of record CAVFUK010000040.1, on the reverse strand, counting down.
AAGAGCACGGCCGACAGCACCGACGTGAAGGTGGGACGGTTCGACAAGTTGCTGGACGAGTACGTCTCGCTCAACAGCTTCTCTGCCTTGCAGAAGATGCACACCGAATATCCCCAGGAGACCAAGATCCTGGTGGAGGACGTGCTCATGATAGGCCAGGTGGGCGATGCCGACCTCAACTCACGCCTGCGCTCCTACTACGCCGACACCACCATACAGACCCTGATGAAGGACGCGCTGGTGAAGTTCGACAACATGGAGCCCATCGAGAAACGCCTCACCGCCGGCTTCAAGGCACTGAAGAAAGAGGTGCCCCAGCTGAAGGTGCCCAAGGTCTACTCCCAAATCTCCGCCCTCAACCAATCCGTCGTCGTGGGCGAGAACATCCTCGGCTTCAGCATCGACAAGTATATGGGCTCCGACTACGCCCTCTACCATCAGTTCTACTACGACTACCAATGCCGGTCGATGGAGCCTTCGCGCATCATCCCCGACTGCTTCATGTACTACCTCATCAGCGAGTATCCCTTCCCCTGGGGATGGAACCGCACGCTGCTCGACCAGATGATGCACTACGGCAAGATGCACTGGGTGATTGCCCGCTTGCTCGACTACGACTGTGTGGAGGACGAGATAGGTTACACCAAGGAAGAGAAGGCGTGGTGCCAGAAGAACAAGGACGACGTGTGGAACTACATGGTGCAGAACCATCACCTCGACGAGACCGACCCGATGGTGGTGCGCATGTACATGCGGCCTGCGCCCAGCACGGCCTGCTTCGGCGAGGATTCCCCCTTCGAACTGGGCGTGTGGCTCGGCACACAGATTATCGAGGCCTACATGCACAAGCACAAGGAGATGACCATCGCCAAGCTGCTCGAGGAGACCGACTACCGCAAGATGCTCGTCGAACTTCAGTTTAAAATCTAAACGCGATGGAAGAACCGCTTCTCCCGTCCGCGCTCTCTACGACACGTAAATCACTCACTTCAATGGATACAGCACTCTATTTGCTTCCCGTTTTGCTGGGCGACACGACGGTCGAGTCCGTCCTGCCCGCCTACAACGCGGAGGTCATTGCCGGCATTCGCCACTTCATCGTGGAGGATGTGCGCTCAGCCCGCCGCTTCCTCAAGAAGGTGGACCGAGACTTCGACATCGACGGATCCGCATTCTATCCGCTCAACAAACATACCTCGCCCGAGGAAATCTCCGGCTATCTGCAACCTCTGATAGATGGTCATTCCATGGGCGTCATCTCCGAAGCCGGCTGTCCTGCCGTAGCCGACCCAGGTGCCGACGTGGTGGCCATAGCCCAGCGCAAGGGCCTGAAGGTGGTGCCCCTGGTGGGACCGTCGTCCATCATCCTCTCCGTCATGGCCTCCGGCTTCAACGGCCAGAGCTTCGCCTTCAACGGCTATCTGCCCATCGAGAGCGGCGAGCGTGCCAAGAAGCTGAAGGCGCTGGAGCAGCGTGTCTACACCGAGCAACAGACGCAGCTCTTCATCGAGACACCCTACCGCAACAACAAGATGGTGGAGGAGATTCTGAGGACCCTTCGCCCACAGACCAAACTCTGCATCGCCGCCAACCTCACCTGCCACGACGCCTTCGTGCGCACCCGCACGCTGAAGGACTGGAAGGGCAAGGTCCCCGACCTCTCCAAGATTCCCTGCATCTTCCTGCTCTATAAATAAGTTGGAGGGGGTGTGAGGCCCCCTATATATAATAAGGTACGAATCTCCTCGGTTTATAAGACGACGATGCGCCTGCCTCTCCGTTTTGGGCGGAATGGCAGGCGCATTGCTCATATCGTGTTCCTCCGAAACGGAGGAGGGGTAGGGCGCTTTTTACTTCAGCAACCGCGCGCGCAGCTTCTCCAGCATGTCCGTGGTCATGGAGGCCAGGTCGTACCGCGGCTTCCAGTCCCACTCCTGTCGGGCGCAGGTGTCGTCCATGTTGTCAGGCCAACTGTCGGCTATCGACTGCTTCAGCGGGTCTATCTCGTAGCGCATGCTGAAGTCCGGCACGTGCTTCTTTATCTCCGCGTAGATCTGCTCCGGACCGAAACTCATCGCGGCGATGTTGAACGCGTTGCGGTGAATCAGTCGGGCAGGGTCGGCCTCCATCAGCTGTATGGCGGCGTGCAGCGCGTCGGGCATGTACATCATGTCCATCAGCGTCCCCTCCTTCACCGGGCAGACAAACTCCTCGCCGCGCACGGCGGAGTAGTAGATGTCCACGGCATAGTCCGTGGTGCCGCCGCCTGGCAGCGTGATGTTGGAGATGATGCCTGGGAAACGCACGGCGCGCGTGTCCACACCATATTTATTATGGTAATAGTCGCTGAGCAGCTCCGTGGTCACCTTCGTCACGCCGTACATCGTGCGTGGGCGTTGCAGCGTGTCCTGCGGGGTGTTCACGTGGGGCGTGTTGGCGCCGAACGAGCCTATGGAGCTGGGGGTGAACACGGCGCAACCGTTCTCGCGGGCTATCTCCAGCACGTTCAGCAGTCCGTCTATGCCGATGTGCCAAGCCAGCATGGGCTTCGACTCCGCCACCACCGACAGCAGCGCGGCCAGGTTGTAGATGGTGTCAATCCGATACTTCTTCACCACGGAGCGTATCATCTCCGGGCTGGTGATGTCCACCACTTCGGCTGGGCCCGACTCTTTCAGTTCACCCTTCGGCGCCGCTGCGGGAATGTAACCTGCCACCACGTGCTCGCCTCCGTAGCGTCTGCGCAACTCCATGGTCAGTTCCGAACCAATCTGTCCGGTAGAGCCTATCACTAAGATATTTTTCATACATTAAGGCGTTAGTTATTAGTATACTGTTTAGGTGCGGGCAAAGATACAAGGTTTCAAATAATAATTATCAATTTGATACTTGTTTTATTCAAATAAAATGCAGTACTTTGTCGATGTATTATCCGAAACACCTTTTCGGCTGTACAAAACTGACAAAATGTTGAACATATCTAACAATATCTAATACAGTATCAATTATGTACGGAAAAATGAAAGAATACCTCAGAAACACGCTTTCTGAGATTCGCGAGGCAGGACTCTACAAGGACGAGCGCCTCATCGAGAGTGCACAACAGGCCGTCATCACGGTCAAGGGACAGGAGGTGCTCAACTTCTGCGCCAACAACTATCTGGGCCTTTCCGACTCTCCCCGCCTGATAGAGGCGGCACAGAAGATGATGGACCGCAGGGGCTACGGAATGTCTTCCGTACGTTTCATCTGCGGAACCCAGGACATCCATAAGGAACTCGAGGCCGCCATCTCCGACTATTTCAAGACCGAGGACACCATCCTCTACGCCGCCTGCTTCGACGCCAACGGCGGCGTGTTCGAGCCCCTCTTCACCGAGGAGGACGCCATCATCAGCGACTCTCTCAACCACGCCTCCATCATCGACGGCGTGCGTCTGTGCAAGGCCAAACGCTACCGCTACGCCAACGCCGACATGGCCGAGCTGGAGAAGTGCCTGCAGGAGGCACAGGCTCAGCGCTTCCGCATCATCGTCACCGACGGTGTCTTCTCCATGGACGGCAACGTGGCTCCGGTGGACAAGATCTGCGACCTGGCCGAGAAGTACGACGCCCTGGTGATGGTGGACGAGTCCCACTCCGCCGGCGTGGTGGGAGCCACAGGCCATGGCGTGAGCGAGCTCTACGGCACCTACGGACGCGTGGACATCTACACCGGCACCTTGGGCAAAGCCTTCGGCGGCGCCATGGGCGGATTCACCACCGGCCGCAAGGAGATCATCGACCTCCTGCGTCAGCGCAGCCGTCCCTACCTCTTCTCCAACTCCGTGGCTCCGGCCGTTGTGGGCGCCAGCCTCGCCGTCTTCGAGATGCTGAAGGAGAGCAACGCCCTTCACGACAAGCTCGTGGAGAACGTCAACTACTTCCGCGACCGCATGATTGCCGCCGGCTTCGACATCAAGCCCACTCAGAGCGCCATCTGCGCCGTGATGCTCTACGACGCCAAGCTCTCGCAGGTGTTCGCCGCCAAGATGCAGGAAGAGGGCATCTACGTCACCGGCTTCTACTATCCCGTCGTGCCGAAGGGTCAGGCGCGCATCCGTGTGCAGCTCTCTGCCGGTCACGAGCGCGCTCATCTCGACAAGTGCGTGGCTGCCTTCGTGAAGGTAGGCCGCGAGCTCGGCGTGGTGAAATGACATTTCCTGTTTAATTGTTAATAAATCAGTCGCCCCGGTTACTTCGCGTTGTAATCGGGGCGATGGTCTCTTCAGGGGGGGGCTCTCCTTCGGGCTTCGAAGACGATGGCTGCCTTCTGTCCTTCTGTAAAATGCTAGGGATAGAAGTTACGCGCTGAAGATAGTTCATTCCATATTGTCCTCAAACCACTCATCGAAAACTGATTCGTATTCTTCACTAAAGTCTGAATCGTCAAAGAATTTTAAACAATCTTCGAATTGTTCTTCGGTTACCTTTTCAGTGAGAATGGCCAAAATAAATTTGCACCACGCTCGAGTATAGTTGTCCAATGCATTGCAAACGCCAGTAGCTGCATCTACATAGTCGCTAAAGTCTTGCTTATCAACAAGTGCTTGAATATCGTCTTCGCAAGTATCTTGATAGTCAATATCTTCAAACAAGTCGTCGATGGAAATATTGTCATTGTCACAGCTATTATAAAGAATGCCTCGTGCTACTTCTGCAGAAATTTCTATCTGAAGCTCCTCGTCCTCTGCTATAGAGCAATCGTAACTATCTACAACGTTTATGTAAAACGTATAATTTCCTGACGATATACCCTTTATTTCCTTCTTCAGAGAAGACAGATTATCTTCATCATCATCTTTGTTTCCAGCAAGAGATTGCATTTCCTCTAATAGGCTTTTCAGTTCTTTGGGAACATAGTCTGTCAACACTCCGGTTGGACCTCCATCAGGATAGGCGGCTTCATTTGCTGCGTCATCAATAATTTTTTCGACATCGACACTCTTGGTTTCAAGACCCTGAAAGAGTTCTTCCACGTCTATTAACTTTTTTAGTTCATAGTCGCTTTCTATTTCTTCTTTGACCATTTCGAGCGTTTCAGCCTTGCTTAATTCAAGGTATCCTGCCTCTCCATCCCAACCGCCATCGCATGTTGCGCCACTATAAACATAAGCGTAAATGGGAAAATAAACTGAGTCTATATGTTTAATAG
>CAVFUK010000039.1:0-11807 GCA_963625535.1 Anaerovoracaceae bacterium | reverse complement strand
CATAGATAATACCATTTGATTCATAAATCTAACACTATAATAATGTATATAATTGTCTACGATGTTCTAGTAAGTATGCTCCTAGCTACTATACTCATAAATACTTACATTTACCTTATGCAAAAGTATGTAAATAGACTTTATGTGCAAAGACTAATTAGAAAAACATGAACATTTAGTGAGGTGCGGAACAAATTAAAGGTAAAATAAATTCATTGTATATCCAAGGATGGGCGTAAGGCTACGCAAGCAGACCTTATGTATATAATAAGTTATAGCTTGCCGGGGCGTGAAAGTGCGCTTGGGTGTTGCCTATATATAATAATAGGTGTAGTATATATAATAAGGTATAGCTGCCGCTGGGTGGCGGCGGGTAGGGTAAAGAGGGGGTATTGGTATAAAAGGCAAGTGTTGCTGTCAGCTCTGCGACAGTATGGCGAAGAAGAGCCACACTTCGGTCTCCAGGGAGAGCTTGCCATGCAGTTGCTGGCGCATCAGCTCGATGAACTGCGCCTTCTGTTTCTTCACGGCGCTCTCCGACACACCTAGCTCGGCGGCAATCTCGGCGTTCTTCATCCGCTTCTCGTAGCTCAGGTGGAACAGCGTGCGGTACTTCTGGGGCAGACTGTCCATCGCCTCGTGGAGCAACCGCAGCGTCTCCTGCTCGATGAGGCTGTTCTCGAAGTCGGTTGTGTCCTCCTCCTGCAGGGTCTCGTAGTAGTTGTTCTGGGCATACTGCTTGCGCAGGATGGAGACCACCTCGTTGTGGATGCAAGTGTAGAGGAAGGCTTTCAGCGACAGCTCAGTGCGGAACTGTGTGCGCTGCTGGTAGGCTTTGAAGATGCTGTTCTGCACGCAGTCCTCGGCCAGGAAGGCGAAGTCGCTGCCTAGGCGCCGTAGCGTGTAGGTCAGCAGCTGGGGATAGAGACACTGGTAGAGCGTGTCGATATGCCCCGCTACGAAATCGGAAAAGAGATGCTCGCGCCTATCCATACCTTCTGTAATAACGTGCATACAAAAGTAGTTAATATTTGCGTTATCGTGAAAATATTGAAGAAAAAGCTCACCTCGGCTGTCCTTTTTGTCCCTCATTGCGTTCTACTAATAAACGCCCGTGATGCGCCGAGGTAGGGGAGGAGGCTTTGCTTCCCCTGCGGACGGATGGCACGGCGCTAAGCTGATAGGAATATGAATCGTACGAAGATAGAAGAAATCTCGCGGCTCATCTACCGACAGATAGTCGGCATGGAGCTCAGCAGCGAGGAGCAGCAGCGGCTCGACCAGTGGCGGCGACAGGACGCGCGCAACGAAGCCACCTACCAACGGCTGGTGGACGAGCAGTTCCGCCAGTTGGAGGACCGCCGCCTGCAACTGGTGGACGTGGAGCGTCCGCTCCGAGAGATGAAGTCCCGCATCGGGAACACGCATAAGCAAATCACGATACATCGCTGGACCACCTATGCCGCCGTAGCCTTGGCCCTGGTGGCTGTCACCTTCGCGGCATGGAGTTACTACCGGGCCGCGCAGAACCCGTTGCACTGGGACGAGGCTACCATGCGCGCGTGGTACGCCGACCAGATACACCCGGGACAGTCGCAAGCCACCCTCACGATGGACGATGGCAGCACCCTGCAGGTGAGCGACGAACAGCAGGTGGCCGACGAGCTCAGCAAACATGCGGCTGAAGCCCGGCAGAACATCACCCCGCGGCTGAACACACTGAAGACCCCACGCGGGGGAGAGTTCAAGATAACCCTGGAGGACGGTACGGAGGTGTGGCTCAACGCTGACTCCAAGTTGACCTACCCCGAAACGTTCGGCGCAGACAAGCGCATGGTGACGCTGCAGGGCGAGGCCTACTTCAAGGTGGCCAAGGACAGCCTGAAGCCCTTCTTCGTGGAGACCGACGGACCGGCCGTGCGGGTCTACGGCACCGAGTTCAACATCTGCGCCTACGAGGAGGACCGCCGCAACTACACCACCCTGGTGACCGGCAGCATCGGTCTCGTGCCCGGCGACGGCACCAATGCCGAGCTGAAGCTTACCCCCGGTAGCCAGGCGCAGTACGACAAACAGTCGGACAACACCTTCGTGCAAACGGTCAACGCCGACGTGGTGACCAGTTGGCGCAAGGGAGTCTTCGTGTTCGAGGAGTTCTCGCTGGAGCAGATCATGCAGACGCTGAGCCGCTGGTACGACTTCTCCTATGAGTTCTGCACGCCGGAGCTGAAGGAGACCGTCTTCATGGGCTCCATCTCCCGCTACGCCGACTTCAAGGACGTGCTGGAGATACTGGAGAAGAGCGGCAAACTCCACCTGCGGCTCGACGGGCGCCACGTAACCATCGAAGGCACGTAGAGGGAGAGACACACACGGAAACATTATATTTAATTATATATGAGAGAGTTATGAACAAGATTGGAAAATGTTTGTTGGCATGGACCTTCATGATGGTCTGTGCTGTAGGACACGCTCAGCAAGTGTCGGTAGCCTATCACGGGCAGGCCGCTGAGCAAGTGATTACCGACCTGAAGGCGAAGACAGGGTACGACTTTGTCTACCAGAAGCAGGTGCTGAAGGATGTGCCGCCCATCACCGCACAGTACACGGGCGAGAACATCCAGCAGCTGCTCGCAAGGGTGTTCGCCTCCACAGGGTTGGAGTTTGAAATCGTAAAGAACACGGTCATCCTGCGCAAGACCACCGCGCCGCAGGCACAAGCCGGCAAGTCCCTGGTGGTGAGTGGCACCGTGTACGACGGCAACGGACAGCCGTTGCCCGGTGCCAGTGTGCAGATAGAAGGCACCCGCCGCGGCTTTGTGACCGACATGGACGGTAACTTCTCCTTCGAGACCCCGGCCGGCAGTCCGCTGACGTTGCGCTTCTCGTTCGTGGGCATGAAGTCGACCTCCCGTCCCTTCAAGGCACGGGGCAACGAACACTTCGCTGTGACGCTGGAGGACGAGAACGCCCAGATGCAGGAGGTGGTGGTCAACGGTATGTTCACCCGCCGGGCACAGAGCTTCACCGGTTCCGCCGTGGCCTTCAAGAAGGACGACCTGCGCGCCGTGGGCAACACCAACGTGCTGCAGAGTCTGAAGAACCTCGACCCCTCGTTCCGCTTCGCCGACAACTTGTCCGTGGGCTCCGACCCGAACGCCTTGCCGGACATCTCCCTGCGCGGACAGTCAGGCTTCCCCGACCTGAAAGGTGAATACTCCACCAACCCCAACCAACCCCTGTTCATCGTCGACGGATTCGAGACCACACTGACCAAGGTGATGGATATGGACATGAACCGCATAGCCAGCGTCACCCTACTGAAGGATGCCGCCGCCAAGGCCATCTACGGATCGAAGGCCGCCAATGGTGTGGTGGTCATAGAGACCACCAAGCCCGAGCAGGGCGACCTGCGGGTGAGCTACACCGGATCGGTGAACTTCAACATTGCCGACCTCAGCAGCTACGACCTCTGCAACGCTGCCGAGAAGCTGCAGGTGGAGAAGAACGCCGGCCTCTACGACTACGTGGGCTACAACGGCGCGAAGTACTGGGAGAGCGCCGTGGGCCAGTACGACTATAACCAGAACTACAACAGCACCCTGCGCAGCGTGCTCGAGGGCGTGGACACCGACTGGAAGTATCAGCCCGTGCGCAATGCCGTGGGCCACAAGCATACCTTATACATAGAAGGTGGTAGCCAGGCCTTCCAGTACGGCATCGACCTGGCCTACAACGACGTGGAAGGTGTGATGAAAGGCTCCGGTCGCGAGACCATCACCGGCGGACTCACCTTCAGCTACCGCTACAAGAAGTTCCTGCTGCGCGACAACCTGGAGGTGAGCTACAACAACTCGCAGAACTCACCCTATGGCAGCTACAGCAGCTACACGCAGATGAACCCCTACTTCCGCCCCTACGACGACAACGGCAATCTGATAAAGAGCTACACCCGCGAGGACGGCACCACCGTGTCCAACCCCATGTGGAACGCTTTCATCAAGACCAAGGACCAGTCGCAGTACACCCAGTTTACCAATAACTTCTACGCCGAGTATCGCATGACGCAGGACCTGAAGTTCATCGGCCGCCTGGGCATCACCCGCCAGGAGAACAAGACCGAGGTGTTCCACCCCGCCAGCCACACCGACTTCGTGGGCTACGAGGACGATGCCGACCTCATCAAACGCCGCGGTACCTATAGTTATACCGACGGATCGTACTACACCCTCTCCGCCGACATCAGCGCCAGCTACTCCAAGACCTTTGCCGACAAGCACCTGGTGTTTGCCAACCTGGCATGGAACGTGAGCGAGACCTCCGAGGAGAGCATGTCCATGAAGGCCGAGGGCTTCCCCAACGACCAACTCAGCAGCATCGGCTATGCCCGCGCCTACTACAAGGACAGCGCGCCCACCAGTGTGAAGAACACCACCCGCGACGCCGGTGCCGTGGCCGCCGCCAACTACTCCTACGACGACCGCTACCTGTTCGATGCCTCGTTCCGCTTGAGCGGTTCCAGCCAGTTCGGCAGTCAGAACCGCTGGGGTAAGTTCTGGGCCCTGGGTGCCGGATGGAACATCCACAACGAAGCCTTCATGCGCTCCGTCAAGTGGGTGAACCAACTGAAGCTGCGCGCCTCGCTGGGATTCACCGGTAGCCAGAACTTCAACAGCTACCAGAGTCTGGCCACCTGGAGCTACTACACCTCCACCTTCTACAATGGCGAGGCGGGTGCCTACCTGCTGGCCATGGCCAACAACAAGCTGAAGTGGCAACGCAAGATGGACGGCAACATCGGACTCGACGTGAACCTCTTCGACAACCGCCTGAACATGCGCTTCGACTACTACAACGCCACCACCGACGACCTGCTGACCGACGTCACCATACCTTCGTCCACAGGCTTCACCACCTACAAGGAGAACCTCGGAAAGGTGCAGAACCTCGGTTATGAGGTGTACGCCAGCTACCGCGTGTACGAGAACAAACAACAGCACGACTACGTGAACCTCTATGCCAACGTGGTGCACAACTCCAACAAGATAAAGGAAATATCCAACTCACTGGAGTCCTACAATAAGGAGCAGTCCACCACGAAGACCAGCAAGCCCATCACCCGCTACGAGGAGGGACAGTCCATGACCGCCATCTGGGCCGTGCCGTCCAAGGGCATCGACCCCGCCACCGGTAAGGAGGTCTATGTGAAGAAGGACGGTACCACCACCTTCACCTGGGACTCCGACGACTTGGCCATCTGCGGCGACACCGAGGCCAAGATCTACGGCAACTGCGGCATCAACGCCTACTTCCGAGGCTTCACCTTCAGCTTGGGCATGACCTATAAGTTCGGTGGCCAGCTCTACAACCAGACCCTGGTGGACAAGGTGGAGAACGCCGACCTCACCTACAACGTGGACCGCCGCGTCTTCTCCGACCGCTGGACACAGACTGGTGACGTGAGCCGCTTCAAGGACGTGGCCGACACCTCTACCACCCGCGCCACCCAGCGCTTCGTGGAGGACAACGACGTGTGGACCTTCTCCTCACTCAACATCGGCTACGACTTCGACAAGTTCAAGGCCATCAAGGAGCTCGGATTCAACCGACTGAGACTCTCGTTCGACATGGCGGACATCGCACAGATCTCCTCCATCAAGATAGAGCGCGGTACCTCGTACCCCTTCGCGCGGAGCTTCTCATTCTCATTACAAGCAATCTTCTAACATCTGACACATTATGAAAAGAATATATACCCTCCTATTGTCCGCATCCTGTCTGCTCACGGCCTTCACCTCCTGCAGCGAGTGGCTCGATGTGAAGCCCGAGTCCGAGATTGACGGGTCGGACCTGTTCGCTACCGAAAGCGGATACAAGGACGCACTCACGGGTGCCTACATACAGATGAGCAACAGCTCCCTCTACGGACGGGAGATGACCTTCGGCCTGGTGGATGTCATTGGCGACGCCTACTACAGTGCCGGCACCTCCGGCACGGCCTACGCCTACGCCAAGAACCACAACTACACGGCCAGCTCCGTGGAGACCCTCATAAACGGTGTGTGGCAGAAGAGCTACGCCGCCATCGCCAACCTCAACGAACTGCTGGCCCAGCTGGAGAAGGCCGACCCGAACAACTTCTCTGCGGACAACTACAACGTCATCAAGGGTGAGGCACTCGGCCTGCGCGCCTTCCTCCACCTCGACCTGCTGCGCCTCTTCGCCCCGTCGTGGACCGTGGGCAAGGACGAGAAGGCCATCCCCTACGTGACCGACTACAGCTACCAAGTGACCACATCGTCCACGGTAGAGCAGGCCCTGACGCAGATATTGGCCGACCTGAATACCGCTGCCACCCTGCTGAAGGCTAGCGACCCCATCATTACGGGACGCACCATCACCACCGCCGACGACAATGGCTACCTGATGGACCGTCAGTACCACCTCAACTACTACGCCGTGAAGGCTACCATGGCCCGCGCCTACCTGTGGATGGGCGACACCGCCAACGCCGCACAGTGCGCCCAGGAGGTCATCGACAGCGGCAAGTTCCCTTGGACCGACGTGAGCGCCATTGCCACCGGAACCGAGGGAACCATCGACCGCACCTTCACCTCCGAGCAGGTGTTCGCCCTGCAGATTGACGACCTCGACGACTACGTGCTGGGCAAGAGCTACGGCACCGTGAAGTTCTACGCCGCCCTCGTGTGGTACAGCTACGGCTACAACACCATCTTCCCCAGCGCCACCCACGGGACGGACTGGCGCAAGGTCTACCTCTTCTCCAACGAACACACCCAGAGCTCCTACTACTACACCTCCAAGAAGCTGTGGCAAGAGGGCATGGACGAGGACCTGGTGAAGCGCATGCCGATGATACGCCTGCCGGAGATGTACCTTATCCTGGCCCAGTGTAAGATGGACAAGGCTGCCGACTACCTCACCGAGATGCGCCAGCACCGCGGCGTCTCCGCACCGGTGACACTGACCGCCGAGGCCGACCTGCTGGACGAGATCAACAAGGAGTACATCCGCGAGTTCGTGGGCGAGGGACAGCTGTTCTACTTCTACAAACGGCTGAACATGGACAAGCACTGCGCGTCGTACAACTTCGGCAAGAGCTCGTTCAACACCGCCCTCTACGTGTTGCCGATGCCCGAGGAAGAGATTGAATATGGAAACAGATAATAAAAGCAAAGAATCAGTATGAAAACCTATATAGCACTATTGGCGGCAGCTCTTGGAGCACTCTCCTTCGCCGCCTGCGAAAACGATCCGTACCTCTACAACGATACGGCAAAGATATGGCTCTCCGGCGACGAGGAGCAGGAAGCCACGGAGGACTCCGTGTTCTACTCCTTCAAGATATACAGCTCCGACGTGACGGAGACCACCCTGAACGTGATTGCCAACCTGACCGGCGAGGCCGTGGACAAGGACCGCACCTTCAAGCTAGAGGTGGTGGCCGACGAGACCAACGTGCCGGCCGATGCCTATCAACTGGGCAGCTTCGTGCTGCCAGCCAATGCCTACAAGGCGACCGTGCCCGTGAAGGTGCAGCGCAAAGTCTCCTCGCTCGACCTTACCAAGGAGACGGCGAAGCTCACCCTGAAGGTGGTGGCCACCGATGACCTCGGCGTGAGCGTGGGCGACTGCTCCACCTACAAGCTCGTGTGGTGCGACTATCTGATACAGCCCAGCTCGTGGAGCAACATCAGCTACTACATCGGTCCATTCTCGCAGGCCCGCTACAAGTTCATCATCGACTTCACCGGCTACACCGACTTCACCGAGTTCAATGGCGACTACAACCGCATCATCTGGTTCCAGGGGTACCTGAAGAGTCTGCTGCGCCAGTACAACGAGGACCCCGCCAACGCAGGTCGTGAGGAGGGCTGGCCCTACAAGAACGACAACGGCGAGGACCTGGAGTTCGGCGACGGACTGAAAGCTTAATGTAAACACACACTAAAGAGTACAGTTATGAAACTAAGAAATATACTATACGCGGCATTGGGCCTGACGCTGGCCGGTGCCGTCACCTCTTGTCTCGAGGACGAGGGCAACTATGACTACAAAGAACTCGCCGCCTTCTACGTGGACTCCACGAACATACAGAAGTCGCTGCTGGTGACCCAGTTCAACACCCTGCAGGTATCCTCTGACCTGGTGTACGAGGGCGACAAGTCCGACCTCACCTACGCGTGGTCCATCTATCTGGTCAGCAGCGGCTACTCCGGACTGAACAACCCGGCGGACACCATCTCCACCGATGCCGACCTCTCCGCCACCATCACGGCAAAGCCCGGCAGCTACTATCTGGAGTACTGTGCCACGCAGAAGAGCACCGGCTACCGCGCCTTCTATCGCTACAACCTCACCGTGGAGAGCGCCGTGGGCACAGGTCTGCTCGTGTTCTACGGCAAGGACGGCCAGGCCGATATCGACATCGTGAAGACCCCCGTCTTCATGGGAGCGGTGCAGAAGACCACCTACAGCCGCACCACCTATAGCCGCGCCAATCCCGACAAGGCGCTGAAGGGTACACCCGTGGCCTGCTGCGCCATCGACGACTACATCAACCTCTTCACCGACCAGGACGGCGCGCGTGTGTCCGCCGACGACATGGGCCGCACGCTCGGCTTCAGCGAACTCTTCTGGGAAGCTCCCTCGGTGTGTAAGCCGCAGGCTTACGTGAAGAACAACGATGACATCCTGATAAACGACGGCCAGGCCTACGCCACCATCCTGGCATGGGGCGACCCCTACTTCGGTGCCGCAAAGCTGTTGGCCGACGACGACTACGAGGCCGCACCCTGTGCCGTCAACTGCTACGGCTCGGGCGTGTTCATCTACGACCAGTCGAAAGGCCGCTTCCTGCAAGGCACCGAGTGGAGCAGCGAAGTCTCCGTCATCCCCGATGCCGGTCTGCAGAACCTCAACCTCAACTGCCTCTTCATGGAACAGGCTTACCAGGGAAGCGCCTCCTACAAACAACTCTATGCTTTCATGGAGGAGAAGGACAACACGGCTCAGCGCTACCTCTACTCCATCAAGCAAGCGTACAACGCCTCCGGTGTGAAGCTCAACAAGGCGTACGACCTCTCCGCTTGTCCGCAGATAGCCGACGCGCTCTACTACTCCGTCAGCACACTGGCACCCATCAGCTTCTATGCCACTAAGGACGCGCTCTACCGCATCGCCTTCGACGAGAGCACCGGCACAGCGTCCGCTGAGGCTTCGGCCTGGAGTTGTCCGGTAGGGGAGGAGATCAGCTACATGCGCTTCTTCTCCGACAGTGGCCTCGACCTGGACGAGAGTCCCTCGTACAAATACCTGCTGGTGGCTACCTACTCGGGCACCGAAGGCAAGGTGTATGTGCTGAAGGTAGACCCCGTGTCCGGTGCGGTAGACTCCACACCGACGGCTGTGTTCGATGGCTTCGGACTTGTGAAGGACATCAAATTCAAAACCAAATAATGTTTAACTATGAAAAGATTACTATTCTTTGCAATGATGGTTCTGTGCGTAGGCGCTTACGCACAGAACCCTGTGAAAGGTCTGGTGGTGAAGGGCACTGTGCCTGCCGACTACCAGATGGAAGGTAAGGTGGTTAAATTGTCTTCCACCGGATTCCTCATCGGTGGAGGTCAGCTGGCCACGGATACCATTAAGAATGGCGCTTACTCGTTCACGCTGCCCGACTTTAACGAGACCTGTATGGTGTGCGTTTCCGGTAGTCGTCTGTACCGTAGCTTCGGTGTGGCGCCGGGCGATGAGGTTACGCTGGAGGGCATGAGCGTGGTGTCGGCTGGCGAGGCAGACAAAGTCTGCAGTGAGTTGGTCGATGGTGCATGGAACCATTACAACGCCGGTCGCAGCAAAATCTTCCAGAAGTACAAGACCATCGTGCAGCAGGTGGCTACCGCTACGCCAGCCGAGGGCGCCACGTTGCAGAAGAGCGCTGAGTACCAGGCATACCTTGCTGAGGTGGCTGCTTGGGACAAACAGCAGGCCGACTATGTGCGTCAGATTGTGAAGGACAACCCGAACACCATCTGGCCCATCATCACGCTGCAGTATCACGGCGGCATCATGAGGCTGACCGAAGCGGAGTATGCCCTCCTGTCGGACTTCCAGAAGCAGAGCGCTTACGGCAAGGGTTTTCTGGCTTACCTCGATGCGCAACTGCTTGGCAAGAAAGCTCCTGAGTTCTCCTTGACCGATGCCGATGGCAAGGAGCACACACTGGCCTCGCTGCTCCAGGGCAACAAGTATCTGTTGATAGACTTCTGGGCCTCGTGGTGTAAGCCTTGCCGTAAGGGCATCCCCGTGATGCGCGACCTCGTGGCGAAGTACAAGAAGGAAGGTGTGGCCATCGTCAACATCTCCATCGACAAACAGAAAGATCCGTGGCTGAAGGCTCTGGCTGAGGAGAAGATGGAGTGGACCAACCTGTGGGACACCAAGAAGGTGAACCAACTCTTTGGCGTGCAAGCCATCCCCTCCGTGTTCCTCTTGAAGGCCGACGGCACCGTCCTCTTCGAGAAACTCTATGGTGAAGCCATTGCCAACCAACTGAAGGACATCTTCGGCTATTGATACCCCCTTCTGACCTAAACCCACTGGAAGTGTAACATTGCACTTCCGACAATAACACTGAAAGAGAGAATCCTAATCGGAGACTTATGATGCTAGTCCCGCTTAGGATTCTCTCCTTTGTATACAGGTGTATTGTATCGGACCATTTACCCGGACCATTCCTTGTGTAGTAACTATAAAAGCCTTACTTTTGTGCGAATATTAAATCCTTAAACATACTATACAGATGAAACAAACACTTGTGTATGCTCTGGTGGCGGCGGGATGCCTATCGGTGCCGAGTTGCTCGGTGCAGAAGGTGGACAGGTACGCTGGCCTGAGGCAAGACACGCTCTGGGTGGAGGCGGCTGGCTTCCAACCGGGGGCAGAGATGATGGCGCTGGGCGACTCCGCCAACGCCATCCACTTCCTGTTGCAGGAACGGGACCACGTTCCCTTTAACCAAACGGCGGTGAAACAGACTACGGAACAGGCCAAGCTGGGGCCATCGGCGGATAAGCCCTACTTCACGGTGCGCTTCGCCATACCTATCCCGCCGGCTTACACGCCTAAGGAGACGGCCGCTCTGACCGGCATAGACTGGGGTGTCTACACCCACAGCCACTCGCCCGGCTTCGAGATTATGCCCAACGGCGACGCGCTGGCCATCTACTTCAGCACGCCCGAAGGACTCACCGAGAACGACACGGCAACCACCTT
Source organism: Anaerovoracaceae bacterium (assembly GCA_963625535.1). Lineage (GTDB taxonomy): Bacteria > Bacteroidota > Bacteroidia > Bacteroidales > Bacteroidaceae > Phocaeicola_A. The sequence goes on along the minus strand of CAVFUK010000039.1, from coordinate 506 downwards.
CATACAGGCGCGCCTGCGCCATGGGTCCGAGGACTGGGACATGCCCGAACTGTTCTTCTCCACGAAAGGCGCTAATGACCAGTCCGCCCTGCTGTGGAACGACAACGGCAAGATATGGTTCTTCGGCGGAGGCCGCAGCATCTCCGACTATGTGCCTTTCCGCATAGCCACCTCCACGGACAACGGCGTCACCTGGACCTTCAGCGTGCCACAGCTCGACAGCATCGCACGCGAGTACACCGCACAGCCTATCTCCAACGCTTTCCGCGACCCGCAAGGGAACATCTACATGGCTATGGACGGCAAGGAGAGCACCAGCCTGCTGTGGCGCAGCACCGACGAGGGCGTCACTTGGCACGACATGGGTGGACGCACCGGTGGTCGCCACTCTACCATCGTTCCGCTGGACGACAAGGGCACGCTGCTCTCCCTCGGCGGCAAGAACGCCAACGTGGACGGATGGACTCCGCAGAACATCTCGCACGACTGGGGCGCCACGTGGGAAG
>CAVFUK010000038.1:0-21495 GCA_963625535.1 Anaerovoracaceae bacterium | reverse complement strand
GAGATACCTTTGGCCAACAAGGAGGGCGGCAAGAACATCGTGCTGAAGGAGAACCGCAACGAGATGATGGAGGAGGTGTTCCGTGGCATACGTACCAACCTGCTCTTCACCTTGAAGCCCGAGGATAAGGTCATCATGTTCAGCTCCACTATGCCTGGCGAGGGTAAATCGTTCGTTGCCGGCAACATGGCGGTCAGCTTGGCCTTCATGGGCAAGAAGGTAATCATCGTCGGTATGGATATCCGCAAGCCGGGCTTGAACAAGGTGTTCAACCTCAGCAAGCGTATGGTGGGTGTCACCAACTACCTGCGCGACCCCAATGGTGTCAGCCTCGACGACTTGATTCAGCCCTCTGGCGTAACAGCCAACCTGGACGTGCTGCCTGGTGGTGCCATCGCGCCGAACCCCACTGAGTTGGTGGCTCGCCCTGCCCTCAACGACTTGGCCGAGGAACTGAAGAAACGCTACGACTACGTCATCTACGATACCGCTCCCTTGGGCATGGTGTCCGACTCGGCGCTGATAGCCCGCACGGCCGACGCTGTCGTCTACATCTGCCGCGCCGACTATACACCGAAAGAAGGATTCGCCTACATCAACCAACTGAAGGATGAGCTGAAGATTGACAACATCTGCACCATCATCAACAGTATCGACATGAGCTTGCGCAAGAACCACTATGGCTACGGCTATGGCAAGAAGTACGGCTACGGCTACGGCCGCAAGTACGGCTATGGTTACGGCTATGGCTACGGCTCGCGCACCGAGGATGCGGACGAGAGCGACGACAAGGGCAAGGAGAAGAAATAAATCTTCTCTCTCCCTTCCCCTTATGTTTTTTATAAACTAAACCTTATTCGATTTCTTCATGCAACGTGAAACACAAACATATAGCCTGATAAAGTGGGGAGTCGTCGTCGTCGACTTGATAATCATGAACCTGATTGTTCTGGTTGTCATCCTGACGTCGGCGCAGAGCGTGCAGAACTTCTTCTTCGACCACACGAAACTCATGTTCTTTACCTATAACGTACTCTACGTCTTCTGTGCGGGAGTGCTGGTGCCGCCTATCATCCAGATGCGCAAGGTGCGGCCGGAGAATGTGGTGGAGCGGGTGGTCGTCATGCTGATATTCTTCGCCGTCCTCTCATTCCTGACGCTGAACTTTATCTGCCCCATCGACTACGGCTTCTGGCCACGGTTCAAGTTCTACGCCTTGATGTTGGTCTGCATCACCGCATCGCGCCTGTTGCTTCGCCGCGCCATCTCTGCGGCTCGTAAGAAGGGACGCAACGTGCGCGACGTGCTGTTCGTGGGATTCACTTCCACCACGCTCGAACTCTATCACGAGATGATGGAGGACCCTACCACCGGACTGCGGGTGAAAGGATACTTCAACAATTTCGACAATCTGCGCACGCCTGCCATTCCCTACCTGGGAACCGTCGACAAGGTGTATGAGTACGTAGAGAGTTCGGAGTTCCGCCCCTCGGGCCGCATCTACTGCTTCCTGCAGTCGGACAAGGCGGACGAGATAAAGGAACTGATCAACTACTGCGAGAATCACATGATACGGTTCTACAGTGTGCCCAACCTGCGCGACTACATGAACCGCTACATGCAGATGGAGCTGGAGGGCGACATCCCCGTGTTCTACATCCGCGAGGAGCCGTTGCGCAAGCCTGTCAACCGCTTCCTGAAGCGCACGTTCGACATCTGCTTCTCGGGGACTTTCCTCTGCACCCTGTTCCCCTTCGTCTACGTCATTGTAGGCACCATCACGAAGCTGACCTCTCCGGGACCTGTCTTCTTCAAGCAGAAACGAAACGGACTGAACGGCAAGGAGTTCTACTGCTATAAGTTCCGTAGTATGCGTGTGAACGACCAGAGCGACGTCCTGCAGGCCACGGAGCACGACCCTCGCAAGACCAAGTTCGGCGACTTCCTCCGCCGCACCAGCATCGACGAGCTGCCGCAGTTCATCAATGTGCTGAAGGGGGAGATGTCCGTGGTAGGTCCGCGGCCGCACATGCTGAAGCACACCGAGGAATACTCCAAGCTGATAAACAAATACATGGTGCGTCACCTCATCAGGCCGGGTATCACCGGATGGGCACAGGTGACAGGCAGCCGTGGCGAGACGAAGGAACTCTCGCAGATGGAGACACGCATCCGCAAGGACATCTGGTACCTCGAGCACTGGAGCATTTGGCTCGACCTGCGCATCATCTACCTGACCATCCGCAACGGCATATTCGGCGAGAAGAACGCCTATTGATGCTGTTCGCCTTAGAAAATATAAATGCCCGGAGTAACCGCGATAGTTATCCCGGGCATTTACGTTCGTGGCTTGCGCCGCATGCCTTGTGGCGGACCTTCAGATGCTTTGTCGTTTCCGTTAGATGCCTTCTCGCTTTGTTGAGAAGGCATGTGGCTGGAGTCTGCTTGCCTTGTGGACGTTGAATCAGAAATCGTCGTTTACCGCCCCTTGAAGATGTCCAGCAGATAGCCTAGGCGTACGCTGATGACGGTGTGGTTGGAGTTGCCGAAAGGATCCTTCTTCGTGTCGCCGAAGATGTTGCCGAAGCCGTAGTAGTAGCGGCCCTCCAATGTGAAGTGGCCTATCTTGGTGGCGAGGTCGATGCCGGCGCCACCGGCAATGCCGTAGTCGAACGTCTTCTCAATGTCCTTGCCATACTGCTGCGTCACGCTGTTCGGTCGGTTGCTGGTGTCCCATGGGTCGCCGCCATAGGTCTCCTTGTCCGACAGGTAGAAGCCGAACTGCGGTCCGGCGTTGACGAAGAACTGCACACCGCGCTCCTCGCGTCCCCAACCGAGGTGGGCGAAGATGGGCACCTGCACGTAGTCGATGGTGCGCTGGTAGGTGTTGTTGCTGCCGTCGTCGATGTTCTCCAACCAACCTTGTTGGCTATAGTTCAGCTCCAGCTGCACGGCACATACGGTGGCGAAATACTTCTCGCACGTGTAGCGCAGCGTGATGCCGCCGGTGACACCGTTCAGCGAGTTCTGGTCGATGGTAGGTGTGAAGTTGACCGTGTTCATGTTCATGCCGCCGTTGATGCCGATGGCCAGTGTGCTGCGCGATTCACCCACCTGGGCGTGAGCCGAAGGGGCGTAAAGCGCCGCGCAAATCAGCGGCAAGGCCATACGTAGCGCCAGGTTGCGGCGGACGTGCCTCTCCGCCTTGTGGTTGTCCGTGCCGCTGTGGCGCTTCACGGACAGGCTGTGTATCGTAGGAATCAGTGTACTCATATCGTGATTATTTGTCAAAGTCTAATTTCAGCAACTCGTGGTCGCGCGAGAAATGGACGAAGAACACCTTGCGGTTGATGAAGCCTCCCCAGTTGTTCACCCGCTGGAACTTGAAGCTGGTCTGTATGGTCCGTATGTCCAGGCGGCCGAGGTTCTCCTCCAGGCTGTTGCCGTAGAGCGAGAGTCCCTTGAGGAAATAGTATCCCGTGTCGAATCCCAGGAGGGCGTACTTCGGATAGGTGTTCATCATCGACTTGCCGAACCATCCGTGGAACGAACGCTGGAACTGCGAAACGACCGTCGACAGGTTGTTGGCGTAGAACGAGCCATAGAAATAGGTGTCGAACGTGTAGTATTCGTTGATGAAGTCGTTCGTGTAGGTCTGCCACTCGGGGTAGCCGAACATCTGTATATGGCACTCGGGCACCTCCAGATGCAGTTGCTTCAGGTAGGGGATCAAGCGGTTCAACGCCAGACTGGTGCCCGATGTGGGGATGAAGAGGTTGGGACGGTCTGTCGCCACGAGGCTCTTCAGGTTCGGGTCGTTCTTGGGGTCCGCCTTTATGGTCTGGTAGGAGAGTCCCGCTTGGTCCAGCTCGCCCTTCAGTCCCTTGATGAACTCAGCCTTGTCGCTGTTGCCGTCGTTGGTGCTCACGAAGAATATCCGTGGATTCTTCTCGCGGAAGCATCTCAGGAAGTGGTCGTACACCTCCGAGTAGAGGTACGACTGCGGCGTGTTGATTTGGTAGATCGTCGGTGTGTTGTACACCTCGGTGCTCTTCGAGCTGAAGGGAATCACCAGTCGGATGTCGTGCTTCTTGGCGAACTCGCTGGCTTCGGCCACCTGGTTGGCGTGCACCGGACCGATGATGAGGTTCATCTTCGTCATCTCCTGCTTGGCGAGTATCGACTTGATGGACATGCCTGTGCCCTTGGAGTCGTAGGCGTAGATGTTGAAGGAGTAACCATCCTTCTTCAGACTGTCCACCGCCATGAGGAAGCCTTGGTAATACTCCACCATGCGCTTCTGCTCGTTGTTGTTGTGCGTCTCGGTCATGAAGGGCAAGATGACGGCCACGTTGACCGTGCTCAGCCGCTCGCTGCTCTTCGCCTTCACCTTATTGAAATAGTCCGCGTTGGAGAGTTGGCCGTTGCCCTGCACCTCCACGGTCTGCTGCTGATGCTCCTCCTTCACCTTCTTGGAGTAGGGGATGCGCAGGTATTTGCCTTTCTTCAGCTTCTCCGTCTTCAGTTCGGGATTCTCGTCAATCAGCTCCTGCTCGGTGATGCCGTACTGCTTGCAGATGCTGTATATCGTCTCTTTCCGCGCCACCTTGTGGATGTCCTTATAAGCGGGCTGCTTGGTGCTCTTGTCTTGCTTTGTCTCTTGTTTCTGTGGCACGGCTACGCTGACGCTGTTCGACAGTTGCACCGTGGTGTTTGTCTGCGCGGTGCTGTTGGCAGTGTTGCCAGCCTCGGGAATCACAATCACCTGCCCAGCCTTGAAGTTGTCGGCGGACAGACCTGGGTTGGCGGCGCAGATGGCCTCCGCCGTCAGGTGATATTGCTGCGTGAGCCGATAGAGCGTCTCGCCCGACTGTATGGTGTGAAACCTCGTGGTAGCGCTGCTCTTCGTCTGAGGAATCTTCAGCACGTCGCCCGCTTTGATGACCTTCTCGCTGCCAGGGTTCAGGCTGACAATCTCTTCGGTGGTGACTCCATACATGGTGGCGATGGAGTAGAGGCTTTGCCCCTTGGTGATGGTGTGCAGGAAGTAATTCGCCTGCTGCGCATAGCCCAAATGGAAAGAAGACAGGAGAATGCCCGTCAGAAGAATGGTGCGGATTGATTTCATAAGAGTCTATTCTTTTTACATTTGGATGCAAAAGTAGTAAATTCCATAAAGTTTATTTGGGTCTGTGCGTAATTATTTCGGGCGGATGCACTATTTTTGCGAGATAATTGAGAAAAAACTCCGAAGATGGCAGATGAGTCAAACAAAATAAATGTGTACGGTGCACGTGTACACAACCTGAAGAATATAGATGTGGAGATACCGCGCGACAGCCTGACGGTGATCACCGGCTTGAGCGGCAGCGGCAAGTCCTCGTTGGCTTTCGACACATTGTTCGCCGAGGGACAGCGGCGCTACATAGAGACCTTCTCGGCCTACGCACGCAACTTCCTGGGCGGTATGGAACGGCCCGATGTGGACAAGATAACAGGACTCAGCCCTGTGATCTCCATCGAACAGAAGACCACCAACAAGAATCCACGCTCCACCGTGGGCACCACCACGGAGATCTACGACTACATGCGTCTGCTCTTCGCGCGCGCCGGCGAGGCCTATTCCTATCTCTCCGGCGAGAAGATGGTGAAGTACACCGAGGAGCAGATTCTGACCCTCATACTCGACGCCTACGCCGACAAGCGCATCTATCTGCTGGCTCCGCTGGTGCACAACCGCAAGGGACACTACCGCGAGCTCTTCGAGCAGGTGCGCAAGAAAGGCTTCCTCAACGTGAGGGTGGACGGCGAGCTGCGCGAGATTACCCACGGCATGAAGCTGGACCGCTACCGCAACCACGACATCGAGCTGGTGGTGGACAAACTGGCGGTCAACGGCAAGGACATCACACGGCTGAAGCAGAGCGTGGAGAAGGCCATGAGCCAAGGCGAGGGACAGCTGATGGTGCTCGACGCGCAGACCAACGAAGCGCGCCACTATAGCAAGCACCTGATGTGCCCTGTCACAGGCATTTCCTACAAGGAGCCTGCGCCCCACAACTTCTCGTTCAACTCCCCGCAGGGCGCTTGCCCCAAGTGCAAAGGCCTCGGCGTGGTCAACCTGATAGACATCGACAAGGTGATTCCCGACCGCTCGCTCTCCATCTACGAGGGGGCGATAGCTCCGCTGGGCAAGTACAAGAACTCCATGATATTCTGGCAGATAGCCGCCTTGCTCGAGAAGTATGAGCTGACGCTGAAGACACCGCTGACGGAATTTCCCGAGGAGGCCGTGGGCGACATCCTCTATGGTTCCGACGAGCGGATAAAGATAAAGAGCACGCTGCTCCACTCCGGCAGCGACTACTTCACCAACTACGAAGGGCTGGTGAAGTACATACAGATGCTGCAGGAGGGAGAGTCGTCCGCCACACAGCAGAAGTGGGTGGAGCAGTTCTCGCGCACAGCCACCTGTCCCGAATGCCAGGGCGCGCGGCTCAACAAAGAGGCGATGAGCTACCGCATCCACGACAAGAACATCTGCCAACTCTCGGCGATGGACATCAGCGAGCTCTACGAGTGGGTGATGACCGTGGAGCAACACCTCAGCGACAAGCAACGGCAGATAGCCGCCGAGGTGCTGAAGGAAATCCGCAGCCGCCTGCGCTTCCTCCTCGACGTGGGGCTCGACTACCTGTCGCTCAACCGCTCGTCGGTCTCCCTCTCCGGCGGCGAGAGCCAGCGCATCCGCCTGGCCACACAGATAGGCTCGCAGCTGGTGAACGTGCTCTACATACTCGACGAGCCCAGCATCGGACTCCACCAGCGCGACAACCTGCGGCTCATCAACTCCCTGAAGCAACTCCGCGACCTGGGCAACACCGTGATGGTGGTGGAGCACGACAAGGACATGATGCTCAGTGCCGACTACGTGGTGGACATGGGCCCCAAAGCCGGACGGCTGGGAGGTGAGGTGGTGTTCGCCGGAACGCCCGACGAGATGCTGCGTCAGCGCACGCTCACCTCGCAGTACCTCAATGGCGAGATGAAGATAGAGGTGCCCAAGCAGCGCCGCAAAGGCAACGGCAAGTGGCTGCGGCTGAAGGGCGCCAGGGGCAACAACCTGAAGGGTGTGGACGTGGACTTCCCCTTGGGGACGTTCATCTGCGTGACCGGAGTCTCCGGCAGCGGCAAGTCCACCCTCGTCAACGACACGCTGCAACCTATCCTGTCGCAACACTTCTACCGCTCGCTGCAGGACCCTATGCCCTACGACTCCATCGAGGGTATGGAGTTCGTGGACAAGGTGGTGGACGTGGACCAATCACCCCTGGGACGCACGCCACGCTCCAACCCTGCCACCTACACGGGCGTGTTCGCCGACATCCGCACCCTCTTCGTGGAACTTCCCGAGGCGAAGATTCGCGGATATAAACCTGGGCGATTCTCCTTCAACGTGGCCGGCGGCCGCTGCGAAGCCTGTGGCGGCAATGGCTACAAGACCATCGAGATGAACTTCCTGCCCGACGTGATGGTGCCCTGCGAGGTGTGCCACGGCAAGCGCTACAACCGCGAGACCCTGGAGGTGCGCTTCAAGGGCAAGTCCATTGCCGACGTGCTCGACATGACCATCAACCAGGCCGTGGAGTTCTTCGAGAACGTGCCCCAGATAGTGAACAAGATAAAGGTGCTGCAGGACGTGGGTCTGGGATACATCAAACTGGGACAGTCGTCCACGACCCTCTCCGGCGGCGAGAGCCAACGCGTGAAGTTGGCCACCGAACTCTCCAAACGCGACACCGGCAGCACGGTCTACATACTGGACGAGCCTACCACCGGACTCCACTTCGAGGACATCCGCGTGCTGCTGAACGTGCTCAACCGCTTGGTGGACAAGGGCAACACCGTCATCGTCATCGAGCACAACCTCGACGTGATAAAGATGGCGGACTACATCATCGACATGGGCCCCGAAGGCGGAAAGGGCGGCGGCACCCTGCTGGCCTGCGGCACACCCGAGGAGGTGGCCCAGTGTGGCAAGGGCTACACCCCACAATTCATTAAGGAAGAACTGAGTCAGCAATGACCTATTTATATATATAAGGTATATGGCGATAGAGATAGAACGGAAATTCATGGTGAAGGGACCCTACAAGCAATGCGCTGTGGGGCAGTTGCGCATCACGCAAGGCTACCTGAACTCTGCCCCCGAGCGCACCGTGCGCGTCCGTCTGAAAGAGGGCAGGGGATGGATGACGGTGAAGGGCCGTGGCAACGACAGCGGCACCTCCCGCTACGAGTGGGAGAAGGAGATACCTGCCGACGAAGCCCGCGAGCTGCTGCGCCTCTGCGAGCCAGGCGTGATAGACAAGACGCGCTACCTGATCCCTGCCGGACCGTACACCTACGAGGTGGACGAGTTCTACGGCGACAACGAAGGGCTCACCATGGCGGAGTTAGAACTGCCCGCTGAGGACGCCCCCTTCGAGCGCCCTGCTTGGCTAGGCCAGGAGGTGACAGGCGACCCACGCTTCTACAACGCGCAACTTACCAAGAACCCTTATAAAAACTGGAGAGAAGAATATGAAAGAGAACATTAAGAAAACCAATGTGGCACGCCTGCTCGACAAAGCCGGCGTGGCGTACGAACTGATTGCCTACGCTGTGGACGAGAACGACCTCAGCGCCGGACACGTGGCGCAAAGCCTGGGCGAGAACATCGACCAAGTCTTCAAGACCATCGTGCTCCATGGCGACAAGAGCGGACACTTCGTCTGCGTCATCCCTGGCGAGAAGGAGATTGACCTGAAACTGGCCGCCAAGGTCTCCGGCAACAAGAAGTGTGAGCTGCTGCCCCTGAAGGAGCTGCTGCCCACCACCGGCTACATCCGTGGCGGCTGCTCACCCATAGGCATGAAGAAACATTTCCCCACCTACATCCACGAGTCGTGCCAGGCGTTCCCCTACATCTACGTCAGCGCCGGCATGCGCGGACTGCAGATAAAGATAGCCCCGCAGGACCTGGCGCGCGAGTCGAACGCCCAAATCTGTTGCCTGTGCGACTGAGCCGTGGCTTGTCGACTCAAAAAGAGACCGGCTTATTTTGCATTGCATGCGAATAACCGTATATTTGCAAACAAAAAAATTATTAATACCTAAATCTTAAGTTATGTTTGAAGGACAGCCGAAAGGCTTATACGCGTTGGCGCTAGCCAACACAGGCGAACGGTTTGGTTACTACACCATGCTCGCCATCTTTACTCTTTTCATGCAGGCTAAGTTCGGATGGGCAGAGTCCCAAGCCGGACAGGTGTACGCCATCTTCCTTGCAGTAGTCTATTTCGCCCCGCTTCTCGGAGGTATGTTGGCCGACCGCATCGGTTACGGAAAGTGCGTGACCATCGGCCTTGCCACCATGTTCCTCGGATATCTGGGCCTTGCCATACCTACCCCTGCCGACATGACAGGACAGGTGGCCATGTTCGCCGCCTTGGCTTGCGTCTCTTTGGGAACAGGCCTTTTCAAAGGTAACCTGCAGGTGCTCGTGGGCAACCTCTACGACGACCCCAAGTACTCTGCCCGCCGCGACTCAGCGTTCAGCCTCTTCTATATGGCCATCAACATCGGCGCCATGTTCGCGCCTTCCATGGCCAAGTGGATCACCAACGCCTACCTGGGACAGTACGGTTTCGTCTACGACGCCGGCAACACCGACCCTGCTTACCTCCAGGCCCTCTATGGCGCCTACGGCCTGAGCTTCGGCGTGGCTTGCGTGTCGCTTATCGTCTCCGCCGTCATCTATTTCGCTTGCCGCAGCTGGTTCAAGCATGCCGACGTCACCGCCAAGCAGGCTTCGCAGCAGGCTGACTCCCACGTGGAGACGCTCACTCCGAAGCAGGAGAAGGACCGCATCGTCGCCCTGCTGCTGGTGTTCGCCGTGGTCATCTTCTTCTGGATGGCTTTCCACCAGAACGGTTCCGCGCTGACCTTCTTCGCTAAAAAATATACCAACCTCACCGTGGACGGCGGCATGCGTGTGTGGTTCAACATCTGGAGCTTGGCTCTCATCGCCCTCTCGGTTTACTTCGCTTTCGGCGCATTCCAGTCGAAGACGAAGGAGAACCGCATCATCTGTGGCTTCGTCACGCTGCTCGCATGGTTTGGCGCCATCGCCTGCTTCATGACGATGGAGAATCCAACGATGGCTCAGCCGTCGGACTTCCAGCAGTTCAACCCCTTCTTTGTGGTGGCGCTCACACCGTTCAGCATGCTGTTCTTCGGCGCGCTGGCCAACAAGGGTAAGGAGGTGAGTGCCCCTGCGCGCATCGCTTGGGGTATGTTGGTGGCCGCTCTTGGTTTCGCTGTCATCACACTGGCCTCCACGGGACTGATCTCTCCGATGGACCTGGGCGACGACACCCAGAGCATCCTCTCGCCGAACTGGTTGATTTCCACCTACTTCACACTGACGTTGGCCGAGCTGTTGCTCTCGCCGATGGGCATCTCGTTCGTCTCCAAGGTGGCTCCTCCCAAGTACAAGGGTCTGATGATGGGTGGATGGTTTGTGGCTACCGCCATCGGTAACTACCTGAGCTCCATCCCGTCGATGCTGTGGAACAAGATTCCGTTGATGTACAACTGGGGCATCCTCATCGCCCTCTGCTTGATCAGTGCCATCGTGATGTTCGCTCTCTTGAAGAAGCTGAACCAAATGACCGCATAAGGGGGGGGATTCCCTCTCTCCGAGTCCCGCAGTCGCTTCTTCGGCTGCAGGGCTTATAGAAACCATTCGCCGCCGAGCATCTGCGTCTTGCAATGTCCGGCGGCGACTTGGTTTTATATTGTTTCGAGTACTATAATAGATTCGTTATTCTGTTAGAATAGAAAGAAACTCGTTGATGGTCTTTAGGTTTAACTTAGGCCAAACAATCGTTTTCAGAACCGCGAAGTGGGAATCGTTGGAGACTATGTATTCGGCGTTAGAAGCTATCGCGCAATCCACAAACTTATTATCATCGACATCATGCTCGATAAGACCGAAATGAATATAGGACTCTTGGAAACAGGTGTAAGGAAGACGTGCGATTGCTTCGACAATGTTTCTAGCCACAACGGGAGTGGTCTTTTGGGAGATAATCTCTTCGTATTCTTCTAGAATCTCCGTGTTCACGCACAATCGGACTTGACCTTCAAGAATCTGTTTCCATATAATATGGTAATGACTTTTTGAAGGTAACGATTGTAGGAGGCAATTTGTATCCAGTACTATCTTACGCATGCTTGTAGGGAGTACGCATGTGCTCGTTGCCCCATGCTTCGATTGTCTGTTCGTTTATGTTGCCGTTGTCCCATAATTTGTCTATTTCCTTTTGAGCCTTATCGGCAAAGAAACGGGCGATGATGACCTTCAATTCATCGAGATCTTCCTGACTGCTTATGTTGTTGACGGCGTTCAGAATCTCCAGTTTTGCCATTTGTTCGTACGACATATTCTTAATGTTTTTGTTCGTTTTGATGGAAACATTCCCTAAATCATCGGTAAAGGTAATCCTTTTGCCCGATAACTCCAAACCTGGAAGCGGATTCTTCGGAATTTATGAATAGCCGAGGGCGATATGGATAGGAGAGGCCCTAGAAACGAAGAAAGCCCGCTAAACGAATAGCGAGCTTTCTGTAGCTTTTTAGGTTGCTAAAAATTATTCAGCAACAACGGCAGCTGTGTCCTGAGCTGTTGTGTCAGCGGCTACTGTGTCAGCGGGAGCCTCAACAACCTCTTCAACTACTGCTGTAGAATCCTGAGCAGCTTCTGTGTTAGCAGCTTTGTTTCCGCAAGAAGCGAAAGAAACGGCTGCAAATGCTACAAGTCCGAATACTAATGTCTTCATTTTCTTTGCTTTTTAAAAACTATAAAACAATTATTTGCTTATTAAAACGCTGCAAAGGTATGCACTTTAGAGATACGTTGTTCTCCAAAATGCGTTTTTTTTCGAACTTTTTTTGAAAAAATCCCAAAATGCCCTCTACAAGCGGCTTTCCGAGGGTGCTTTTCCTCGTAATCAGGGCGCTATGCTGAGGTTTCATGCCTCGGCCAGGGGGGGGAAGCGGACGGTTTTGGGCCATTTATATAATAGGTAAAGGCACGACTTGTGCGCTTTTTGCCCCTTTGGAGAGCGATAAATGAGCGTCGGGTGGTAGGAAATGCCGATTTATAGCTAACTTTGTGCGCTTCAATGAGCGAACATGGAGCGGAAAACTGAACGAAACAATGATAGATACATCTGTATTTCAAGATAAGAAAGCGGCTTACTACACGCTGGGGTGCAAACTGAACTTCTCCGAGACCTCCACCATCGGACGCATCCTGCGCCAGGCAGGTGTGCGCCCTGTGCGCAAAGGCGAGGTGGCGGACATCTGTGTGGTGAACACCTGTTCCGTAACCGACACGGCCGACCACAAGTGTCGGCAGGCCATCCACCGGCTGGTGCGCCAGCACCCCGGAGCCTTCGTGGTGGTGACAGGCTGCTACGCCCAGCTGAAGCCCGACCAGATAGCGGACATCGAGGGCGTGGACCTCGTCGTCGGCGCCGAGCAGAAAGGCCGGCTCGTAGAGCTGCTGGGCGACCTGCGCAAGAAGGACAGGGCCGAAACCTACACCGGAGCCCTGAAGGACATACGCACCTTCGTGCCCTCCTGCTCGAGGGGCGACCGCACACGCTTCTTCCTGAAGGTGCAGGACGGTTGCGACTACTTCTGCTCCTACTGCACCATCCCCTTCGCCCGCGGACGCAGCCGCAACGGTACCGTCGCCTCCATGGTGGAGCAGGCACGCCAAGCGGCCAGCGAGGGTGGCAAGGAGATTGTCATCACGGGCGTCAACATAGGCGACTTCGGCAAGTCCACCGGCGAGAATTTCTTCTGTCTGGTGAAAGCCCTCGATGAGGTGGAGGAGATTCACCGCTACCGCATCTCGTCCATCGAGCCCAACCTGCTGACCGACGACATCATCGACTACGTGGCCACGTCGCGCGCCTTCATGCCCCACTTCCACATCCCCCTGCAGGCAGGGTCGGACGAGGTGCTCAGGCTGATGCGCCGCCGCTACGACACGGCCCTCTTCGCGCACAAGATAGAGAAGATACGCAGCGTCATGCCCGACGCCTTCATCGGTGTGGACGTGATTGTGGGCACACGTGGCGAGCGCGACGAGCTCTTCGAGGAGGCTTACCGCTTCGTGGAGGGCCTGGACGTGACGCAACTCCACGTCTTCAGCTACTCCGAACGGCCTGGCACACAGGCCCTGAAGATAGACTACGTGGTCTCCCCCGAGGTGAAGCATCAGCGTAGCCAGCGCCTGCTCGCCCTCTCCGACGAGAAGACGCACGCCTTCTACGCGCGCCACATCGGCCAGACCAAGCAGGTGCTGCTGGAGAAACCCAAGCCCGGACTGCCGATGCACGGCTTCACGGACAACTACATCCGCGTGGAGGTGGACGCTCCCCACACGCTGGACAATCAGCTGGTGATGGTCGCGCTGGGCGATTTCAACGCCGACGGCTCCGCCCTGCGAGGCCGATTGATCACTTCAGAAGGGGAATAGTGTCATGGAACGGAATGATAGTAGAGACGGCGTGATGAAAGCCCGAAGCGGAGTGGGGGAGAACGAACTGGATGAAGTTCGGAACTCTGCCGTGGAAGAGATTGAATCCTTTTCGGAAGAACGAAACATCGTGGAAGAAAATAAATTAAATAAAGGAATCTCGGAATCTTGGAACTCTGCCGTGGAAGAGATTGAATCCTTTTCGGAAGAACGAAACATCGTGGAACGTGACGAATCCGCGAGCTCTCCCTCCTTGTCGGCGTCGGCTGGAACCGACGAAGAGAAAGAGGACCCTACTGAGGGAGTGCGAAATAAGATGAATGGAAACCAAAAGCCGAAAGTCGCCGTGGTGATACTGAACTGGAACGGCGCGCCGATGTTGCGGCAGTTTCTGCCGTCGGTCTGCCGCTGCTCACTGGCGGAGGGAGTCTCTGTAGTGGTGGCGGACAATGCCTCCACAGACGAATCGTGCCAGGTGGTGGGCGATGAGTTCCCCCAGGTGAGGCTCATCCGGCTCGACCGCAACTACGGCTTCGCCGAAGGCTACGACCGTGCCTTGGCGCAGGTGGAGGCCGAATACTACGTGCTGCTCAACTCCGACGTGGAGGTCACCGAAGGTTGGCTGCAGCCCATGGTCTGTTACCTGGACGCTCACCCCGAGGTGGCGGCTTGCCAGCCCAAACTGCTGAGCTGGAAGCAGCGTCAGATGTTTGAGTATGCCGGCGCTGCAGGCGGATTCATCGATGCCCTGGGCTACCCCTATTGCCGTGGCCGCATCTTCGGCACGGTGGAGGAGGACCATGGACAGTACGACCACGCGCTGCCTGTCTTCTGGGCCACGGGTGCCGCGCTCTGCGTGCGTGCGGCGGACTTCCACGCCGTGGGCGGACTGGACGCCCAGTTCTTCGCCCACATGGAGGAGATTGACTTCTGCTGGCGGCTCCATCTGGCAGGCCGACAGGTCGTCTGCATCCCTTCCGCCAAGGTCTACCACGTGGGAGGCGCCACGCTCAGACGCGAGAATCCCCGCAAGACCTACCTCAACTTCCGCAACAACCTCTTGATGCTCTACAAGAACCTGCCCGCCGGCCGACTGTGGACCGTGCTGACCCTGCGCTTCTTCCTCGACTATCTGGCCGCCTTCACCTATTTAATAAAGGGCGACCTGTCCAATGTGAAGGCCGTCTGCCAGGCGCGCCTGGACTTCTGGCGGCTGTCCGCCTACCGCAGGAAGGCACGGCACGACGTTTGGTCGCGCTTGGTCTGCGGCGCATCGACTTCATCATCAAGCACAGCCGATAGCGCATCGCCTGCATCATCAAGCGCAGTCTGCGGAGAGTCCGCTGAAACATCTGACCGCCCTTCGTCATCGGGCGAAGCAGTAGCGTCAGCGCCGAAGTCCAAGGCTGTGGTGCCGACGGCTATCCCCGAGATTCGTCCGGCCTCCATCCTGTGGGCCTACCATGTGCTGGGGAAAAAGAAATATTCTAACCTATATAAATGTAAATGATATCATGAGAAAAAGTATTGTAAGCTTACTTTTCATCCTTGCGTCCACCAGTGTGGGCTTGGCGCAGGAGTATCTCCCCCTTTGGGAGAAAGGCAAAATGCCCAACAGCAAAGGCGTGGCGGTCGCTGACAGCATCGCCAACGAACGTGTCTACCAAGTGGCGATGCCAGGCCTCTACGTGTTCGAGCCCTCGAAGGCCGAGAACAAAGGCGTGGCGGTGGTCATCATCCCAGGCGGCGGTTACGCCCGCTTCGCCTACCAAGTGTCCGGCTTCTCGCTGGCCAAGTGGTTCAACACCTTCGGCGTGACGGCCTTCGTGCTGACACACCGTCTGCCGCAGTCGCCCGACGTGGAGGTCTGCTACAAGGCCCCTGTGCAGGATGCGCAGCGTGCCCTCCGCTACATCCGCGCCAATGCGCAGCGCTTCGGCGTCAATCCCGACAAGGTGGGTGTGATGGGCAGTTCCGCCGGCGCTCACCTGGCAGGCTGCATGGCCACCTTCACCGAGGACTGGAGCAGCATAGGCGACGCTCTGGACCAATACTCCTTCCGCCCCAACTTCGCCATCATGGTCTCTCCGGTGGTCTCCATGGGCGACATCGCCCACAAGGGTAGCCGCCAGAACCTGCTCGGCAAGTTCGACTCGCCCGAGTTGCGCAAGCGCTTCTCCCTCGACCAGCAGGTGACCGCTGAGACCGCTCCCTGCTTCGTGGTGCATGCGATGAACGACCCTGCCGTGTCGTGCCTCAACAGCCTCTACTTCTTCGAGGCGCTGAAGAAGAACAAGGTGGCGAAGTGCTCGCTCCACCTCTATCCCGAGGGTGAGCACAGCATTGCCGTGCGCAACAATCCCGGCACCACCAACGGCTGGACGGCCATCGCCGAGCAGTGGCTCCGCGAGGTCTGCGACTTCTGACGCGCAAACAAACTGCCGGCATCGGAATGTGGCCTCTGCCCGCCGAGCAATGGCTCCGCGAGGTCTGCGACTTCTGCCGCGCAAACAAACTGCCGGCATAGGAATGTGGCCTCTGCCCGCTTTTGCGGTGGCTTCGTTCCTATGCCGGATTTCTCTTTGAACTTTTAGTGGAATAGTTGAAACTCTTTATCTGAATCTGAAACTTGAGTCATATTTCCTTCGTCACTATTTCCGCTAACGAAGGATGCGGTGATGAATAGTCCGGAGTGTGGAGGATTTGGTTCGGAGAAAATCGGAGAGAAGGTCGGAGAAATACTCTAAGAGGCCCGAAGGTAGTTCGGAGAAAATACGTGTCGGAGAAACTGGTGTCATTTAACCGCCGCTCTATGCCTGGCGAAGACTTCTCTTCTCTTTCTCTCACCCCAGTGCGATGGCCAGTATCTCCTTCGGCTCGCGTACGATGTGCGCCGGACGGTAGGCCGCCAGCTCCTCCACGGGACGGAAGCCCCACGCCACTCCGGCGGCTTCCACACGGGCGTTGATGGCCGTCTGCATGTCCACGTTGGAGTCGCCCACGTAGAGCACGTCAGCCCTGGCCACGCCGCACAGCCGCAGGATGTCGTCCACGATGCGCGCGTCGGGCTTCGTGGGGATGCCCTCGCGCTGGCCCAGCACGGCGGCGAACCGTATGGTGGGGAAGAAGTGGCGCACCAGCTTCTCCGTGGCCGCCTGGTACTTGTTGGAGGCCACGGCCAGCGTCACCCCTTGCGCCTGCAGCGCCTCCAGCAGCTGCGGGATGCCGTCGTAGGGCGTGCTGAGGTCGGCGTTGTGCTCGTCGTAGTAGGGCACGAAGCGCGAGCGGATGCGGGCGATGTTCTCCGGCGTGCGCTCGGGCTCGGGCAGGGCGCGCTCGAAGAGTTTCGTCACTCCGTTGCCCACGAAATAGCGGTAGGCCTCCACCTCGTGGGTGGGAAATCCGTAGTGCGCCAATGCCTGGTTGGTGCTGTTGGCCAGGTCGGCGATGGTGTTGAGCAACGTGCCGTCGAGGTCGAAAATCACTAATTTCTTCATCTTCTTACCTTTTTCTGTGTGCAAAAGTAACTTATTTCTCGATTATACGTTACCTTTGTCGTGAAATTTAGAAACTACGCAGGGAGAATGGAGGAGATTCGGTTGACGGATATTGATGATTTTCAGCGGCACTACCTGTCGCTGTATCCTCAGTTGAAGTATTTTGCCCTCAAGTTTGTGGACTCTCCCGAGGCGGTGGACGACGTGTTGCAGAACGTGTGGATGCGCATTTGGGAGGGCCGCCTGGTCTTCGCCAACGACCTCGCCCTGAAGGCCTATCTATATAAAGGTATACGCAACGAGGCGCTCAACCAGCTGCGCACCGAGCAGCGCGAGCGCGCCAAGGTGGAGGGTCTGCTCGAGTGCGCCGACACCGAGGAGCCCGACATCCTGTGCGGCATCATCGAGTCGGAGGTCTACGCCATGGTGAGCGAGGCCTTCGCCAACCTGAGCGACGCCTGCCGCCGAGTGTACGTTGAGAGTCTCAACGGCAAGCCGCAGCGTGAGATAGCCGAGGAGCTGGGCATCAGCGTCAACACGGTGAAGAAACACATCAACCGCGCCAACCACCTGATGCGCGAGCGGCTGGAGAAGCTGCTGGCGCTCATCGCCCTGCTGCGGTGAAGCGGCCTGCGGATTCCCCCTCTGATTCCCGAAAAGTCTTTTGGAGGAAAACAGTGGCTCTTTCGGGGCCGACTGCTCCCTCTGCGATTTCCCGAAGTGTTTTTTCTCGCCGAGGGTTTCCGCCTCGTTCCCCGAAATATTTTAGCGTTGATGGTTTCCATCATAAATCCCCGAAGTATTTTTTTCTCTCCGAGGGTTCCCACTACGCCTTCCCGAAGTGATTTCTCGCCGATGGTTTCCACCTCGTTCCTCGAAATATTTTAGCGTTGATGGTTTCCATCATAAATCCCCGAAGTATTTTTTTCGCCGATGGTTCCCACTACGATTTCCCGAAGTGATTTCTCGCCGATGGCTCTTGTCAGGCTTCCCCGAAGGCCAGCGAACCAAGGCGTGCCTTAGGCTTTTAATGCGCCGGAGCGAAGCGCATGCGGCCTCAGAGCTTCATCACGCGGCGGAAGCATCCGTCGAACTCCGGGCCTAGCTCCACGCTGTGGTCGAAGATGCCGAACACGCTGGAGCCCGAGCCGGACATCGCGGCGTAGACGGCCCCCAGGTCGTAGAGGCGCTGCTTCGCGGCGGCAATCTCGGGATGGAGGTTGAAGACGCTCTGCTCGAAGTCGTTCACGAGCGACTCCCTCCACTCGCCTATGGGGCGGCTCACTATCTCGCGCACGGAGATCTCCGGCTTGCGTGGCTTCACCTTGGAGAAAGCCTCCCGGGTGGAGACGAACACGTCCGGCTTCACCACCGCCAGGTTGTAGCCTTGCAGCGAGAGCGTGACAGGGGAGAAGACGTTGCCGATGCCCTGGGCGAACACGGGCTCGTTGCGCACGAAGAAGGCGCAGTCCGCTCCCAGTCGGGCGGAGAGCTCCTCCAGACGGTCGTCGGTGAGGTGGAGGTGGAACATGTCGCTGAGCAGCCTGAGCATGAACGTGGCGTCCGCCGAGCCGCCTCCCATGCCTGCTCCCGTGGGGATTTGCTTCTGCAGGTAGATGCGCACGGGCGGCAGTTGGTGATGCTCCTTCAGCAGGCGGTAAGCCTTCACTATCAGGTTGTCCTCGGCGCTGCCCTCAATGCGGATGCCGTCGCAGTGGAGCTCAAACTCCGCGGCGCTGTCCGCTAGAGTGCCCACCTCCAGGGCGTCCTCCAGCGGGATAGGGTAGAAGACGGTCTCCAGGTTGTGGTAGCCGTCCGCGCGTTTCTCCGTGATGTTCAGTCCCAAGTTTATCTTGGCGTTGGGGAATACGATCATAGTCTCCGATGTTTTTTTCGGGGGACAAAGATAGTGCAAATCGCGAGCAGAATAACAAGCTCGCTTGATTATTATGCCGAGATGCCGCCTATTTTATCCAAAGATAGTGCAAATCGCGAGCAGAATAACAAGCTTGCTTGATTATTATGCTGAAGATGTAGCCTATTTTATCTAAAGATAGTGCAAATCGCGAGCAGAATAACAAGCTCGCTTGATTATTATGCTGAAGATGCCGCCTATTTTATCTAAGGATAGTGCAAGCCGAGGGTGCGGCCATGGCAAGGCGCAAGCGTAAGCGGGAAATCACTATTCTGCGCGAATAGGTTCCTGGGGTCCGCTTCCATCGGAATATCCGTTCACTATTCTGCGCGAATAGGCTCACTGAGTGCGCTTCCAGCGGAATAACGGTTCACTATTCTGCGCCAACGCCGCCATTATATGCCTTTGGCGCAGAATAACGGTTCATTATTTTGCGCGAGAAGATGTTTTTAGTATGTTTGCAGCAAAATAACGATACCATATATGGCACAGAAAATCATAGGAAGAGAGTCGGAAATCAAGGAATTGCTGACGCTCTATCAGTCGGACAAACCAGTGTTCGCGGTCGTCTACGGCAGGCGCCGTGTGGGCAAGACGTTTCTCGTGAGGGAACTGTTTGCCGACAAGTTCAGCTTCTACCACACAGGGCTGTCGCCCTACGAGCTGAAAGGGCAGAAGCTGAAGGAACAACAGCTGGAGAACTTCTATTCGAGCCTCGTGCGCTACGGCAGCGAGCAGAAGAGCGTGCCAGGCGGTTGGCTGGAGGCTTTCGACGCCCTCATCAACCTGCTGGAGCGGCAACCGGCGGACCGGCGGCAAGTGGTCTTCATCGACGAAATGCCATGGATGGACACGCCACGGTCGGGCTTCGTCACCGCCCTGGAACACTTCTGGAACGGATGGGCCGCCGGCAGGGCGAACATCATGCTCATCGTCTGCGGCTCGGCCACGTCGTGGATTTCGGACAAGCTGCTCAACAACCAAGGCGGACTGTTCGACCGCACGACGGACGAGATCAAGCTGCGGCCCTTCACGCTAGGCGAGTGCGAGAGATACTACCAGGCGGAGGACATCGTCATGTCGAAGTTCGACCAAGTGCAGTGCTACATGGCCACCGGCGGCATTCCCTACTACCTCTCGATGTTGCAGAAGGGCAAGAGCCTGGCGCAGAACATCGACCGCCTCTTCTTCGAACCCACGGCCAAACTGGGGCTGGAGTTCGACCGCCTCTACTCGTCGCTCTTCACCAACGCCGAGGACTGCAAGAAGATAGTACGCCTGTTGGCGCAAAAGCGGCAGGGCTTCACGCGGAAGGAGATTGCCGAGCTGACGAAGATGCCCGACGGCGGCGGCCTCTCCGCCACGCTGAGGGTGCTCGAGGTGAGCGACTTCATCACGTCGTACGTCAAGTACGGCTATTCCCGCAGGGACGTCTATTTCCGGTTGACGGATTTCTACAGCAAGTTCTACCTCTCCTTCATCGACGGCCGCCGGACCGCCAACCCCCGCTTTTGGCAGGACAATCCGCTCACTCCCGAGCTGACGGCTTGGCGAGGCTTCACGTTCGAGGCCCTCTGCTTCTACCATTTGCCGCAGATCAAGCAGGCGCTTGGCATCAGCGGTGTGCAGGCGGAGGCCAGCCCCTGGAAGAGCAAGGCTGGGAAGGACGGTGCCCAGGTGGACATGGTCATCGACCGTGCCGACCGAGTCGTCAACGTCTGCGAGATGAAGTTCTGCGAGGACGATTTCTCCATCAGCGCCGCCTACGACAAGGCGCTGCGCAACAAGCTGAGCACTTTCAAGGAGGAGACGAACTGCAGGAGCTCGCTCCACCTCACCCTGGTCACCACGTATGGCCTCCGGTTCAACGAGTATGCCGGCCGTGTGCAGAACGTGGTGACGATGGAGGATTTGTTTAAATGACAGGAAATCCCCTCTCTTGGTCAATGGGGCCACGTCCAAGTCCGCTGGTTGGGACTCCGCTGTGCGGATTGGTTACAGTGACGGTGGATGTGGAAGAAAGGAGAGGCCATTCGGGGAAGTCGGTTGTCCGATGAGCAGGAGCGGAGATGTTGACTTCCTTGTGGAAAAGAACTCGTTTCGGGGCCCGGAGTCAGGTTGATAAATATGTAAATAAAAATGCCTAATTAGGAAAATTATTTTCTTTAGTTAGAAAAGTGAAATTCCCTAGGCGGAGCGCTGTGAACGGCTTCGGTTAAGCGCAGTCCCTCATCGTTCACATTGCAAAGGTACAGCGGTTGAAAATGGCGATGGACTGTTAAGGTAGTTTGGGGATGTTTTAGGGCTGATTTGGGAGGATTTGGTAGTTTGGTGCACACACTGGTCGGCCACCTTGTTGAGCTGAGGGATGACGAACTCGCCCTGGCAGTTGTCGAGCCGCAGCAGGTATTGGTCCAACTGCTGCAGGAAATCGTCGCTGTAGCGTCCCTGCCGGGGAATCCTCCCGCTGCGCTCGCCACGGGCTA
>CAVFUK010000037.1:20592-20976 GCA_963625535.1 Anaerovoracaceae bacterium | reverse complement strand
GTATATTATTCAGGCTTCCCACATTCTTTGGCGGTACCCAATCATAGGTTTGGGGATTCGTACGACAAACGCTCAATGCATCCCTGACTGTGCATACCAACAATTCTGTAGCATCCAGCTTTATGACTTCGCCTCTATTGCTTTTCTCTTCTTGGTTGTTGGCACCCCAAGAAGTATCTATCGCAAGAAATCCAATCATAGGAGGAATCTCGCCGTAACTATCCACAAAGCACTTTTTTATTTTCAGGAGCGTAGCTACACCTGTTCCACCAATTCCTACGTAAAGTGTTTTCTTTAGTTTTATAGCCATCGTTTAAAAGATTTAATGTTAGCGTAATGTTATTGTTATTTTGTTTTGAGCATGACTTATGGTCGCAATTCCAT
>CAVFUK010000037.1:0-20582 GCA_963625535.1 Anaerovoracaceae bacterium | reverse complement strand
TTCGCGGGGAGAATGTCAACTTCGTCGTAAAGTTCGGATTAACCAACGTCTTAATCTCACCAATAAAAACCCTCTCAAGAAGAGATTGCCTTACTGGTTTATTATAGAAGACAACCCTCCTTGCTCCTTTGAAGGCGAAGTTCAGTTGCCCTACTATCGAACCATCTTTTTCAATCAATACCGATTTTGTAAACTTGCCAAAATGAGGATACATAGCAGGGCGCAGTATGATAAACCATAGCAACAAGCACAACAACAGAACGATTCCAATCCATAGGAGGGTTTTAGCCAAGGGGTTCATGCATTTCTCATAGTGCAATGTCCACTGGAAGGCGTCTGCCATCTGTCCCGGAGTCAACTGCTGGGAATCTAGCCTATCCAGTTTATGCGACACAAGCCTCAAATAACCTTGATATTTCCCATGCTCAGCCGTTGGGGTAAATGAGAAGGTGATTTCTTTGGATTTCACGTCACTCGGTATTCTAAAGCGGGCGCTATTCAGTTGCGTATCGTCAATGAAGACCTGAAGGATATCGCCATCCATCACCTTCCCCTCGTTATCAACGAACTGGAATTCCGCATAAGACTGCGGGTCGTTTTGGGCATCTCGGCTAAAATCGAAGTCAAAGACCTTGATAACGGGCTTTGTGTGAGACTCTACCCACAAGAAGGAGGGGTAGTATTCCACCGTACCAAACGAGATACCTTTTTCCTCACATGAAGAAAAAGCGGCTGAGATCAGTATCAATATCAGAAATCGAAGTGTTTTCATCTAACAGAAATTTTAAGTGAACGTTCCGGTTTACTCTCACATTTCACCTTGATATTCTCAGTAACGAGGAAGTCGAACTCACCGCCACCGGACATAGAGATGAGCAGTTTATTCACTTCTGATGGCGGGAGGTCATGAACATCACCATCATAAGCGACATAGACCCGCAACTTATCATTTTTGATAGCGGTGTCTTTTACACGATATTTGGATCCGTCAGCGAAGGACGCCTTGAAATTCTTTCCTTGAAAATGTCCATAAATAGGCAGTTCAAAGTACTCATCGTTTCTTGCGTTGAATATCGCTTGTGGATGAAGACGAATCAGGTTAATGTCCACATCTGCGGTTTCCACTTTCCAGAGATTCTCCTGTTTGTCAATCACCCGTTCCACATCTGTATTCTTTGCAGCCTTGTCCAGCATGACGTAGAAACCATAAACATTTCTTCCTTGATATCGTCCCTGCCATCCATTGAGCAACGGGAGGAATTGGTCAGGAGTTTCTTCGTTTTGACCATCTGTCATAAAGAACAAATAGGTCACTCTCTCGGGGTTAACCCGATGCGTGTAGAAATCATTAAGCGGGTCACTATGGTAGGTCATAGTACTTTTGGAGGACATCAAGGCATCTATCTTATCCTTCAGCACCTTTTTCCCTTGAGAAGTGGCAGCCGCAGAAAGGGCTTGTAGCCGAGAATGGTGCTTATTGTCATACGCAAACGGAATGACTATGAGTTCTGTAGTTTCGTCATTGACATTATCAATCGCATTTTTGAGATTATCCCTCACCTTATCCCATATTCCGTTTGAGACCATCGAATAAGAGCAATCCAGATAGTACACTCTTCGTTCCTTAAGGACTTGAGCATTCAAGATAAACGGAAATGACAGTATCAATATTAAGGAGATTGTTTTCATAACTGAGTATATTCTTATTCCCGTGAACACTTTTACAACCGCATCAAAACCCGACATAAGAATCAGCCGTAATACGCGTTGCATAAGTCAGAATCAGTTTAATGATAGCTTATAACATCTTTCCCAACAGGAACATTCAATTTCAATTCAAGGTTTTTGCACGCCCTCCTAATGCAGCACAATCGTTTTCCAAACACACGGGCATAAAAAAGCGTGGAGAACTTACCTGCTGTCTGCTCCACGAACTGAGGCTCTTGCATCGCCTATCAAAGTCGAACAGACAACGTCAGAGCCCACGCCGATATGATAATCGCACCATGGCGGACCTATGCGAAACTATGGATACCCGAAAGGATACACTCATAGCACACAAGGAACTCCACGGATGGATGTAATCACACCCGGGACATCTACCGTTGCTATGTTCATGACTTTGATACTGATAAGTTGCAAGATTCCAGTTCGTCAAGAACAAAGCGTCAAGTAAACGCCTTTATTATGTCGTGCCTCATCCCCACCCAACCTTCTTCACATTTGATTCACAATCAACTATGAAGACTCGGCGCAGACTGAGGCTGTGCGAATAACACAGCCAATTTTCTCCTTTAAGAGGTCATGACTTTGTTACTCGCCTCAAAAATACGTACTTTTTCTTTAATCAGAAACTAATCGGCAAATTATTTTTCACAGAAAGAGGAAATGTCTCCGTATTACAGCCATTCAAGTCGACGCCGGAATTACGCCACACGGCGTAGCGCTATATATAATAAGGTATAGATGCGGCGTAGTTAGAAACTTTCGGGGCAACCATCACGTTCTGCCAACGGAGACTGGCACGCACGACCGATAAACATAGAAGAAAGCCTGACGAGTGAAGTGCTTCGGTAAGCTGACACTGCGGGCGTGAAGTAAATAAGGAAAAGGACTGCGTCAGCGTCCCGAGTGGACGTACATTTACTCACAGTTTACTCATTGACACCGAATATCATTGAAGAGCACATACTCTTGTTAATCCTGCTTCCACGCCATTCGAATATCACTGGGAAGGACAAGAGTGATGCGCTTGCGTACATCCGGAGTATAGTTCACCCGCACCAACAACTACTTTCCACGTGTCCAGCCGGAACCCCTTCCGCATCGTCTCAAACAGAATGGCCTCCTCTGAAATACTTTGAGAATCCTCCGAAAGTCTTGGAGGATTATGAAGGATACTTGGAGAATCCTACAAGTTTTTGAAAATCCTCCTAAAGTTTAGGAGTATCCCTGCAAAAAGGGGTTACCGGTGTCTTACCTAGAGCAAGAGTCGGATGCGTTCTTTTTGAAGTTTCTGAATGACTCCTTCCTCTTTATCCATTCCGCATACTCTTCCCCGAGTCTCAGCAATACGCCTTCAGCGAACACATGCATTTGGGTGCTTAGCAAGCATGGAATCCCATTCTCGTCAATCTTGAAATGTTCCTTGGAATGAGCTATCCCGTCTTCAAGATGTTCAAATGCTTTTCTCGTATCGAGGCCGCCACCATTGTTGAAGGTCCCATTAACAGACTTGAGCCTAGAACTGCGTCGAGAAGGTTGTTCGTTTAAGACATCAATGAGATCACGTTCCGGGGAATTCATGAAACAGTAGTAGAGCCAGATTTCAAAGTCCGGATTACTGATAATCCAAACAGGAGAAGCCTCAGAAGTAGTCTGTTTTAAAATCTCAACCAACCCACTCTCGTAATGGTCAACATCTGTAAACATATAGATTTTGTCAACACTTTCTAGATGAACGGTTCTGCCCGGGAGTCTCAATATGCCATCGCTTGTTATCTCGTGATACTTCGTGGCCATCATTCTAGGTGTCAGTCCGCCTTCGCTTGCTTTTGATGACACGAAAATCACTTCTAGGTTCTTGAAGGAATGCTTACATTCCACTTCTGACAAGAACGTCTTTTCACGGACCGTACCACCTGATATTACACAATAAAGCCCATAGGAAAGCGTGCCGTCTTCCTTCCGGTAGTTCAGAGGCGGTTCCACAGAGGGTAAGGAGACAGCCTTGTCATCGTCGACAGAAGCAGCAGTCGCCGTCTCTTTTCGCGCGACAATATGGCGGACACTCGCCGGTCTCGAATATGTCAGCTTTCTCTTTTCATCCATGTTGAGCGAGAAGATTTATAAAACGAATGGCGCCATACCTTCCTTCCCTGTATCCTCGTTGGGGAGAAATAGTATGATGTTCCTTGAAGTCGTTGTACGAATACAAGATTGACGCGCCCTCCCGCTTGTCTACGAACCATATCTCGTCTGAACGGAGAATGTCCCTTTCATCCAACAGTTGCTCGTCGTGTGTGGTAAATATCAACTGTCCGTTGGCATCATTCGTCTTTGCAAAAAACTCCACGATGCCCTTCACCATTGTTGGACTCAGGCAGCAATTGATTTCATCCACGACAACCGATTTCCCCATCTTTGTCGCATAGAACAAGGCGGGAAGAAGGGTCAAAGCCCGAAGCGTACCATCGGACTGGGCGCTAGTGTCAAGATGTCCTACATACCCGTTTTTCCCTACATTATCGAATATCAACTGGTAGACTTTGCGTATGCCGTCCTCTATATTGATTGATAGGACAGGCGTGTTGTTGGCGTTCAATGACAGGGATTTAATTCTGTCGATGTCTCTAGGCAGAGTGTTCGCCAATTCAACGTGATTTTTAGCCCATTGTTCAAAGTCCGTCTCCGTCAAAGAGATATTGTTTACCCCTACTTCGAGCGCATACACTATCCTTTTCGCGAATTCCATCATCTCTTTGTTTTTGTGAAGCACCTCGATGAGCGTAGGCATGTAAGAGTAGACTCCAATTATTTCCAAGTTGTTTTTGAACCACTCAGCCACACATGCGCAACGGTCATCGGGCACAATTGGGAACTCACTATTCAAAGCCAACAATGAAGACAGAGGGTTCTTCTCCAACATCTTCCTTGTCGCCTCCTCGATTGCCTTGTCAACCTTCACGTCTTCCGCAAAAGAGACTTCTGTATTGTTCCGTTCATAAATGGTTTCAGCCTTCTGCTCCATAGGAAAAGTTTCGGACAGGCGTTCAGCATTCACAAATGTTCTAGATATTTCAGTTTCATAGAAGAAGAATCTATCCTGGTACTCAAATTCTATGGCAAGCGAAATGGGACTTTGTGCATAATCGGCCTTCAGTAGATAGAAGAATTTGTCCAGTTCTATCTTGCTAGCGAAGTTCTTGTCGAGCGCGAATGCACGTATAAATTCAAGTGCTTTCACCAGATTGGACTTACCGGCTCCGTTGGGGCCATAAATGGAAGCCATCTTCAAGACAGGCAGTTTACCGCCTGCCATGATGATATGGTCTGCAAGTGTCGTACGTTTCATGTTAGGAAACATATCGAATTGCACCTCATCGTCAAATGACAAGAAATTCTTCAAGATAACCCGAAGTAACATATTTAAGCTCTGTTTATTTGTAAATAAAAGTACGCTCCAAGTAGGAAGTCCACCTTAAGCATCTCCTACAATGCGATGCAAATGTATAAATAAACATTCCATCCGTGAAATTTTCACGTGAATATTTTACGCTAGTTCTTTACTCAAATCATCAACGGACTGAACGGATATCACCGGAATTGGTGAACGGGTATGACCGGAATACGCAACCTCCGGCATCAATGCTTCGAGTTCCGCCTTTCTGGGATCCTCTTTCTTGACTTCTTCTGCAGGAGAGAAGATTGTTTTCAACTCGTCATCGGAGAGTGCAAGCAGTTCTCCGTAACTTTTACCAGTGCCCTTGACAGCCTTGCTGACTTCTGCAACACTGCGTTTGCTGCAGCATAGTTTTATGAAGCGGTACCATCGCGCCGATACGCACCCCGCAGCAGCGTGAAATTGCCGGTACCAATCGACCGCTACAGGCGGTACCAAATCAGTGATATTTTCATCACCTCAGATACCCTCTCTCCCGAAGGCCTTTCAGGAGGTTGTAGGTGGTGGACTTCTTGCGGCCGACCATCTGGCACAGTTCGTCCATCGAGGGTTTGTGGTCAGCGGACATCAGGTCTACAACACGCTTCTCGAGGTCGGTCAGCTCAGGAGGAGCGGCAGCCGAACTTTTTCGGTACAAGATGATGGTGAACATTCCTTCGGTCTCATACTCGGGCCTCGTCCAATGGAATTCCAATGGAAAATTGGAAAATTCCAATAGGGAGATTACTGAGATACTTCTTTCGAATTGCGGGAGAGCGCGATGGTTGATATGGATGAGCACATGAGGAAGTGCCTCAAGAATAGGCAATCGAACAGTTGCCTACAGTTTAAAGGAATGATAATATCGGTGGCTTCTTTTGAACGGGACAGAGAAAACCATTACTTTTGCACGGTTTTTCGTGACGAGGGAGATTCTTCGCAACCGCACGGCCGCACGAACGGACGTTGACAGGCAGCGCATCGAGGTGCGATGCGGATGGAGAAGAGACCCAACGGCACGAAGTAGGAAACTGGAGAAAGAAGATGGAGAAGTTTTGTTGGAAAGGTCACGCCTCCATGTTGGCGGCGAACATGATGTGGGGACTGATGTCGCCCATCTCGAAGTTCGTCATGTTGGGAGGCATCGTCACACCGTTGGTGGTCACCAACCTGCGTGTGGGTGGAGCTATGGTACTGTTTTGGTTGGCATCGTTTCTGCAGAAGCCGGAGCATGTGCCGTCGAAGGACCTGGTGCGGCTCTTCGTGGCCGCGCTGCTGGGCATCGTCTTCAACCAAGGGTGTTTCATCTTTGGTGTGAGCCTCAGCTCGCCGGGCAACGCCTCCATCATCACCACCAGCATGCCGCTGTGGACCATGGTGCTGGCGGCGCTCATCCTGAAGGAGCCTATCACGAGCAAGAAAATTCTCGGCATCGCCGCCGGAGCAGGAGGCGCGCTGCTGCTCATCCTCGGCAGCAAGAGCGGCTCGTCGGCACAGTCGGCCGCCAAGGATACAGCCATCTGGGGCGACTTGTTGGTACTCACCGCCCAGCTGAGCTATGCGCTCTACATCGTGCTGTTCAAGAACTTCGTCAACCGCTACTCACTCATCACCATCATGAAGTGGATGTTCACGTTCGCGTTCATCTGCATACTTCCCTTCTCGGTACATAATCTGGCGGACACTCAGTGGACACTCCTCCCCGCGAAGCAGATTTACGGGTTGGCGTTCATCGTCGTCTGCGCCACGTTCTGCTGCTATATGCTCGTGGTGGTAGGCCAAAAGACGCTCCGCCCCACCGTCGCCGGAATGTACAACTATATCCAACCCTTGGTAGCGTGCATCGTAGCCGTCTGCTGGGGTATGGACACCTTCAACCTCACTAAGGGCGTGGCCGTGGTCCTCATCTTCAGCGGAGTCTACCTGGTGACCGCCAGCAAGAGCCGCAAGGAAATGATGCAACACGAGGAATGAAGGGCGTGAACCCTCACGGCCTGTTTCAGTCCACGGACGATTTGATTCGTCTGTAGAAGAGCGGAATGACATTGTTCTATAATTCAAGTTCCGCAAGTATAAAGTGATGTCACCGGTGTCCATCGACATAATGACAAGCGAAGTTAATTGTAAAATAATTTCATAAAACAACATCAGAGCATTGACGAATGCTTCAATAACGGGCTAAAACAACATTAGCTGATTATCAGTATATTACATAAATCGTCACTCAGATATTTGGGTTCAGAAGGTTCAAAAGGTTCAGGGTTCACCTAGAACCCATTTCTATATCACATATATATATTTTTTACCATTACAGGATATAATAGTCTCGCAAGTACGAATGTGATTGGTTTGGAGCATATCCACCTGGCCTCGACAAGCTACATATATGACCACCCATACGCCATTGCAGCATAGTTACTTGACTAGATGCAGGTCTGCATAAAAACCGCCAGTCAGCGTAAAGTCAAATTATTATACAATTAACTTCTCTATACCTAGTATATTGTCCTAATAATTCATATCATCTCAGATAACCAAAGTAAGGTTTCGTTCACACGCCGCCCCCATCATCACCAAGTCACATCCAAGTCAATGGCAGCACTATCTAGCTATATATCAACAAGTTAATTACCATAAGAAGGAAAAGTGCGTTTTTTGAAGGTTTATAGGTGAACCCTGAACCTTTGAACCCAAATTTGACCCTTCCTACGTTCCGTCCCGACTTCACAAAGTAGCCAAAAGAGAGGCGCAGAAAGAAGAATGTAATAGTAAAAATAGCAAACGTGCAATCAGCAAAACGCACTAATCTGAAACAGCTCGGCTTCTCACGGGAATGAGATGCCGAGCTGTCTCTGCGAGATGCCTTCTCACGTATATGAGATGCCTTGCGGCGGAAGGCTTTTTAGACGAGGAGTCACAAGGAAACCACCTCATGAAGTGCCCCCCTTAAGCAATCCGCGGCAAAGCGCCCGATTACTTACCGGCGCTGTGTACTTGCAAGCCCTCCACCTGAAGGCCCTCGGG
The DNA here is from genome assembly GCA_963625535.1 of Anaerovoracaceae bacterium. Taxonomy (GTDB): domain Bacteria; phylum Bacteroidota; class Bacteroidia; order Bacteroidales; family Bacteroidaceae; genus Phocaeicola_A. The sequence goes on along the minus strand of CAVFUK010000037.1, from coordinate 12,397 downwards.
GGTATTCGTGGTAATCGTCAGACGATATTCGCCCCAACCGTCGGTAACGCTGAAGGGGAGGGTCACCTCCTGACCGGATGTCACCGTCCTGTTCAGCACCACGGGTTGCTCCCCGGTCAGTTTCGTAAGCTTCACGGTGAGGCTTCGGCCTTCTGCGCCACGGGTGCGGAAGCTGAGGGTATAGTCACCGGTGGTGAACTGCAGCGAGCGGTAGACGTTCTGGTTGGCACCGGTATTCTGGTCGCCGCCGAAGGACAACAAAGTGGTGCCGTCGTTCAGCACAAAGCCGTGGTCCGTTGGACGGAAACCTTCTGTCTCGATGCGCGGGCTCCAGCGCAGAGTCTTGTCGCAGGGCATGTCCAGCGTGTACTGTTTGAAGAAGTTCCACATGGTCTGCGCCGAGCTGCCGGCCTCGGTGTCGGGGGTGAAGTCCCCGTGGCCCATATTGTCTATCTCGTAGAAGATGACGGGGAAGCCGCCCTCGCCTGCCTTGTAGACGTTCTTGGTGTACTTACCTTCCACCACCGTACGCTCCGGCACGGGGTTGGCACCGTTGTGCGCCACCATGTTGTCGATGATGTTAGGCACCAGCGAATACTTCACGAAGAAGTCCTGCTTACCATGGATATGAAGGAAAGGCACGGGCCGGGGACCGGTGTGATGGAGGTGGAACTCATTGATGGGATAGCCGCTGATGGAGGCGTAGGCGGCGAACAGGTGGCTGCAGGTGTTCGCCATCACGTAGGTCATCATGCCGCCGTTAGAGAATCCGCAGCAGTAGATGCGGTTGCGGTCGACGCTGCACCTTGAGCAGACGTCCTCGATCACCTTCTGCAGGAAGTCCGTGTCGAAGTTCTCCTCGCCATAGGAGCTCCAGCCGGGGGCCTGTATGCCTCCCAGTCCGGGGAAGGGGGTCATCTTCCCTTGCGGATAGGCCACGATGCAGCCCTCCTTGTCGGCCACATCGGTGCGGAAGGGGCTTTTGTGGATGCACTGTCCGCCGGCTCCGTGGAGCGACAGCACCAAGGGGGCTGGGTCCGTCACATTGTCCGGCACGTAAAGGATGTACTCACGGGTTTCGCCACCAATGGTGATGGTGACTTTCTGGTCAATCTTCGCGGCGTGCAGCAGCAGGGCGCCACACACGGCAAGCGTTGTGAAGAGTGTTCTTTTCATCGTCTTATGATATTAGATTACTATATTCTTTGCCGACGGAACCTTCACCTCTTCTTTGGACCGAATAGATACACTTAGGCAAGAGGGAGAGTTCCATTCAGACGAAGGACAAAGGTAGAGCATTCCCCACGACCTCTTTTTCCCTATCGTTCCAATCTCTTTCCGGTTTGTAACATGGCCGTGGACTTTGAGAACATATTGTAACACATTCCGTACAAGCGCAGGTCTCAAGGGGTGCGCTTTTCCAAAACGAGCAGGCTAGCAGGGTCATTCCAGGCTCGATTCCTGAATGTGCTCGTAGAGGCGGCGATAGAAGGGGTGACGAGTGAGCGTGGGCACATCGCCGATGATGATGAGCTTCATGCGAGCACGGGTGATGGCCACGTTCATGCGGCGCAAGTCGCCCAGGAAACCGATGTCGCCATGGTCGTTGGCACGCACCAGACTGATGAGGACCACGTCGCGCTCCTGCCCCTGGAAGCCGTCGACGGTGTTGATGGTAACGACGCGGCGGTAGGGAGCGAAGAAGGGGATGGAGTGGAACCGGCGACGCAGATAGCGTACCTGGGCCTGGTAGGGCGAGATGAGTCCGATGTCGATGTGCTCGTCCATCATGCGCTGGCGGCCTATCTTGGTGATGTAGTCCTGCAGACGCTGCAAGGCGAAGTCGGCCTCGGCCTTGTTCACCCGGCCGAAGCTGGTCTCCACGAACTCCTCGCGGGTCTCCAGGGAGGAGGTGTCCACCCATTCCATGGGGTTGTCGTAGTCCAGTATGCCCCGGTACTTCACCGAGGGGTCGGAGCGGAGCAGTCCGTGGTAGAACCACTCGGAGGAGAAGCGCATGATGACGTCGTTCATGCGGTACTGTATGGTGAGCAGACTGACGGCACGGGGCTTGTTCTGCACGATGCGTTGCATCAGGGTGGTGCCCAGTCCGCCTTTCATGGCCTCGGGCGAGGTGACGACGGGTGGCAACTGACAGTGGTCGCCGGCCAGCACCACACGGTCGGCCTTGCGGATGGCTATCCAGCAGGCGGCCTCCAAGGCTTGGGCGGCCTCGTCGATGAAGAGGGTGCCGAAGTGTTGGCGGAAGAGGATGCGATGGGCGGCACCGGTGAGGGTGCAGGCCACGACGCGGGCCTGGCTGAAGAGCTCAGCCTGGATGCGCATCTCCAGCTCGTCGGCACGGTCGCGCAGGGAACTGATTTTCTGGTGCACATTGTCGAAGCTTCCACGCCGCTTGCTCTCGTAGAGCTGGCGGATGGCCTGCCGGATGCTGCGCAGCAGAGGATAGTCGGGGTGCGCCTCGAAGCGACGTTCGTAGGTGAAGGAGAGCATGCGGTCGGTCACCCGCACGGGGTTGCCTATGCGTAGCACGGGGATGCCGCGCTCCACCAGTTTCTCGGATATCCAGTCCACCGCCATGTTGCTCTGGGCACAGACCAGCACCTGGCTCTCGCGATGGAGAGTCTCGTAGATGGCCTCCACCAAGGTGGTCGTCTTGCCCGTTCCGGGAGGGCCGTGCACCACGGCCACATCCTTGGCCCACAGCACCTTGTTGACGGCCTGCTCCTGCGAGGCGTTGAGCCACGGGAAGCGCAACGGGGCGAAGGCGTACTCCGACAGGGGGCGCGAGCCGTGGAAGATGTCGCGCAGTTCCGCCAGTCGGCCTTTCCCATCCTCCATGGCGGCCTTCAGGGCGGCGAACATCAGGCGGAAGGTGTTCTCGTCGAACGCCAGCTGCACCCCTACCCGCTCCCAGCTCTGAAGGCGGAGCAGCGTGTCGGCACCGGGGATGATGACCACCATGCGGTTCTCGTCGGAGTAGCTGACGGAGCAGGGTACGTTCAGATACTCCTTCTGGCGGCCCTCGCCGTCGGTGGTGAAGAAGGTGACGGGGCGGCCATACTCGAAGGAGTGCTCCTCCTCGAGGTGCTCCGTGCGGTAGACCTCCACCACGTATTGGTTGAGGGAGTTGTAGTAGCCCCGCCCGATAGAGAGGGGATACCAGCAGATGCCCCGGCGAATCTTCTTCTCCAGTCCCATGGAATCCTGCTGCAGCAGGTACTGTTCCTTCTCGTAGTCGTACTCTGCCTGCAGCAGTTGGTACTGTTGTTGGAGAATTAGTATAGGCGATGCGGGCATGTGCTTATCTTGTGTTTACTGATTTTCTGAAATACTGTTATTTACCGGCTTCTCCGGTGGTCTGTTCGCGAAGCATCTCCGCCCTCGACTTGCTCTGCGTCACCAGGTAGACACCAGCGAAGATGAGCACCACAGCCACGCCCTTCATCCATCCGAAGATGGCCAGGCCCATGGCCACGGAAGCCAGCGTGCCGATGATGGGCTGCACGTAGTTGTACATGCTCACCACGGTAGGCCGCAGCACCTTCTGCGCGATGATGAGCAGCAGGAAAGTCATGAAGGTGGCACCCACCACCACGAAGGCCATCTCGCCCCACGTGACGGCGCTCAGCCGCTCGAAAGGCGTGGAGGTGACGTCCTTATAAGAGAACGGAATGAAGATGATGGCGGCGTAGGTGAACATCCACTTCATGCAGGTGACGGGCTGGTAGCGGCCCACCACCCCCTTGAAGAAGGTGAGGTACGAGGCGAAGCTCACCTGCGAGATGAAGCAGAGGATGTCGCCCCACACGTTGCCCTTGGCGGTCTCGCCGCCGTGGTTGCCCATCACCAGGATGAGCGCGCCGACGGCTCCCAGGAACACACCGCCCACCTTCTTGCCCGTGATGGGCTCGTGCAGATGGATGGCGGCCAGCACCATGGTGGCGATAGGCACCATGGTGGAGATGATGGAGGCGTCGATGGGCGAGGTCATGGAGAGGCCGAACATGAAGACTCCCTGGTTGAAGATGATGGCGAAGAGGGCGGCGAAGAAGAGCATGAGCATGTCATGCGGCTTCACCTCCTCGCGCTTGAAGAAGAGGGAGGCCAGCCAGAAGCAGATGGCGCCGCCCACCATACGAAACGTGGCCAGCGTCAGCGGCGACACGTACTCACTCATGATGTCCTTACCGATGGGGGACATCAGTCCCCAGGCCGTGCACGTGACGAGCATGCACAAGTGGCCCGTATAAGTTTTATTCTTCATCTTTCTTTCGGTTGATTCCGGACGGCAAAGGTACGAAGGTTTTGCCATCCGCCCGAAATAATAACATTCTTTTAATATATAGGTATAAAAAAGGGAGCCGGGGATTTGGCGCTCTGCGAGGGAAACCCTACCTTTGTAAAAACGATTCACAAACATGGAAGTCATGAAGAAACAGGCTGATTACATCCAACGGATAGAGATAAAGGCGCTGTGGGGACGCAAGGACCGCAGCATCGTGTGGAACCTGCGGCCGGACGTGAACATACTGAGCGGCATCAACGGCATAGGCAAGAGCACCATACTCAACAAGTCGGTGCGCTGGCTCAACGCGCAGGTGACAGGCGAGATTGACGGACGCACCAACGACCCCAACGTGCGGCTCACCTTCGCCCCGGCGGACGCCAATTGCGTGCGCTACAGTGTGATACGCAGCTTCGACCGCCCGCTCATCAACTCCAGTTTGATGGAGAAGATGGTGGACAAGAACGTGGGCACGGAGCTCGACTGGCAGATTTACCAGCTGCAACGGCTCTACCTGGACTACCAGGTGAACATCGGCAACCGCATCATCGAGCTGCTGCAGAGCGGCGAGCCGGACGCGCAACAGCGCGCTGCGGAGGTGTCGGCCCCGAAGAAGAAGTTCCAGGACCTGATAGACGACCTCTTCAGCGAGACGGGGAAGAAGATTCTGCGCAAGAGCAACGAGATTGCCTTCGAGCAGGTGGGCGAGACGCTCTACCCCTACCAGCTGTCGTCCGGCGAGAAGCAGATGCTGGCCATCCTGCTGACGGTGCTGGTGCAGGACAACCAACCCTTCACCCTCTTCATGGACGAGCCGGAGGTGTCGCTCCACGTGGAGTGGCAGCAGCGGCTCATCTCGCTCATACGCGACCTCAACCCACGCACCCAAATCGTGCTGACCACCCACTCGCCCGCCGTCATCATGAACGGATGGATGGACGCCGTCACCGAGGTGAGCGACATCCTCGTCCCGGTGGAGAAGTAAAGCCAAGGAGTACTTCTTCTCCCTAACATCCACCGACAAGCGTCTGTATTTTTCTTAGTTAGAAACGGGACGATGGAGACGAACGGAAGAGGAGAAGTGGGGCCCCAAAAAGACAGGCGATACATCTCCCTAGTTAGGGAAAACTATTTTCCCAGTCAGAGAAAAATATTTTCCTAGTTAGAGAAATATATTCCCCTAGACGAGAGGCTAAAGCCCCACAAGGCGAAGAGAGGACGAACGACGAGCAGTCTGTAATAAGATTTCTATAGAACGGAATATAACGATGAGCAAACGACTTATAGATAACATAAACTCGCAATACATGGCCGCGGCCAACCAGCTGCGGCCCAAGCGGGCACAGCGGAAGATCATAGCCTACGTGGAGAGCTACGACGACATCTTCTTCTGGCGCACCCTGCTGAGCGAGTTCGAGAGCGAAAAGTACCGCTTCGAGGTGATGCTGCCCTCGCACGACACGCTGGCGAAGGGGAAGAAGAGCGCCCTGATGAATACCCTTGGCGACGCACTGGGCAAGAGCATGATAGCCTGCGTGGACAGCGACTACGACTACCTGTTGCAGGACACCACCCACACCTCGCGGCGCATCAACCGCAGCCGCTACGTGTTCCAGACCTACACCTACGCCATCGAGAACTACCAGTGCTACGCCGAGAGCCTCCACCAGGTGTGCGTGATGGCCACGCTCAACGACCGCGAGGTGGTGGACCTGGCGGCCTTCATGCGGCTCTACTCGCAGATAGCCTACCCGCTGTTCATCTGGTCGGTATGGTTCTACCGCAAGCACCGCTCCAGCCAGTTCTCGTTGCTGGACTACTGCAACGTGGTGAAGCTGGAGAAATTCAACATCGCCCACCCCGAGGAGTCGCTCGAGAAGATGCGCCACCACGTGGACCGCAAGGTGAAGAGCCTCCGGGCGCAGTACCCCAACGCCGGGCGCGAGATAGACCAGCTGCGCGCAGAGCTCACCCGCCTGGGCGTGACACCGGACACCACCTACCTGTTCATCCAAGGGCACCACATACTCAACAATGTGGTGATGAAGATACTCGGCCCCATCTGCGCCCGCCTGCGGCGCGAGCGGGAGGAGGAGATCACCCACCTGGCGGAGCACGACAAGCAACTGCAGAACGAACTGACGGCCTATCAGCACAGCCAGGCCTCGCCGGAGTTTATGTTGAAGAAAAATACCGCCTACAAGGAGGCTCCGCTCTACCAACTCATGCGAAGGGACATACAGGCATTCCTCGATTCGCTGGACGAGGAGAAGGACAGTGCCACAGGCCCGAAAGAGAGCATCAACAACAGGCGAGCCGCACCCGGTCCTCAGCCCCAAGCGTAAGTCTGTCGCTGAGAGAGGAGTGGGGCGAAACGGACATCGGCTCGGAGCAACGCCGTAACATGAAGCGCCACCTCCCCATGAAGAATCCGATTAGGCGTAAAGACCCTCAATCGGGCGTAAAATTGAAGTTTAACCCACAAAAGAGGTCTAGTTATCTGGAGAATTTGTACTTTTGCGTTTAGATTTGGACAAGCATGGACAAACAAGACGATTACAAGTTACTGAACTCGATACAATATCCGGCAGATCTACGGAAGTTGCCGGTAGGGAAACTGCCGGAGGTGTGCAAGGAACTGCGGCTCGACATCATCGACGAGCTGTCGTGCAACCCGGGACACTTCGCAGCCAGCCTAGGCGTGGTGGAACTGACTGTGGCTCTGCACTATGTCTACAACACGCCCTACGACCGCATCGTGTGGGACGTGGGGCACCAAGCCTACGGGCACAAGATCCTGACAGGGCGGCGCGAGGCCTTCGCCACCAACCGTAAGTTCAAGGGCATACGGCCCTTCCCCTCTCCCGACGAGAGCGAATACGACACCTTCACGTGCGGACACGCCTCCAACTCCATCTCAGCGGCACTAGGCATGGCCGTGGCCGCCAACAAACTGGGCGAGACCGACCGCCATGTGGTGGCGGTGATAGGCGACGGCGCCATGAGCGGCGGACTGGCCTTCGAGGGACTCAACAACGTATCCTCCACACCGAACGACCTGCTCATCATACTCAACGACAACAACATGTCCATCGACCGCAGCGTGGGTGGCATGAAACAATATCTGCTCAACCTCAACACGACGAACTGCTACAACCGCATACGCTACAAAGTGTCGCAGATGCTCTTCAAATGGGGCATCCTCAACGAAGAGCGGCGCAAGAGCATCATCCGCTTCAACAACAGTCTGAAGTCGATGCTGTCGCAGCAGCAGAACATCTTCGAGGGAATGAACATCCGCTACTTCGGTCCCATCGACGGACACGACGTGGGCAACCTGGTGCGCACCCTACGCGAGATAAAGAACATGAACGGTCCCAAGCTGCTCCACATACACACCGTGAAAGGCAAGGGCTTCGAGCCGGCGGAGAAGTCTGCCACCATCTGGCACGCGCCGGGCAAGTTCGACAAGGAGACGGGCGAGCGCATCGTCACCAACACCGACGGCCTGCCACCGCTCTACCAGGACGTGTTCGGCGAGACCCTGCTGGAGCTGGCCCGACAGAACGACCGCATCGTGGGCGTCACGCCCGCCATGCCTACAGGCTGCTCCATGAACATACTGATGAAGGCCATGCCCGACCGCGCCTTCGACGTGGGCATTGCCGAGGGACACGCCGTCACCTTCTCCGGTGGAATGGCCAAGGAGGGGCTGCAGCCGTTCTGCAACATCTACTCCTCGTTCATGCAACGGGCCTACGACAACGTGATACACGACGTGGCCATCCAACGGCTGCCCGTGGTGCTCTGTCTGGACCGTGCGGGACTGGTGGGCGAGGACGGACCTACGCACCACGGAGCCTTCGACCTGGCTTGTCTGCTGCCGGTGCCTCACCTGACCATCGCCTCGCCCTACGACGAGCACGAGTTGCGACGGCTGATGTACACCGCCCAGCTGCCGGACAAAGGCCCCTTCGTGATACGTTACCCCAAAGGCCGCGGCACCCTGAAGGCCTGGCGCTGTCCGCTCGAAGAGATAGAGGTGGGCAAAGGACGCCGGCTGAAGGATGGCTCCGACCTGGCCATACTCTCCTTGGGCCCCATCGGCCACGCTGCAGAGGAGGCCATCCGTCAACTGGAGGCGGAGGGGATGAGCGTGGCACACTACGACCTGCGCTTCGCCAAACCGTTGGACGAGGAGTTGCTGCATGAGGTGGGCCGACGATTCCACCGCATCATCACCCTGGAGGACGGCGTGAAGCAAGGCGGCGTGGGATGCGCCGTGATGGAGTTTATGAACGACCACGGATACTACCCCCGCATGCGACGTATCGGCCTGCCGGACGAGTTTGTGGAGCACGGCAGTCTGAAGGAGCTCCACCATCTGTGCGGCATGGACACCGAGGGCATTGTGAATGTCGCCAAGGAACTTTGCCAAGGCGACAACAACTAACAAACGTAAGGAGAAAAGAGATGAAGATAATCATAGCCGGAGCAGGTTCAGTAGGTACGCACCTCGCCAAACTCTTGTCCGGAGAGCGACAAGACATCGTGCTGATGGACAAGGACGAGGAGCGACTGAGCAACCTCGACACCAATTTCGATCTGATGACGGTGAACCTGTCGTCCACCTCCATAGCCGGGCTGAAGGAGGCCGGTGTGGCAGGGGCGGACCTCTTCATAGCCGTCACCCCCGACGAGAGCCGCAACATGACCTCGTGCATGCTGGCAAGCAACCTGGGGGCGAAGAAGACGGTGGCGCGCATCGACAACTATGAGTACCTGTCGCCCAAGTACCAGGAGTTCTTCCAGAAGCTGGGCGTGGACTCCATGGTCTACCCGGAGATGTTGGCGGCCAAGGAGATAGTGGACGCCATCAAGATGAGCTGGATACGCCAATGGTGGGAGGTGCACGGAGGCGAGCTGGTGCTGCTGGGCGTGAAGCTGCGCACCACGGCGGAGATACTGGATATCCCCCTCTACAAACTGGGCGGACCCAACACGCCCTACCATGTGGTGGCCATCAAGCGAGGCAACGAGACCATCATCCCCCGAGGCGACGACTGCATACGCAACCTGGACATGGTCTACTTCATGACCACCAAGAAACATATTCCCTACATCCGGCAGATAGCCGGCAAGGAGTCGTACAAGGACGTGCGCAACGTGATGATTATGGGCGGTAGCCGCATAGCCGTACGCACGGCACAGTTCGCACCGGACTACATGCAGGTGAAGATCATAGAGAACGACCTCAACCGCTGCCACGAGCTGACGGAGCTGCTGAGCAACAAGACGATGATCATCAATGGCGACGGCCGCGACATGGACCTGCTGATGGACGAGGGCATCAAGGACACCGAGGCCTTCGTGGCCCTGACGGAGAACTCCGAGACCAACATCCTGGCCTGCCTGGCAGCCAAACGTCTGGGCGTGAGCAAGACGGTGGCGGAGATTGAGAACCTCGACTACATCGGTATGGCCGAGAGCATGGACATCGGCACCATCATGAACAAGAAGGCGATAGCCGCCAGCCACATCTACCAGATGCTGTTGGATGCCGACGTGACCAACGTGAAGTGCCTCACCGTGGCCAACGCCGACGTGGCGGAGTTCACCGTGAAGGAAGGGGCCCACATCACCAAGCACCCCGTGAAGGACATCGGACTGCCGCGGGGCGTGAACATCGGCGGCATGATACGCAATGGCGTGGGCTCACTGGTGACCGGTAACACACAGATTCAGGCGGGCGACCACGTGGTGGTGTTCTGCCTGGGCATGATGATAAAGAAGATAGAGAAATACTTCAACTGATGATTAACGCCAAGATTATATGTAAGATTATCGGAATCCTGCTCTTCCTGGAGGCCGGACTGTTGCTGCTCTGCGCCGCCTTCCCCCTCTACTATGACGAGGACGACCTGATGGGATTTCTCTATGCCGTGGGCATCACGGCCTTGGCGGGCACGGTGCTCTACCTGCACGGACGCGATGCCGAACGCCGCACCAGCCGCAAGGACGGATACATCATCGTCTCCGTGTCGTGGGTGGTGTTCTCGCTCTACGGCATGTTGCCCTTCTACCTAAGCGGATACATCCCCTCGTTCACCGACGCCTTCTTCGAGACCATGTCGGGCTTCACCACCACAGGGGCCAGCATACTGAACAACATCGAGTCGCTGCCCCACGGACTGCTGTTCTGGCGCAGCATGACGCAGTGGATAGGCGGCATGGGTATCGTCTTCTTCACCATCGCCGTGTTGCCTATCTTCGGTTCGGGCGGCATACAGCTGTTCGCCGCCGAGGCCACCGGTCCCACACGCAACAAACTCCACCCGCGCATCGGCGTCACCGCCAAATGGCTGTGGGGGCTCTATCTGGGACTGACCCTGCTGGGTATCGGGCTCTACTGCGCAGGCGGGATGACGCTGTTCGACAGTGTGTGCCACTCCATGACGACCACCGCCACGGGAGGCTACTCCACCCGCCAGGAGAGCATCGCGGCGTTCCATTCGCCCTATCTGGAGTATGTCACCACAGGACTGATGTTCCTCTCGGGTGTGAACTTCACGCTGCTCTTCTTCTCGCTACTGAAGGGCAAAATACGCAAGATGCTGAAGGATACTGAGTTCCGCTGGTACGTGAGTCTCGTGTTTTTCTTCACTCTCTTCTGTGTGGTGGTGCTGACAGCGACACACCACTATGGGTCACTAGAGGAGACCGTGCGCAAGGCGCTGTTCCAAGTCGTATCCATACAGACCACCACCGGTTTCTCGTCCGACGACTACATGACGTGGCCTCCCGTGCTGTGGCTGCTGCTGACCTTCGTGATGTACTGCGGAGCCTGTGCCGGGTCGACTAGCGGTTCCATCAAGTGCATCCGCATCGCCATTCTCTATCAGATAGCGCGCAACCACTTCAAGCATATCCTCCACCCCAACGCAGTGTTGCCCGTACGCATCAACCAGACGGTAATCCCCACCCCGGTGCAGACCACCCTGTTGGCATTCATTGTGGTCTACATCGCCGCCATACTGATAGGTTGGTTGCTGATGATGCTCACCGGCACGGGCTTCATGGAGTCCTACGGCATCGTGGTGTCGAGCCTCAGCAACATCGGTCCCGCCCTGGGTGAATATGGTCCAGCCGCCTCGTGGGCCGCCCTGCCCGTTGCCGCCAAGTGGCTGAGTGCCATTCTGATGCTCATCGGCCGTCTGGAGCTCTTCTCCGTCCTGCTCCTCTTCTCCCCCGACTTCTGGAAGAGGCATTGATGGGTTTTCCTCTTTTCTTATTTCAAAAGGGCTATTTTTCCGACAATCGTCCCTAAATGTTTGCATATTAAACAAATAGGTTATATATTTGTGCATTGCCAACCTTAAAGTGCAAACTATGGGTACACATACAGACTATATAGGCGGTATATTACACAAGAAATATTGCATTTTCATTGGATTGATTGGGCTTATCATAACAGCCCAATCAATAAACGAATGGATTAAATATGTGCCAAACTACATTTTCACGTATGCTCTTAGTTTATTAGGTTTCCTGTCCTGCATTCCAATAATAATTAAACGTTTTTTTACTCTTACATGGCAGGATATTGGAGTCGTAATTTTATTCATTAGTGGATTATTGGCGGCTTGGAAATATGGGACACTCTCTGCATACTGTCTATATCTACTATTCTACATATTAGCTCGACTAATTTCCGGCCAATTACCATCTCATAAAGCGGTAATTACACTTATAATTCTATTTAGTTGTCTACAATCTGCCATTGCAGTATTGCAACTCTTTCATTGCCTTCCGACGAGGAATTTCCAGTTCACGATAACCGGCACTTACCCCAATCCTGCACTACTAGGAGGTTGTGTAGCCTGTGGATTAACCGCAACCTGGATTTACTTAATTTCATACGCAAAAAAGAGAGCGCTAAAATATATAGTGTGGAGTATACTGACATTACAAATTATTACTCTAATTCTTTCCAATTCTCGAGCTGCATGGTTTAGTTCCATGTTGGTTTTCCTTTTATACAATTTAAATCATATTCATTGTAAACGCATATACAAAGTTTCTTTACTT
>CAVFUK010000036.1:0-17590 GCA_963625535.1 Anaerovoracaceae bacterium | reverse complement strand
GGTAATACTTTTTCTCGAAACTCTACCATTTGTCGTTGGTATTTTGGTTAGTCTCTATCTCCAACAGTGTACGCTTGGCCTGCAGGCCGCCGGCGAAGCCGGTGAGGGAGTGGTTGGAGCCGATGACGCGGTGGCAGGGGATGAGGATGCTGATGCCGTTGGCACCGATGGCCTGCGCCACGGCACGGATGCCTTTTAGATTCCCCACGCGCAAGGCAATATCCTTATAGGTGCGGGTCTGCCCGAAGGGAATCCCCAACAGGGCACGCCACACACGTTGCTGAAAGTCCGTGCCGACGGGGTGGAGGGGAATATCGAAAGCACTGCGCTCACCGGCGAAATATTCGTCGAGCTGCTGCTTGGTGCGTTGGATGATTTCCGACGGTTCCTCAGTGAACTCCGCATGAAGCAACCTTACGAGCCGTCGCTTGTTACGTTCCACGCACGGCTTCTCGTTCCAGTCGCAGAGGCAGAGTTTGTCTCCGTAAGCTCCGAGCAACAGCTCGCCGCACGGAGAATCGTATCGGCTCAAGTGGACGCGGCGCTTCCCTTTGGCTTTATCCCAGCCGCGGCCCGACACCTTATTGTATAGTATCGTTTTTTCGTCCTCAAGTTGTTTGGCAGCGGACAACTTTTCTCCGACCTTATTAAAGTCACAGTCCGACACCTTATTGTATAGTATCGTTCTTTCGTCCTCAAGTCGTTCGGCAGCGGATGGCTCTTCTCTGACTTTATCGTAGCCGCAGCCTTTCGTGATAGTTCTCTTCATTATATCAAGTGATTTCGCGAGAGGGGGGAGGACTATTGAGCGGAGCCTATCCCCCACATCTTGTTAAGTAATTCTATGGCGGAAGGGGAGCGGAACACCTTTTGGCGGAAGGCTACGATGGCCTCGGTCGGCATGTGGTCCTCGAAGGAGTTCACAAGGAAGTCCGCCTCGAGGAGGATGCGGTGGTCGGCGGCGGTCACGGGGTCGTAGGTGTGATGATGACCGATGAGCCAACAGATGCGGTCGGTCTGGGCGGCGGTGAAACCTCCCACCTCGGCCAACACGCGGCGGGCCTCGTCGGGACCAAGCTCCTCTTGCGCCTTGCCGTTGCAGTTGCCATACTTGGCCTCGGCGGGGTGGATGCCGATGTCGTGGAGGATGGCGGCCGCCTCGAGGATGAACTGGGTCGCCTCGTCGAGGTGCTCCAGCTGGCCAATGGTGGCGGCGAAGTTGTGCACCTTCACGAAGTGTTGTATGCGTGGCACGTCGCCACAGTCGTAATTGATCATTGCCCTCATCAGTCGGGCGAGTTGTGTGTTCATAATGGTTTATGCTTTATGGTTTGTTTGAATTTTCTGTGTGTTGGGCAAGAAAGCGGCTATGATGCCGAGCAGGGGCAGATAGGCGCTGACCTGGAAGATGTACTCGATGCTCGTGCGGTCAGCCAACCAACCGAAGAAGGCCGAGCCCAGGCCGCCAAGGCCGAACATCAGACCGAAGAAGACTCCGGCAATCATCCCCGTCTTGTCGGGCATCAGGTCCGTGGCATACACCACGATGGACGAGAATGCCGAGGCGATGATGAGTCCTGCCAGGAAGGCGCAGACAAGCGTGAACGTCAAGTTCATGTAGGGCATCAGTAGGGCGAACGGCGCGGCTCCGAGTATCGAGATCCAGATCACGTACTTGCGTCCGAAACGGTCGCCGAAGAGTCCACCTGCCACTGTGCCGATGGCGAAGGCGGCGAGGTAGATAAACAGACAGAGCTGCGAGGACTGTACACTCATGCCGAACTTGTCTATCAAGAAGAAGGTGAAGTAGCTGGTGATGCAGGCCGTGTAGAAATACTTCGAGAAGATGAGCAGCACCAGTATCAGCAACGCGCCGTACTTGGCTCGGCGGGAGATGTGGTTGTTCAGCAGCGGCTGGCGCTGGGGATGCGTCGTCACGTAGCTCATCCTCTCCTTGTACCACTTGCCAAGGCGCAACATGATGAGGGCGGCAGCCAGGGCAGCCAAGGCGAACCACGAGATGGCCCACTGTCCGAAGGGCAGGATGATGAGCGCCGCCAACAGCGGCCCCACGGCCGAGCCGCCATTGCCGCCCACCTGAAAGATGGACTGCGCCAGACTCTTCTTGCCGCCCGAAGCCATCTGCGCCACCCGCGATGCCGTGGGGTGGAACACCGACGACCCGAGGCCCACTACGCTGACGGCCAGGATGATGAGCACGAAGTTGTCGGCAAAGGCAAGCAGCAGCAGTCCCACCAGCGTGAAGCACATGCCCACGGACAAGGCGTAGGGGCGCGGATGTTTGTCGGCGTAGAGTCCCGTGAAGGGTTGCAGGATGGACGATGTCATCTGAAACACAAACGTGATGACGCCTATCTGGGCGAACGTGAAGTCGAACTTGTCCTTCACAATCGGGTAGATGGAAGGAATGATGGACTGAATCATGTCGTTCAGAAAATGTGAGATGCTGCAAATGATGAGCATCGAGTAGACCGTCCCCTCGGTCATCGTAGGGTCGCCGACTATCTTGTCGGCTATCTTTTTTATATTCATACTTTTATATTGTCAGACCAAACGCGGAAAGCTCTTTTCTCCTTTGGCTTTTCTTTAGTTCGCTGGGGTCGGGAATTTACTCCCTTCCTCAACTTTTCTCTTTCACGGGAAGCCCCTAACATCGTTGCTTCGGCTTTAAGAGGCCGATGAACGCAGAAACTCCGTGAACCGCTTCAGCCCTTCCGTCAGCGTGGCACGCGGGCAGGCGATGTTCCACCGCATGAACCCTTCGCCTTCGGCACCATACATGGCACCGGCGTTGAGCCACAGCCCGGCTTCGTCTATCAGCCGTTGCTCCAACTGCTCCGAGGGGATGCCCAGCTTGCGGCAGTCCATCCACACGAGGTACGTACCCTCGAGCATGGTCAGCGGGAAGTCCGGCAGCTGCTCCTCGCAGTAGTCCTTCATGTAGAGGTAATTCGCGTGGAGGTACCCGATGAGCTGCTCCAGCCACTCCTCGCCCTGGTTGTAGGCGGCCTGTGTGGCTATCACTCCGAAGGGGTTGACGTCGCACACCTCGTTGTCGTTGATGGCGCGGTCTATCTTGGCACGGCGTTCGGCGTCGGCACAGACGATGTTGGCTATCTGCAGCCCGGCAATGTTGAACGCCTTGCTGGCGGAGAGGCAGGTGACGGAGTGGTGCAGAAACTCCTCCGAGATGGAGGCGAACGGCGTGTAGCGGTGTCCCGGGAAGACGAACTCGCAATGGATCTCGTCCGCGATGACCGTCAGCCCGTGGCGTATGCAAATCTCGCCGATGCGCGTCAGCTCCTCCACGGTCCACACACGGCCGGCGGGGTTGTGGGGGTTGCAGAGCAGCATCACCTTCGCCTTCGGGTCGGCGGCTTTCCGCTCCAGGTCGTCGAAGTCGATGGTGTAGGTGTGGTCGGCGTAGACGAGCGGTGAGGAGAGCGCCTCGCACCCATTGTTGCGGATGGCGGGGAAGAAGCAGTTGTAGACCGGCGTCTGCACCAGCACCTTGTCGCCCGGCACGGTCAGCGCCTTGATGACGGCTGACACGGCAGGCACCACACCGATGGTGTAGATTATCCACTGGCGGTCCATCCGCCAAGCGTGGCGGCGGTCGAACCAACGGACTACCGCCTCATAGTAACTATCGGGCACGTATGTGTATCCGTAGATGCCGTGCTCCACCCGTTGGCGCAGGGCGTCGACGATGGCAGGTGCCGTCTCGAAATCCATGTCGGCCACCCACATGGGCAACACATCATCGCGAGTGGCGCTGTCCCACTTGCAGCAGTTCGTTCCCCTACGGGAAATCTGTTTATCGAAGTCGTATCTCATAACGTATTTACCTTATTATATATTATATATGTGACATGTCTGTCGCCAAGGACAGACTCTTAATACTCAAAAGTCGGAACATTGCCCTTACTCGAACAGACGTTTGTCGTACGCATAAGTCCGTCCGTCGCGTAGCCGAATGTCGCAGTCGGCAGGTGCCTTGATGTTGGCGTCGATGGTGACGGACCCAATCTCGTCCGCCACGATGTTTCCCGACATGGGGTTCTTCACGTTGGTGATGCTCCCACGGATGTCCGCCCGCAGGGTGCTGTACTCGAAGGCTCGGTCGCAGTCGGGGCCGAAGGTGCAGTTCTCCAACACCAGGTCGTGGGCGTAGCAAAGCGGCTGTTCGCCCGTGATGTGGCAGTTGACCAACCGCAGGTTCTTCGAGTGCCAGCCTAGATATTCGCCGTTCAGTTCCGAGTCGTAGACGGTGACGTTCTCCACCTCCCAAAAAGCATCCTTCGTCGTGATGTGGGCGTTGTGTATCTCCACATCCTTGGTGTACTGGAACACGTACTTGCTGTCGCTCTCCAGTCCGTCCACGCGGATGTCGTGGCTCAGCATGAAGGGGTAGGTGCCTCCGTGCAGCGTCAGGTTCTTGGCGCTGATGCCCTGGCAGCGCCAGAACGTCTCGTCGGCATCGTTCATCGTCACGTTCTCCAGCTGCAGTTCGCTCATCTCGCGAAACATCTTCGGCGCGTCGATGACCGTGTCCGTCATCCTGAGGCGGTCGCAGTACCACAGCGCCGACCGTCCGCCCACGTCGAAGTAACAGTGGTCTATCACGAATCCATGCACGTGCCAGAAGGGATAGTTACCCTCGAAGCGGCAGCGCACCGCCTCTATGTTACTACACTCCTTCAGGGCCGATTCGCCGGCCCGTATGGTCACATCCTCCAGACGGAGGTCGTGCGACTCGAACAAGGGACGCTCGCCCCCGAACTCAGCGTCTTTTATCAGTTTCATGTCTCTTTATATCTTGATTTAGTTGTTACGCAATACTTTTTTCATCCACCGTTCGCGCTTCAGGCGGATGAGGAATATCGAACCCCGGAAGCACAGTTCCACGCACATGGCTATCCACACGCCCCGCAGTCCCAGGGTGGGAGCGAGCCACGCCGCCAGCGACAGGCGCACCGCCCAGATGCTGAAGAGGTTCATCAGACAGGGCACGAAGGTGTCCGTGGCACCGATGAACACCGAATAGGCCACGATGGACGCCGCGAACATCGGCTCGGCGAAAGCCTCTATGCGCAGTGCCATCACGCCCAGCTGCCGTATCTCCTCGATGGGAGTCATCAGGCCGATGATCTCCGGCGCGAACAGGTACATCAGCACTCCCATCACCCCCATGACAGCCATTCCCATCAGCACGGTGATGTTCGCCAAGCTGCGTGTCAGCTTCAGCCGTCCGGCACCGATGCTCTGTCCCACCAGGGTGGTGGCGGCGTCGGCAATGCCGTAGCCGGGCATGTAGCACAGACTCTCCGCCGTGATGGCGAACGAGTTGGCGGCTATGGCGCAGACACCCAGCGGTGCCACAATGAGGGTTGTCATGATCTGGGCGCAACAGATGAAGGTATGTTCCACGCCCATCGGCAGCCCGATGTGGACGGCGTTCTTCAGTATGCGCGAGTGCGGGCGGAAGCGTCCCGGCTCACCCTTCAGCTTCAGCTTGTCCGAGCGGGTGAGCAGATACCACAGCATCACCCCGGCCACCGTCACCTCGGCGGCGGCCGTTCCGAGGGCCGCGCCTACCACGCCCAAGCCTGCGCCCGGCAGGGTGATGGTGGCGCCGCCCACCGTCCATTCGTGCGAGGGGAATATGAGCAGGTAGTTGAAGACAACATCGAGCAGACACATCGCCACGCCTGCCAGGCTCGGCGCCTGCATGTTACCGCTGCAGCGCAGCATTCCGCCCACTAGAAATTCCATCTGCAGGGCGGGCAACACCAGCGAGAAGATGCAGAAGTAGAGCGAGGCGTTGTGCCGGATGGAAGGGTCGCCTCCCAGCCAGCCGGGCAGCGCGCCGCTGATGCAGACTCCCACCGCGCCCAGCAACAGACCGAAGATGAGGATGATGGAGAGCGATTGTCGCAGCACGTCGCGCGCACCCTCCATGTCGCCTGCCCCTATCTTGTGGGCCACTTGCACGGAGAATCCCGTGGCGGCCGAGGCGCACAGCCCGGAGAAGAGCCATGTGGTGGTCGACACCAGTCCGATGGAGGCCGATGCCTCGGCGCCCAGACTGCCCACCATCGAAGCGTCGATGTACTGCATCACGATGGACGAGAACTGCGCGATGACGGCTGGCACGCTGAGCTGGAAGGTGAGTTTCACCTGTTGCCCCAGTGTGAGCGGCTCGCCCTTGCGTATGAGCGCCAGCAGACTCTCTGTCTTCCGATTACTGTTCGTCATGACGTTTTTCCTCGTTAATTCGGGTGCAAAGGTAATGAAATCCTGCGTTCCATGTGGTATGAATGACGGATGTTGCGCCCCACATCGCCTATTTTAAAAAGAGGAGATGTGCGCTCTCGCATGAGAAAAGGTGCTCCGATGGTGTCATCGCGAGCCTATTTTAGTATAAAATGGTCTCAGAAGCTCAATTATTTAGAGAATAGTCGTAAATTTGCACAATTTTAATGCGGTTGTGGTACACCTCCGCCCAAGCACAAACGAACATCAGAATAATGAAAACAAACAACATCGTCAGACTCTCTCTACTAGCCCTTGCGCTGACAGGCATTGCGGCATGTACCGAGAAAAAAGTTAACGGCACCGCCGAGCCACAGCCCTGCAAGACTATGACGGCCTCGCTCTGCACCCTCGAGAACAAGTGGTATTATGTAGGCCAGATAGAGGCCAAGACCTCCACCGCCGTAGGCTTCACCGTGCCTGGTACCGTGGCCCGGGTGTATGTGGACGAGGGCGATGCCGTGGCCAAGGGACAGCTGCTGGCCGAGCTCGATCCGCAGGACATGCAGAACAGCTACAACATGGCCAAGGCTACGCTCGACCAGGCGGAGGATGCCATGCGGCGCGTGAACATGATGCACGACGAGCAGAGCGTGTCCGACATCAAGTACGTCGAGGTGCAGACCAAGCTCGAACAGGCGCGCAGCATGTACGCCTCGGCCGAGAAGCGACTCAAGGACACCAAACTCTACGCCCCCGTGGCAGGCGTCATCGGCAAGCGCAAGATAGAGGTGGGTGAGAACTACGGCCTGGTGATGTCCGCCTTCACCATCCTCGACCTCGACGATGTCGTGGCCAAGACACCTATCCCCGAGCGGGAAATCTCCAAGATAAAGAAAGGCGACGAGGCGCGCATCTGTGTGCTCGCCCTGGGCGACTCGGTCTACTTCGACGCCAAGGTGGATGCCGTAGGCGTGGCGAGCGACCCGCTGACCCATAGCTACGAGGTGCGGCTCAACGTGAGCAACCGCGACCACCGGCTGATGCAAGGCATGGTGTGCAACGTGCAGCTGTGGCCCCAGAGCACCCGTGGCCAGAAGGGCTTCGTGTTGCCCGTCAGTGCCGTGAAGGTGAACACCGACGACGACCACTACGTGTGGGTGGTGCGCGACGGCAAGGCCTACCGCCAGTCCGTGGTGATAGGCATCTACGCTAAGGATGGCGTGGTGGTGTACGATGGCATCGACGATGGCGACCACATCATCGTGGAGGGCCAGACCAAGATATGTGAGGGACAGACCATAAAGGAGGTTGACTGATGGAAATGCCGAACTTTACCAAGGCCACTATGCACAACCACCGGCTGGTTGTGTTCTTCATCCTGCTGCTGGTAGGCGCCGGCATCTTCTCGCTGTGGAAGATGCCTAAGCAGGAGTTCCCCGAGTTCAAGATGGCTGTGGGCATGGTGGTGGCTGTCTATCCCGGAGCCTCCGCCGAGGAGGTGGAGCAGCAACTTACCAACCGGTTGGAGGACTACATCTTCAGCTTCAACGAAGTGAATGCCGAGGAGACCACCTCATCCTCCAGCGACGGATATTGCTCCATGATGGTCATGCTCAACGACGAGGGAGCCAAGGACCCCAACGCCGTGTGGGGCAAGATACGCGACGGACTGCCTTTGTTGCAGAAGACCGTGCTGCCACTGGGCGTGCTCGGTGTGGCCGTGCTCGACAACTTTGGCGAAGCCGCCGCCGAGCTCATTGTGCTTGACAGCGACGACAAGAGCTACCGCGAGCTGGGCGACTATGCCTCCGACCTGAAGCGCGACCTGCTGGGTGTGAAGAACATCACCAACCTCCGCATACAGGGCGTCCTGCCCGAGCAGATAAGCATCTACCTCGATAAGGAGCGCATGGTGCGCTTCGGCGTCAACAATTCTATGATCAATGCCCTGCTGACCATGCAGGGCGTCACCACTGGCGGCGCTCACATCGAGTCGGGCGACACCGACATGCCCATCTACGTGAGCTCCAGCTACACCACCGAGCAGGAGCTGGGCGACCAGATTATCCTCAACGACCCCTCCGGCAAACTGGTGCGGCTGAAGGATGTGGCCCGCGTGGTGCGCGAATACCCCGAGGTGAAGAGCTTCATCACCAACAACGGCCGTCGTGCCGTGCTCGTGGGCATGGAGATGAAGCGTGGCGGCGACATCGTAGCCTTCGGCCAGGAGGTGGACCGGCAGGTGGATGCCTTCAAACAGAGCCTCCCCGAGGGTGTCAACGTCACCCGCATCGCCAACCAACCCCAGGTGGTGAGGGACTCCATCATCGGCTTCTTCGGCGATTTCCTCGAGGCCATCGTCATCGTGGTGTTGGTGATGATGTTGCTCTTCCCCATACGCTCCGCCGTGGTGGCGGGATTCTCCATCCCCATCACCATCATGATCACCTTCGCACTGATGAACGCCTTCAACATACCGCTCAGCAATGTCACGCTCGCCGCCCTCATGGTGGCTCTCGGTATGGTGGTCGACGACTCCATCATCATCATCGACGCGCACCAGGACCTGCTGCGCCAGCACAAGTCCAGCTGGTTCGCCTCCGTCATGAGCGCCCACAACTTCTTCCCCTCCATCAGCGTGGCCACGCTCAGCATCTGCTTCGTGTTCCTGCCCACACCGGTGTTTCTGCCCACGTTCCTGGCCACGTTCTTCAAGGTGTTCATCTTCACCCTCATCCTGTCGCTGCTCACCTCGCTGCTGGTGGCCATGCTGGTGGTGCCGCTGCTCAACCACAAGTTCTTGGGCAAGTCGTCCTTCGCAGAGAGCAAACTCAAGGAGTCGCGCTTCCTGGCACCCATACAGCGGGGCTACGAGTGGGCGCTCGACCGCTGCTTCCGCCACCCGTGGCTGACGATAGTCGCCTGTGTGGCCATCGTCGTGGGGGGTGTGCTGCTCTTCAAGCAACTGCCGCAACGCATGATACCTAACGCCGACCGCGACCAGTTCGTGGTGGAAATCTATAACCCCAAGGGCTCCGGCATCGACCACACGGCGGCCATCACCGACAGTGTGGCACGTGTGATGCAGGCCGACGACCGTGTGGTGGACGTCACCCAGTTCGTGGGCCAACTGATGCCGCGCTTCATGGTGTCCGCCCCCATCGCCATGGGAGGCAAGTCCTTCTCGCAGATAGTGATACGCACCAAGGGCAACACCGAGACCCTCAGCCTCATACGCGACTACACCGGCTACTTCGAGGAGCGCTGGCCCGACACCTTCGTCCGCATGTTCCAGCTCTCGTACTGCATGGCCTCCACCGACATCGCCCTGATGCTCGAGGGTGAGGACCTGCGCGAGCTCCATGCGGCCGCCGACACCATCAAGCAATACATGCGCTCGCAGGACGGACTGCTGTGGATTCACGACGCCTTCGGCGAGAAACAGCCCATCGTGCGCGTCGACCTCGATCCCATCAGCGCCGCCCAGTTGGGCGTAACGCGACTCTCCGTAGCCTCCAGCCTGGCTATGAAGTACGGCGGATTCAAGGCCGGCAGCATCTGGGACGACGACTACGAGATGCCCGTGATGCTCTACACCGCCGACCGCGAGGAGCAGAAGGACCTCACCGACCTGGGCAACGACTATGTGGGTACGGCGCTCGGTGGCAACGTGCCGCTGCGCCAGATCACCCACATCCGCCCCGACTGGTGCGAGTCGAACATCATGCACGCCCAGGGCAAACGCTGCGTCAACGTGCAGGCCGATGTGCGCCCCGGCTTCAGCAAGGCCAAGACGTCGCAGGCCATCAACCGCTATGTGAAGGAGCAGGTCATCCCTGGTCTCCACGGCAACGTGAAGTACAAGAAGTGGGGAGCCGAGCTGCTCAACAGCCGCATTGGTGAGCCCCTGGTGAAGAGCTTCCTCATCAGCCTCTCCGTCATCCTGCTCGTCATGGTGCTCAACTTCAAGCGCTTCCGCCTGTCGCTGCTCGCCATGGCAGGCACCCTGCTCGCCCTGCCAGGCGCCGCCCTCGGTCAGTGGCTCTCAGGCAACGACTTCAGCATGACCTCCATGCTCGGCCTCTTCTCCCTGCTGGGTATCGTCATGCGCAACTCCGTCATCATGTTCGACTATGCCGAGGAGCTGAAAGCCAAGGGCATGGCCGTGCGCGAGGCCGCCATCGAAGCCGGGCACCGGCGCATGATCCCCATCTTCCTCACCTCCGCCACCACGGCGGTGGGTGTCATCCCCGTGATGTTCTCCGAGAGCACCCTCTGGCCCTCCATGGGGTGGGTCATCAGCTTCGGAACCCTCACAGCCACCCTGCTGGTGGTCACTGTGATGCCTTGCGCTTATTGGAAACTTATGGAAAAGAAATCAAAGAAATGAAACGTTTTAGCCTCTACCTCACCGTACTCCTGCTCACCGCCACGGCCACCGTGTCCGCGCAGGCCGTCTTCACCCTGCCCGAAGCCGTCGCCTCGGCTTGCCGCAGCAACAACGACCTTCAGAAGAAGCGCCTCGACGTGCAGTCCATGCGCCAGCAGAAGAAGGAGCTCTTCACCAAGTATTTCCCCACCGTCGGCATGTCGGCCACGGCCTTCACCCGCGAGAAGGGCCTCTTCCAGGGCACCGACGCGCTGGACGCCATCTTCACTATGATGTCCGAGGACGACACCTTCGAGGCGGAAAACGTGCAGATCCTGAAGCAAGGCTATGTGGGAGGCCTCCGCATGATGATGCCCCTCTACACCGGCGGCCGTCTGACCAGCGCCAACCGCCTTGCCGACATTGGCGTGAAAGCCTACGACGAGATGGCCTCCCTCAAGGAGGAAGAGATTACCGAGGAGGTGGAGCGGTACTTTTGGCAACTGGTGCAGCTCTACGAGGCCGAGCGGTCGCTGCTGACCATGGACACCCTGGTGGACCGTGCCCGCCACGACGCCGCCCTGGCGCTGAAGGCCGGACTTGTCACCCCCAACGACGAGATGCAGGTCCAGCTCTACGGCACCGAGTTGGAGAGCACCCGCCTGCAGGTGCAGAACGGCAAGAACCTCTGCCGCGAGTATCTGGCCTACCTGCTCGGCGTGGAGGCCGTCGACAGCCTCCTGTGGGACGACATCTACGCGGTGAAGGAACCCTCGGTCTATTACGCCGACCCCGAGGCCTCGCTACTCGACCGCCACGAGCTCAACCTCCTGCGGTTCAATCTGGAGGCTGCCCAGCAGAAACGCAAGTTCTACCGCGGCGAGCTGCTGCCCACCGTGGGCACCATCTTCGCCCTTAGCTACCACTACCTCTATGCCAAGCGCGAGGAAGGGCTCTACAACAGTGTGCTCGACCGCAACAAGGTCACCTGGATACTCGCCGCCAACGTCTCCATCCCCCTCACCGCTTGGTGGGGTGGTTCGCACACCCTGGCGCGCCACAACATCGCCGTCCGCCAGGCCCGCATGGACTACGACGACAAGCAGAAGCTGATGCGCGTGCAGATCTCGCAGAAGTGGAACACGCTGAACGAGAAGTACAAGCAGGTGGACCTTGCGCGCCGCCAGCTGGAGCAGGCCGAGCAGAACCGTCGCCAGCACGCCAGCGCCTACCGCAGCGGCTCGGCCACCATGACGGACCGTCTCCACGCCGACGCCCTCTACGAGAAGTCGCGTACCAACTACATTGACGCCTGCGTGAAGTACCGCCTCGCCATCACCGAGTATCTGCATGCTACGGGGAGATGACGATGCGTTCATGCTTCCTCACGCACGAATGATAAAAATCGTATAGCCTCATGCCGCCTCAGCATATGCTTTGAGCGCAGCCAACCTTTTGTTGTTTTCAATCACCTAATTGTTGCTGGAGGAGTTGTAGTTACAGGAAAAAACTGTAACTTTGCACGACTTTGCGACGGCTGTTGCGTGAGAAGCAGCAACCGTGCCTTCGCAAGACGGTAAAAGAAACGGCCGGACGCAACCCAAACCTTTGCGTTCGTGACGGACAGACGAACAAATTTTAATTAACTAATATATATAAAAGAGAAACAAATGAACAAATCAATCATTCCTTTCGCAGCCCTGGCCCTCGCGCTGGCAGGCTGCTCCAATGAGGATGGGGGGGTAATTCAGACTCCTACGTAGCTGAAGGCACCCCCATCACAGTGAACACAATGGTGGGCGAACTGGCAACCAAAGCGGGCTACGACCAGACCACCTCACCCACAGAGTTTTATCTGCGCATCAAGAACGAGAGCAACAGCAAGTACAGCTACTATGCGCAGATGAAGGACGAAAACGACGCATGGAAATCGTACGACACGGCGGACGGCACTACCGCACTGCCCATGTACTGGGCTGGCGACGGCAACGACGTGAATGTGACCGCTGCCACGTTCGACTTCCGGGACACCACAACCGGCGAACCCGCTACCTCTGCCGAATTGACCATCGCCAGTGACCAGAGCGACGATGCCAAGCTGAAGACCTGCGACCACCTGATGCAGCTGACCACACCCGCCAAAGCCTCCACCAGCGGCATTACCGTGACTCTCACACACATCATGGCGAAACTCCACATCGTGGTGGACCTGGGCAAGGACAACACAAGCACAGCCGACCCACTGTCGAAAGTGCAGGTGAGCGGAACGAACCTCACAGGCACCTACAACTTCGCCGACGCGAAGACAGCCGCATGGGTGGACAACACCACAGCCACAAAGAACGTTGCTGAAATCTCCGTCTGCCCGGTAGGCTTCACGGCCGCGGGCGCCACTACCTCAACCACGACCAACGCCAAATCCGAATACGAAGCCATCATCGTGCCGCAGACAATCGCCCAGGGCGAGTTAGGTTTCAGCTTCGAGATGGGTGGTAAGACCTATATCTGGAAATCCACGAGCGCAGTGACACTCGACGCCAACACACTGTACACACTGAAGATGAAGATGAACGGTGGTGCACTGGCCCTGTCGTCCGTCAGCACAGCCGAATGGGGAACGGAAAAGGATCTCGTTGAGGCAACGATGAGTGAAGACGACAGCAAAGGCACGCTTACCATCACCAGCGACACCGGCGGTGAAGTGACAGAGGAGACCATAGCCGCAGCCATCGATGGCAACAAGCTGAAGATTGTGGGTGCCTTAAGCAGCGACGACATCGCCGTATTGGCAAAGAACACCACCATCGAGGAGCTCGACCTGTCCGAAGCTAATGTTTTGAATCTCGACAAATTACATTTTTATTATACCGCAGACGGTTCTTCGAGTTACATAGGCAACACGACACTGACAAAGGTAGTACTGCCAGAAGGCATAACCAAGGTACCCGCTGATTGTTTTTCCAATTGCAGTTCCCTAACAAGCGTTACTATACCAAGTACCGTAACCATAATAGGTTCCTTCGCATTTGGAGGCTGTTCTTCGCTTGCAAGCATCGAGTTGCCGGGCGGATTGACAGAGATAGGCAGTTATGCCTTGGCTGGTACAGCACTTAATAACCCCTCGTTGCCAAGCAGCTTGACGAATATAAGAGCCGGAGTTTTCCAAGGTTGCAAATCTATGACAGAGATTACCATTCCGGCAGGAGTATCTACCGGTAATGCCGATTATTGGGACTATCAGGTGTTCAGCAACTGCACAAACCTAAAGAAAGTGACCTACCTGTCGAGCGCACCGACAATACGAGATTACGATTTTTCATTTACCAGTGTCGGAGAAATTTGGTTGCCAAACTGCACCGCGCTTCCTGAAATAACAACAAATGCCTTTAAGAATAATTCCTCTTCTGATCCCAACCTTACGAGTGTCACGGTGTATGTGCAATCCAAGCTTTACGATAGTATCAATGGCAAAACAACGCAATTGTCAGCACCTTGGTCAGACGAATGCGTCCACTGGGCGAAGATAACCTCCAATAACTGATAACCGCACAGCCGCTTCGAGGGAACACGAAAAGTTCCCTGAGGCCTGTGGCTACTATAGACAACGTGTCCGCAATGCCGACTCAAAAGAACGGCGTTGCGGACACTTGCTGTTTTATCGACACCGAACCCACAGTTGTTGGGGTCGAATTACTTTGAAGCTAACGGTGCCCGGAGAGCTCTCTTATCACATCATCTACGATATAGAGGTCGCTCATGAGATAGAGGAGCGAACGTTCATCGTGCAGTAGTTCGTTCGTCCTGCTCCGCTGGAATATGTCGAAAGCCCTTTCGGGAGAGATGTCGAGTCGTTCGGACAAGCGCGTGCATATGCGTCCAATCTTCATCCAAAGTTGTGAATCCCTTAGCATGGCGCCACCTCCTTTCCGGCCAAATCATTGAGCGGCTCGGCCTTCAGGAACCGCAAACATTTGTCGACCAAGACTTGAGACAAGAGGCAGACCTGATTATTGGGCTGATGTTCAGAAAGTCGTCTCAAGGCATATTCCATGGAAATGTCACCATTCAGATAGTCTTCTATTGTCGTGATGACACGGTCGTCGGCTATTCCGCCCTCGATATAGTCGTATCCTTGCCAAGGACGAGCGCCATTTCGGCTGTCTACGATAAACTGAAGCCATTCCTCGTCATACGCATTAAAGATTCGGCACTTTGCATTCTTCAAAATATACTCCGTGTCCAGTTCGTAGGTGTTCAACCATTGTGGCAAACCGACGTTCGCTACACGGGTAGCCCAACCAACAGCCTGCTCACGCATGTCGGTCAAATAGAAACCTTTCCCGAAGTCCAGGTTATCACGTCCTATATGGCAAAGCGGCGCGTCCACTATTTGCGTAGCACCATGATACATTGTTCGCATAGTCTATCAGTTTTATTGTTGACAATTGGCAGTTTCCTCCAAGCGGTGCAGTGCCCGAAGCAGGTCCTGTACCACATATTCGCGGCTTTGCGTATGTAGAGCGTCCAGCCTGGTCGTCAAGCCATGAATAAGGCCCACAGCCTTCATGCGCTCATACATCTCTCTGCTGGAGCATCCCTCAGCTTTCGCCGTAGCGTCGACGCACATCGCTGCAAATGCCAGTGCCTGTTGAGTTTCGTTCGTATCCATGAGTCATTTTGTTGATTCCAACGGCAAAAATACATTTGTTCTCTCACAATCGCAAATGTTTCACGGCAACAATGCAGAATTCTTCACTGCCAATGCAGTGAGCACGACGTGGCCGAACGGTTCCCAAAAAACGCACATAGGAGCGTTGCCCATCGGAGCAAGGAGCGTTGGCCATCGCTCACTTGAGTGATTTTTCAGCGGTAGGCCACGATGATTTTACTAAAAGTTCCAAGAAAAGAATTTAGCTTTTATTTGTTTGTTCTCAACATTTTGTATATTTGCAATGCTGAATCGTCACTGAAAGCCCCGATGGGTAGAGGTGGGAGGAGACAAACATATACATAAAAGGCGTGCCTAAGCGCTTTGGTTTTTGACGTTACTTGAACTTCGCAAAACATACAATCAAAAAAAGTAAAACGGAATATGCGTTACGATTATCTGATAGTGGGCTCCGGACTGTTCGGCGCCACGTTTGCCTGCATGGCAAGGAGACAAGGAAAGAAGTGCCTGGTGATAGACAAACGCCCGCAGCTGGGCGGCAACATCTACTGCGAGCGCATGGAAGGCATCAACGTGCACACCTACGGACCGCACATCTTCCACACATCGAACAAGGTGGTGTGGGACTTCGTGAACTCGTTCGTGGAGTTCTACCCCATACAGTTCAGCCCGGTGGCGAACTACAAGGGGGAGATATATAATCTGCCGTTCAACATGAACACGTTCGCGCGGATGTGGGGCGTGAAGACACCGGCCGAGGCTCAGGCGAAGATCGACGAGCAGAGGGCGGAGGCACTGAAGGCCCTGGACGGACGCGAGCCGCGCAACTTGGAGGAGCAGGCGCTCTGCCTGGTGGGACGCGACGTGTTCCGGAAACTCATCAAAGAATACACCGAGAAGCAGTGGGGACGCAAGTGCACCGAGCTGCCGGCCTTCATCATCAAAAGGTTGCCCGTGCGGTTGGTCTACGACAACAACTACTTCAACGACAAATACCAGGGCATCCCCGTGGGAGGATATAACCGCCTGACGGAAGGACTGCTGGAGGGCATCGACACGCTGACGGGGGTGGACTTCTTCCACTCGGAGTACAAGGACTGGCAGCGGTACGCCGACCGTTTGGTCTACACCGGCGCCATCGACGAGTACTTCGACTTCCGGCTGGGCAAGCTCGACTGGCGCACGGTGAGTTTCAAGACCCGTGTGGAGGAGACACCGAACTACCAGGGCAACGCGGTGGTGAACTACACCTCGCACGAGAAGCCCTACACGCGGGTGATAGAGCACAAGCACTTCGAGTGCAAGGGCCAGCAAGTGTATGATAATCCAAAGACAGTGGTGACGGAGGAATACTCCACCGAGTACAAGGAGGGCATGGAGCCCTACTACCCCGTGAATGACGAGCGCAACAACGCCCTGGCCGAGCAATACCGGCAGTTGGCCGAGCGGGAGCAGAACGTGATTTTCGGCGGCCGCTTGGCAGAATATAAGTACTACGACATGGCGCCCATCATAGAGAAGGTGCTCGGAGGGTGGAACGCCCTGTAACCAACGCAGTCTCTACTCATGTGCCATTGAGCTATATGCTCGTTGGCACTTGAGTTAGTATGCTCGTTGATAGGAGACCTATAGGCCGATGAACCAATTGTATTCGGGGGATTGCGTAACTTGAATCAGGTTTGAAATCCGCATTCATCCATTGATTCAGACAATCGTTCGCAATGGCAAAGACAATCGATTGTATAGGCAAAAACAATCGATTGTATAAGCCAAAACAATCGATTGTTTTGGCCCGAACGAAGCATTGTCTTTTGGCGGACCCAAAGATGTTGAAAGTTTTACGTTTACTGTTATTCAAGTTCTGCAAGTTCTATTGCGATGGGGGCTTATGGGCGCTTTCTCATCTTTCTCGCCATCATACGTAAGTCGGTTTTCAACGAGTATGTGATTGCGGAACTTGAATATCCTCTATTTGGAAGGTTCGAATGCTGCGGAAACGATAAGACGGAACTTCGCTCAATCTTCATCTGACCCCAATCGTCAGATATATGAACAAAGCCCCGTCTCTGCTGCAGAACTGCTCCTACCGAATAAACGGAATAACTATGGGAAAGATTCCCAAAGCAGTTCGACACCTGCTGCAAATGTAGAGGAAAATGACGAAAACGCAAGCATCGGCGAGGAAAATTCTGCCAACGGGAAGAAATACTCGACAAGAGGAACGGAGTCGGCCGAGCGGCAACCTTTGTCGGAGAAGACACGCAAGGCTTGCG
>CAVFUK010000035.1:2109-38249 GCA_963625535.1 Anaerovoracaceae bacterium | reverse complement strand
ACACCACACCACGATAGATGCGCCCCTGGCGTGTTTTGCCTACACCTCTTACGTCGTAGTAAGAGAACCATTCGATGTCAGCTGCGAGCAATGCGTCCTTCACATCCTCGAACTTTGTCTTTCGAATAATTGCTTCAATCTTTTTCATAACAAAAACGATTTTAAAAAGAGGTATAGGAACGAAAAAAGCTTAAGTGAATTACCTTACAACAAACTTGAGTATATCTCGATAAACTATGATCTTCTCCTATACGCTCTTTCATGTTCTTTTTTATAGTTAATTCTCTCTAGTTGTATGCTTCATTAAAAACTAATACCGAATACCAGATAGGTGCTCTCGCTCTTGGGGTTCACCGTCACCCGGGCAAACGCGGGGATGCTGAAGGTGTCCGTCACCTTGATCTCCTTGGCTGCCCCGAGGCTGACGTCCACCACGGAGAATCCGTCCACATAGCCATAGGTGCCTGAGCTCTTGAAAGGCGCCGCTCCCACGGAAGCCGAGAAGTCGAGACCTCCCAACTTGAACGGAGCGCTCAGCTCGCAGTACGAGGAGTAGGCACGGTCGCCATCGGCCTTGTAGTCGTCGCCGGCGAAGTTGGTGTACCAGTTGATGGCAGCCACTCCGAAGTCGTATCCCAGGTTCACCTCGAACACGTGTGAGGTCTCGTGAGCGCCGTACTTCAGGTACTTGTTGCCACCGCTAAACCAATAGTCGGTCACGCCGATGTTGAAACCACCCATTGTATAACCCAATGTCAAGTCGAGCTCTTTGGTCTGCTCGGCACCACCTGCCAGGTTGCTGATGCCTACCGATCCCCATGCGGAGAGCGACAGTCCGTTGTAGGTCAACTCCAGCGAGGGCTGGATGCTGACGTTGCCCAGGTCCTGTCCACGCCAAACGTATCCGCTAACGATGTCCGCGCCTACGGAGGCTTCCACACCTTCTTGGGCTTGCATTGTCTCTGCGGCCATTACCGATCCTAGCAGTAATGCGGCCATTTTGAAACTCTTCTTCATAATCTTTTTCCCTTTAATTGTTACTTATGTTAATTGAATCTCTCTCTGTATCTCGTTCAGTCGTTGTTACCTAATACCATGCATGCCTTTCCTTATCCCAACCATTTACGCAGTCGGCGCATTGCCTCTTGACAGTCGGCGCGGTCGCCGAAAGCGGTCATTCGGATGTATCCCTCGCCGTTGGGACCGAAGCCTACACCGGGGGTGCCCACCACGTTGGCCTCGTAGAGCATCTGCTCGAAGAACTTCCACGACGACAGGCCGCGGGGGGCTTCCAGCCAGATGTAAGGAGCGTCCTCTCCACCGAAAACGGTCAGTCCGATGTCGGTCAGCTCCTTTCGCATGATGCTGGCATTGGTCATATAGTACTTGATAGTATCCTTCACCTGTTGCTTGCCCTCGGGCGAGTAGGTAGCCTCGGCACCGCGTTGCGTGATGTAGGAGGTGCCGTTGAACTTGGTGCACTGACGTCTGTTCCACAATCGGTTGAGCGGTACGCGCTCGCCGGTGAGGGTGCTGGCGGTCAGCTCCTTCGGCACGATGGTGTAGCCGCAGCGTACGCCGGTGAAGCCGGCTGTCTTCGAGAAACTATGGAACTCGATGGCCACCTTACGGGCTCCCTTTATCTCGTAGATGGAGTGGGGGATGTCCCGATGCTGTATGTATGCCTCGTAAGCGGCATCGTACATAATGATGGTATCGTTCTCCAGCGCGTAGTTGACCCACTTCTTCAACTCGGACTTGCCGATGACCGTGCCCGTGGGGTTGTTGGGGTAGCAGAGGTAAACGATGTCGATGCGCTTCTTCGGGATCTGAGGAATGAAGTTGTTCTCGCGCATGCAGGGGATGTAGACCACGTTGCTCCACCGTCCGTTCTCCAGTGAGCCGGCTCGTCCGCACATCACGTTCGAGTCGATGTACACCGGGTAGATGGGGTCTGTCACGCCGATGCTATTGTCGTGGCGCAGTATGTCGCCGATGTTTCCTGTGTCGCTCTTGGCACCGTCGTTGATGAACACCTCGCTAGGGTCCAGATGGATGCCCCGCGGAGCGAAGTCGTTCTTGATGATCGCGTCTATCAGGAAGTCGTATCCTTGCTCGGGTCCGTATCCGCGGAAGGTCTCTTTGTGAGCCATCTCGTCCACCGCCTTGTGCATCGCCTCGATGGAGGCCATCGGCAGGGGTTGCGTCACGTCGCCGATACCCAGACGGATGATGTCCGACTTCGGATGTGTCACCTTGAAGGTATTGACTTTCTTTGCTATGTCCGAGAACAGGTAGTTGCTCGGCAGCTTCAGGAAATGTTCGTTTACGAGTGCCATAATCTTTGTTTTCTTTTGTTTATTTGTTGTTTATAGATCTATTTCTCCTTCAAATACTTTGGTGGCCGGGCCGGTCATGTAGACATGATTGTCCGCCTCGCTCCACTCGATGGACAGGCTGCCGCCGTCCATGCGAATCTCCGACTTGCGGCCACACACCCCGTTGAGCACAGCAGCCACCGCGGTGGCGCATGCTCCGGTGCCGCATGCCTGCGTGATGCCCGAGCCGCGTTCCCACACGCGCATCCGGATGACGCCGTCCGCCAGCCGTTGCGCGAACTCGATGTTCGCCCGCTCGGGGAACAACGGGTGACGCTCCAGCACCGGACCTATCTTGTCTATAGCCAGTGCCGCCACGTCCTCGGTGAAGATGACGCAGTGAGGATTGCCCATGCAGACGAACGTTCCCTTGAACGTGCCTACCGCTGTGGCAATCTCCTCGGCCAGCATGCCGCCCGTGGGGGTAGCCAGCTGCGCTTTGTTCTCCAGACGAGGCTCGCCCATGTCCACCGTTACGGCGGCGACGATGCCTTGTTCAATATGTAACTTGAGAATCTTAATGCCGGATAGAGTCTCGAGAGTAATCTCCCGCTTGTCGGTGAGACCGTTCTCGTAGAGATACTTCCCGATGCAACGGGAAGCGTTGCCGCACATCATGGCCTCCGAACCGTCGGCGTTGAAGATGCGCATGCTGAAGTCAGCAACCTTCGACTCGCCTATCAGAACCAGACCGTCCGACCCGATGCCCGTGTGAGGCGCGCTCCATTTGATAGCGAGTTCCTCGGGCTTCTCTATGGGGTAACGCATCGTGTTGACGTAGATGTAATCGTTGCCTGCCCCATGCATCTTTGTGAACTTAATCTTGCTTGTCATAATTCTGATATTTGTAGTTATCTACTTGCTTTTTGTTTTGTTTATGCTGCAAAGGTATGTCTTTTTGACTGATGATATCAACCAATCGTATCGAAATAATTAGAAAACTTTATCGGCATACCAATTAGCTATAATAAGGGGTAATGTAGATTTTAATCTGATACTATAATATATATATCCCTTCTAATGTGTTATGGATAATTATTCGTGTAGCTCAAAATGACTGCATATATCGTCTTGTTCTACCAAAAAGATTTGTTGGACACTGTTTGTGGTATCGCGGTGAACGATATAACTTCTATTTCCGAACGTTTTGCTTTGCCCTGCTGCGAGGGACGACAGTAGTGGTGTCATTGTGTAGTATTCTATTATTTGTTGGTCGATTATCACGTTGCAAACTTACAAATAAATCCTTGAATAACCCTCATTTGTGGAAACTTTCCATCGTGGATGTGTGTCGAAAGGCGTCGCAGGGCGGCTTCATGGGGAATAATTGTGCACTGATACGTGTTATTCCGAAGGAAATGCTTACTTTTGTAGCTCAAACATGATTTTGAGAACTACTATAAACTTTTCATATACATATATATACTATGGTAAAACAAATGATGGCCTTCATGATGGCCAGTGTGATGACAGCCGCCGCTTATGCCGCGCGCGTCGACATGAAACAAGCCGGGGCGAAGGCGGACGGCACAACCTTGAACACTGAGTTGATAAACACGACACTCACTAGACTGAGCAACGAGGGTGGGGGCACGCTCTACTTCCCCAGCGGCACCTATCTGACAGGCTCCATCCGTATGCAGACCAATACGACCATTGAACTGGCGAAGGGGGCCACGCTGTTGTTCTCCACCAACTTCGACGATTACCTTCCCTTTGTGGAGGTGCGCCACGAGGGGGTGATGATGAAGAGTTTCGCTCCCCTCATCTATGCGGTGGACTCCGACAACATCACCATCAAAGGTGAGGGCACGCTGGACGGACAGGGCAAGGCATGGTGGGACGAGTTCTTCAAGGTGCTCATCGACCTGCGCGACAATGGGGTGCGCGACGTGAACAAGTATCAACCCATGTGGGACAAGGCCAACGACATGGCAGCCATCAAGGCGGAGACCAACACCGACTGGCACAACACGGCCGACCGCCGCTTCTTCCGTCCGCCATTCATCCACCCCGTGCGTTGCACCAATGTGCGCATCGAAGGGGTGAACATCAAGAACTCTCCCTTCTGGACCGTGAATCCGGAGTTTTGCGAAAACGTTACCATCAAGAACCTCAATATCAACAACGAGCCGTCGCCCAACACCGACGGCATCAATCCGGAGTCGTGCCGCAACGTGCACATCAGCAACTGCAACATCTCCGTGGGCGACGACTGCATCACCATCAAGAGCGGACGCGACCTGCAGGGACGCCGCATAGGCAAGCCTTGCGAGAACATCACCATCAAGAACTGCACGATGCAGAGTGGACACGGTGGTGTGGTAATCGGTAGCGAGATGAGCGGCGGCGTGCGTAAGGTGAGAATCTCCAACTGTGTGTTCAACGGCACCGACCGTGGCATCCGCGTGAAGTCCACCCGCGGACGAGGTGGAGTGGTGGAGGACATCCGTGTGAGCAACATCGTGATGAACGACATCAAGAAAGAGGCCCTTATCTTCAGTTTGAAATATAGCCGCATGCCCAAGGAGGAGAAGAGCGAGCGTACGCCCGTGTTCCGCAACATACGCATCTCCAATGTGGTGGTGAACGGCACGGATGAGCCCATCCACATAGCTGGACTGGAGGAGTCGCCCATCACCGACATCAAGTTGAAGAACATCGTCATCCGCGACGCGAAGAAGAGTTGTGTGTTCGAGGACTGCAAGAACATAGAGATGAGCAACGTCATGGTGAACGGTAAGGCGGTTTGCGACATCAAGTAACCGACGGCTCACCCCACGTAAAAAGATTGCCGGCATATAGACGAGGTCTCGCTCCTCTCTATATGCCGGCATTCTTTATCTTGTGTCTCAGCTGATGCGGCTTATTGCATCGTCTTCCCGTTCAGGTAGTTCTGCAGTTCCGGTTTGTATGAGTCCGAGATGGGAATATACTCCTTACCGAAAACAATTCGTCCGCGGTCGATGACCTGTATCTTGCTCTTCTGCACGATGAACGAGCGGTGTACGCGGATGAACAGGGAGGAGGGGAGCCGCTCTTCCATCACCTTCATGCTGATGAGCGAGAGGATGGCCTTGGGCTGGTTCTCCACGTAGATCTTCACGTAGTCCTTCAGTCCCTCGATGTAGAGTATGTCCTTCAACTTTATCTGGATGAGCTTGTAGTCGCTCTTCACGTAGATGCAGTCGTTCTCGGTGTAAGGCAACTCGGCGCTGGCCGCGCTGCTCTTCAGCTCGAACCAGTCGACGGCTTTGTTCACCGCCTCCAGGAAGTCCTTGTAGCTGATAGGTTTCAGCAGATAGTCGAGCGCGTTCACCCGATAGCCGTCCAGCGCATATTGGCTGAAGGCTGTGGTGAAGACGATGCGCGTCTCCTCGTTGACCATCTTCGAGAACTCCAGTCCGCTCAGCTCGGGCATCTGTATGTCCAGGAACAGCAAGTCCACGGGTTTATCCCGCAGACCGTCCATGGCGGTCACTGCACTCGAATACTTCCCCTCAAGCTTCAGGCAAGGGGTCTTCTGCACGTAAGCCTCCAGCAAATCCAGCGCGAGAGGTTCGTCGTCAACTAAGGCACATCTCAAAATCATCGTGTTCACTCTTTAGTGTTAATACTCGCTGTGAATCTTGTCACACTTTGATAGACAACAACGAAGAATAGACCTCGCCGTTACCGCTCACTCCCTTCTGCCATTCGTACCTGTGGGGGTAGAGCAGTTCCAGTCGCCGGCTCACCTGTTCCAGTCCGATGCCACTGCCGCTCTTGTCCGATGTGTTCTTCGGGTGGTTGCTGTTGAGTATCTCGCAGCGCACCTCCTTCTGCTCTATCTGCGTGATGGTGATGCTTATGAAACTGGTCTCAGTGGGGCTGATGCCGTGTTTGAAAGCGTTTTCTATCAGCGAGATGAATATCAGCGGAGCGATTTGTATCGAACTGTTCTCAGGCACATTGATGTTGATGTACACCTTCACGTCCTTGGAGACGCGGATGCGCATCAGCTCAATGTAGTTCTTGATGAAATCTATTTCCTTGGACAAAGGTACGAAAGTTTGTTGGTTTTCGTACAACACATAGCGCAGAAGTTTGCTCAAATCCTGCACGGCCTGTTGTGCCTTGTCGCTGTCGAAGGCTATCAGCGCGTAGATGTTGTTGAGCGTGTTGAGCAGGAAGTGGGGGTTGAGCTGGTTGCGCAGATTGTTCAGCTCGGCCTCCGTGCGGTTCTTCTCTGCCTCCTGCAGAGCGGCTTCGGCCTTGCTCCACTCGCCACTCATGCGGATGGCGGCGGCCACTCCCACGGTACACATCAGTAGGATGGTGTCGCGCATCACGAAGGTCCAGAAGGGTGGATGCTTCACTCTCCGCCGTATGGGCACCTTGGGCTCGGTGGTCTCTCCCTCGTGGACGGCACCCTCGGGCCGCTCCACAAACTCTACCTCTTCCTCGGCGGGAGGCTCCTTGAAGGGCGACCCCAGGTGGATGTAGAGGCTGATGACGACCAGCAGGATGAGGTTGTAGAGAAAATAGTGTCCCGTCTTCTTCTTCAGCAGGAAGAGGGGGACGAGAATCAGGTAGTTTACATAAAAAGTGATGAGGAACATCAGGGGCATTTTGATGTGGGAGATGTACTTCCACCAGTCAATCTCGCTGAACCCGATATCCTTGGTCAACAATAAAGGCAATAGGAAAATCAACATCCATATGATGATATGGATGAAGATTCCTATTGGCCTTTTATGTGTGGTAGTATCCAGTTTCATAGACATACGCGTTCACATTATTCGTAGCGGATGGCCTCTATCGGGTCGAGTGCGGCGGCTTTCTTGGCCGGGTACCAACCGAAGAAGACTCCTGTGATGGTACATACGGCGAAGCTGAGCACAACGCTCCATCCTTGGATGTAGATGGGCCAGTGGGCGATGAACTTCACTGCGTAGGAGGCTCCCACACCGATGATGACACCGATGATGCCGCCGGTGACGCTGATGAGGATGGCCTCTATCAGGAACTGGCTCAGGATGTCCAGACCGCGTGCGCCCACGGACATACGCAGACCGATCTCACGCGTACGCTCGGTGACGGAGACGTACATGATGTTCATGATGCCGATACCGCCGACCACCAGTGAGATGCCGGCGATGCAGGCAAGCAGGATGGTCATCAGGTCGGTTGTGGAGTTCATCATGCTGCTCAACTCCTGTTGCGAGCGGATGTTGAAGTCGTCGTCCTCGCTGTCCTTCAGCTTGTGGTTGCGGCGCAGGATGGTGGTGATGTCGTCGATAGCCTGGTCGGTCATGTCTTCGGTGATGGCCGAGCAGTTGATGCCCTGCAGGTAGGTGACTGCCAGGATACGTTTCATGATGGTGGTGTAGGGGGCCAACACCACGTCGTCCTGGTCCATACCCATACTGTTGTAACCCTTGGACTTCAGCACGCCGATGATGCGGAAGGGGATGGAGTTGAAGCGGATGACCTTACCCACAGGTTCGCCCCCGTCGGGGAACAGGTTGTCCACTACGGTCTTTCCCACGATGCACACCTTGGCGGAGGTCTGTATGTCCTGGTCGGTGAACATCTCGCCGTCCTCCACCGTCAGCTGGCGGATAGTCAGGTAGTCCTGGCTGACGCCGTAGATGGTTGAGGGGGCGTTGTTCGCTCCGTAGATGAGCTGGCCCGAGCTGTTCACGCTGGGGCTGATGGCCTCCAGGTACTTCGCTTCGTCGCGGATGGTTTTGTAGTCCTCCAACTTGAGGGTCTGCATGGCGCTAGCGTCCTGCCTTACACCACCTCGCATGTCGGCTCCCGGATGAATCATAATCATGTTGGAACCCATCTCGGAGATTTGTGACTGGATGCTCTTCTTCGATCCTTGTCCGATTGCCAGCATGGTAATCACTGACGCCACACCGATGATGATGCCGAGCATCGTGAGGAATGCGCGCATCTTGTTGTTGGCGAGCGCCCGCAAGGCTATTTTGAATAAATTTGTTCCGTTCATATCTGTTCTCTATTAATCGTCAACAACTACAGGTAGGGCGGCGAGTGCCTCCGAGGCGGAGAGGATGTGGTCGTTCACCTTGTCCTCCTTTATCTGTCCGTCGCGTAGCACGATGTTGCGGCTGCTGTACTGGGCAATCTCGGGGTTGTGGGTCACGAAGATGATCGTTCGTCCCTCGGCATGCAGGTGTTGGAACAATACCAATATCTCGAATGAGGTTCGCGTATCCAGGTTACCGGTTGCCTCGTCGGCCAGTATCACGGCGGGGTCGTTGACCAAGGCGCGGGCGATGGCTACACGCTGCATCTGACCTCCGGACATCTGGTTGGACTTGTGCATCAAGCGGTCGCCCAGTCCCACTGCCGTCAGTGCCTTGATGGCACGTTCCTTACGCTCGGCTGCCGAGACGGCGGAGTTGTACATCAGCGGCAACTCCACATTCTCCACCGAGGTGGTCTTCGGCAACAGGTTGTAGTTCTGGAACACGAAGCCTATCTTGTGGTTGCGCAAGCGGGCCCGCTCGTTCTTACCCATCGTGCGGACCGGCACTCCGTCGAGGTTGTACTCTCCCGACGTCGGTGTGTCCAGACAACCCAAGATGTTGAGCAGCGTGGACTTACCCGAACCGGACGTACCCATGATGGTGACAAACTCCCCTTCGTGTATGGCGAATGAAACGCCACGCAAGGCATGCACCGTTTCATCGCCCACCTGAAAGTTACGCTTGATATCCTTTAATTCTATAATGACTTTGCTCATAACGTAGGTCTCACTTACTTATTTCTTGTTTTTCTTTGAGTCGGGAGGTCCCGGTGCGAAGGGACTTCTCTCCTGTGTGTCGGAGCTGGTGGCCTCGGCACTGGCAGCGTCGCCCTTGTCGATAGTGGTGTCGGTAACCACCTGTGCACCTTCCTCGATGCCGCCGAGAATCTCTGTCAGCGAACCGTTGGAGATGCCCACCTGCACGGCGTGTGCCTTGAAGGTGTTGCCCTCGCGTGTCCACACTTTCTGCTCGCCCTCGCAGTCGACCACCTTGATGTCCTTGGACAGAACGGTGCTAGGTGTGAAGCGCAGAGCCTTGGTCGGTACGGAGAGCACTCCTTGCTTGTCCAACGTGTAGATGGTGACGTTGGCTGTCAGTCCCGGTTTAAGCTTCAGGTCGGGGTTGGGAGCGGAGATCACTACCTCGTATGTCACGACGTTGCTCTCTGTGGTAGCTTCCTGGCGAACCTGGGTGACGTTACCCTCGAAGGTGTCGTTGGGGTAAGCGTCTACGGTGAACTCCACGCGCTGTCCCTCTTTCACACCGCCTATGTCAGCCTCGTCCACGTCGGCAATCACGCGCATGTCGGTCAGGTCCTGTGCAATGGTGAACAAGGTAGGCGTGGTCATACCGGCGTTCACGGTCTGTCCCTCCTCAACCTCTTTGCTCAGCACGATGCCGTCGATAGGCGACGCGATGGTGGCATAGCCGAGGTTGGTCTGAGCCTTGTTCACACTGTTCTTGTTGGTCTCGTAGGTGTTCTTGGCCTTCTCGTAAGCCAGCACAGCCTCTTCGTAGTCGTTGTCGCTGATGAGTTGTTTCTCGTGCAGCGTCTTCATGCGGGTGTAGTTCTTCAGCTGATAGTCGTAGTCGCTCTTGGAACTGGCGAGGTTGTTCTTGGCTGAGGCCAACTCACTGAGCAGGTTCGTCTTGTCCAGCTCGGCCACGATCTGTCCCTTCTTCACCTCACTGTTGTAGTCTACATACAGTTTGCTCACGATACCTGAAACCTGGGTACCTACCTCGACTTCGGTCACGGGCTCCACTGTACCGGTAGCCGTCACACTGCTGCTGATGTCTCTCTTTTGTATGGGCTGGGTCTCGTAGCTCACTTTCATGGCGCTACTGGAACCGCCGAAGGCCCATATTAGTCCTGCTACGATCAATACAACAACGACCGCCAGGATAATCTTTACTTTTGTACTCATATACTAAATGTTTTTTTTGAATAGTCTGTCTATTATAAATCTATCTCTCCTCCTTGATAGAAGTTGAGCAACTCGGCGTTGAGGATGGCTGTGTACTTCGACTGCAGCTTGTCCTGCTCGGCGCTCAGGAGGTTGTTCTTCTCGGTGAGCAACTCCACGGTGTTCTTCAGTCCCAGGCTGAACTGTTCGCTCACGAGGTCGTAGCTGGTCTGGCAGCTGGTCACCTTGCTGCAGGCAGCGGCGAACTTCTGCTGTGCGCTGTTGGCGTCGAGCCAGAGCTTCTCCACATTGCTGTAGAGGGTCTTCTTCTCACTGGCGAGATTGAGGGCGGAGTTCTCTTGCTGCAGTTTGGCTTTCTGCACGTTGCTCTTGTTCTGTCTGTTGTCGAAGATAGGCACCGAAAGGGAGAGGCTGAGGGAGTTGTTCCAGTTGCTCTTCAGCTGCTCGCCGAATCCCATGCCGCGTCCGCTACCGTTGCTGCTACCGATGCCGGCTGAGAGGTTGAGCGAAGGCATGTAGCCCGACTTGGCGATGCGCACACCCAGCTCTGCCGATTCCACGCTCAGTTTGCTGCTCTGTATCTCGGGGCGCTGTGCCAAGGCTGCCTCGTAGACTGCCGTCTGTGAGGGCAGCGGCTCCAGGACTTTCTCGTCGCTCAGGGTCGGCGTGGCCAGTTGCATCTCCTGGGTACCATCGAGCTCGAGCAGCTGTTTCAGCTGCAGTTTGTAGTCCTGCAGGGTAGCCTGCGCATTCACCACGTTGTACTTGTCGTTGGCCACCTGGGCCTCCAGCTGTGCCACGTCGCTCTTGGCTACGCTACCCACGGCCAACATCTCCTTGGCGCGGTCGTACTGTTTTTCGGAGAGCTCCAGCGCCTTCTTGTTCACCTCGATAGCCTCGTTGGTGTAGAGAATCTGCACGTAGAGTTTGGTGATGTTCTCCTGCAGGCTGTTCTCACCCTCGGCGATGCTCAGTCCCGAAATCTCGTTGTTGAGCTTCTGTTGCTTGATGTTCTTCAGCCGCTTGCCGCCGTTCCACACGGTCCACGACGCGTTTAAGCCGTAGCTACCATTGTAGGTCGTCTTGCTGCTGGTAGATGATGTGGTGTAGTTACCGCTACCGTCGTTCACGATGTTTGTCATGTTCTCGCTGTAGGGACGGTTCGTGATGCCTTGGTTGCTGCTGAACGACAGGCTTGGGAACAGGGCCGCCTTTGCTGTCTTCAGGTCCACTTCGCTTTCTTTCTGTGTTATCCTGCTCT
This sequence comes from Anaerovoracaceae bacterium, assembly GCA_963625535.1. Lineage (GTDB taxonomy): Bacteria > Bacteroidota > Bacteroidia > Bacteroidales > Bacteroidaceae > Phocaeicola_A. The sequence continues at coordinate 26,641 of CAVFUK010000035.1, read as the reverse complement.
GCTGCAACTGGATGTTGTTCTTCACCGCATACTCGATGCAGTCCTTCAAACTCCAGGTTGTCGCCTCGCTTTGTGCGTGCACCCCTGTGGCTAGCAGCAGTGCGCAACAGATAACGGAGAGTTGTTTTTGTTTCATAATCATATAACGATAATTGTTTTCTTGACTGTCGCAAAAGTAAATTCTTAATTTTAACCCTACAATTATAATAGATATGGCGAAAGTTAGTACCGACAAATCCAACGTTTTTGTCTATAAACCCTAAAAGTGCAAAATCTTGCTCTCGTAATCGGAATATTGCGTATATTTACCGCCTCAAACAAGTAGAATCTTATAAATACAGACAGACTATGTTCTCAGGAATTATAGAAGAATATGCCGAAGTCGTTTCGGTAGTGAAGGATCAGGATAACTTGCATCTGACCTTGAAGTGCTCATTCGTGGACGAACTGAAGATTGACCAGAGCGTGTCACACAACGGGGTTTGCCTCACGGTAGTGAAGATAGAGAACGGCACCTACACGGTGACCGCCATGCGCGAGACCATCGAACGCTCCAACATCGGTTTGCTGAAGCCGGGCGATAAGGTGAACGTGGAACGCAGCATGATGATGAACGGACGGTTGGACGGACACATCGTGCAGGGACATGTGGACCAGACCGCCAAATGCGTCCGTGTGGAGGATGCCGCCGGCAGTTGGTACTTCACCTTCGAATATGCGTTCGACAAGGAGATGGCCCGACGTGGCTACGTGACGGTGGACAAGGGCTCGGTGACGGTCAATGGCGTCAGCCTCACGGTGTGCAATCCTACGGACGGCACATTCCAGGTGGCCATCATCCCCTACACCTACGAGCACACCAACTTCCACACCATCAAAGTGGGGAGCGTGGTGAATATCGAGTTCGACATCATCGGCAAGTACATCAGCAAGATGATACAATATAAATAAGGTGTAGATATACATATATAATAAGATGTATATATAAATAAGGTATAGACGCTATGGAAGATTTCTTACAGTTGGTCGCCTCGCGTCAGAGCGACCGCGCGTATGACAAGAACCGGGCGGTGGAACCGGAGAAGTTGGAACGAATCCTGGAGGCCGCAAGGCTTGCTCCATCGGCCTGCAACGCACAGCCATGGAAGTTTGTGGTGGTTACCGACAAGGAGTTGGCCGTGAAGATAGGCAAGGCCACCGCCAGTCTGGGCATGAACAAGTTCGCCAAGGATGCTCCGGTGCATATCCTCATCGTGGAGGAGTCCGCCAACATCACCTCGATGCTGGGCACCAAAATCAAGGACAAATACTTCCCCCTCATCGACATAGGTATTGCTTCGGCTCACATCGCCTTGGCCGCTGAGGCTGAGGGGCTGGGCTCGTGTATCCTGGGTTGGTTCGACGAGAAGGAGTTGAAGCGCTTGGTCGGCATCCCACAGTCGAAACGTCTGCTGCTGGACATCGTCATCGGCTATCCGGCGAAGCCTAAACGGCCCAAGTCGAGAAAACCGGCGAAGAAGGTTATTTGCTACAACAAATACGAGTGATTGAGTAGGGTGTCTTGCGGCACCCTATAGCGGTGGGGAGTGTTACAAATCCTTCAGCAATACCGAGCTGGTGGATTGGTAGTACTCCTCGCGCGCTTTCATCAGTGTCTCCCACTGCTTGCTGTACTGGTTGTCGTGGTCTATCTTGAAGTCCTCCGACCCGAATTCATCCAACTTGCTCAGTATGGACGACACGCTCAGCTTGTTGATGTCCTCCGCCGGCAGGTAGTAGGTCTGCTCGCTCTTCTCGTCGTTGGCTATCTCGTAAATCATCCGCATGTCCAGCAGTTCATACAGAATCTTGTTCGTCATGCGGATAGGTATCTTGTGGCTCTGCGACAGTTCCTCCGCCGTGTAGGGCGTCTCACCGTTGGCGAAACGCTTGCAGATGAGCGACATAATCAGTATGCAGAGGAAGTCGTGATAGCGGCGGCTGATGTTCTGTATCTCGTTGGCGAAGTTGTAGTTCTGTATGTTTTGGCTCGAGTAGCTAATCTCTGCCCCAAACAGGCAGATGCTCCACGATATCTGGGTCCACAGCAGGAAGAGGGGGATGGCTGCGAAGCTACCGTAGATGGCATTGTAGTTCGATACCCATATCTGGCTGTTGATGTAGAAGTACTGCAGCACCTGGAAGGCCGAACCGGCGATGAACCCCGGTATGATGGCATGCTTGAACTTCACGTTCGTGTTGGGCATGAAGATGTAGAGTCCTGTGAACATGAACCCCGTGAAGAAGTAAGGGATGGACCTCACCATAAACTTGGCGAAAGGCGCCAACACCACAAACCCGTCGAGATTCTTCACAAAGGAGGTCATGAAGATGGAGAGTCCGGCGGACACCACGATGACGATGGGCAACAACAGGAAGATGGAGAAGTAGTCCGTTATCTTGCGGAAGATGCTGCGGGGCTTCTTCACCTGCCAAATCATGTTGAACACCCGCTCGATGTTGCCCGTCAGGGTGAGCACACTCCATAGCAACACCAACAGACCTACGCCGATGAACACTCCGCTTTGGGCGTGCGCTAGGTAGGAGTTGATGAGGCTGAGGATGGTCTCCACCGCCACCGACTGCCCTTCGAGTCCCATTCGCAGCTGCTGCTCCACGATGTTCTGGAAACCCAGTCCGCGCGCTATGGCGAACACGATGGCCAGGATAGGCACAATGGAGAGCAGCGTGTTGTAGGTGAGCGCCGAGGCGCGGTTGATGATGCGGTCCTGGTTGAAGTGGGTGATGGACAGTATGGCCACCTTCAGGACGTTGTAGATGCAGTACTGGAACTTGCTGACTTCGTATTCGGTGATACGCCACACCTCGTCGTTCAGGAAGTGGACTATCTGCTTCGGACGCAATTTGGAAAACATAGGCCTCTATATATAATAAGGTATAAAAAAGAAAAGCAGATAACCTATAAGCCGGGTTCTGTACCTTTCGCAAGGCGTCTGTCATTTATCTACGCCACATGTCACCACGTGGCTCTAGCAATCTACCCTCCGACGAATTCGGGCGAGCAACCCTTTTGACGCCGGTTTACATGATCTTTCAGCTTCCAAGACACACAGCTCGATATGTCACCATACGACTGGTGAGCTCTTACCTCACCTTCTCACCCTTACCGGCAGGCCGAAGCCAGCAGGCGGTTATTTTCTTCTGTGTTACTCCACCCTCGCGAGCAGCTTCCCGTTAAGAAGTGGAATGCTCTGTGCTGCCCGGACTTTCCTCCTTCGTCAGAGACGACGGCGACAGACCGGTTATCTGTTTTCACGGCAAAGGTAGGAAAAATAACTTAGCAAATGGAAAAATCATTGAAAAAATGTCAGATTAGCCCTCTGACAGCATTGACTAATGAATGTAAATTTGGCAGACGTGCCGCTTAACTGCTGTTAAGCTATCGAGAGGGAGCGTTAAAAGATAACAATAATGCGCGACAATGGTATGAAGTGAATAATATTTGTCCTTACTTTAACATCGTAAACGTTAAACAAACACGAATATTAACAATCTAAATAATACTGATTATGAAACGAACAACTAAAAAAATCCTAGGTGCAGCACTCGTGGTAGTAGTGAGTGCAAGTGTTGCGGGCTTGACTTCGTATGCGGTTTCTTCCCGCCAGTCCAACGACCGTATGGCTTTTGATGAGGCTTTTCAGACAAATAGGAATGTAAGACTAGCTTCGTTTGGCAGCGCATCCGCACAACCGGTCGACCTGACCGAAGCTGCGGACAAAACATTGCACGCTGTTGTACATATCAAATCTACTCAGAACGGAAAAGTGGAGACCGTGCAGGCTCCTGCTGACATATTCGACTTCTTCTTCGGCAACGGACGGGGCCGCCAGCAGCAGGTGCGTACACAACCCAGCGTGGGTATCGGTTCGGGTGTCATCATCTCCAAGGATGGTTACATCGTGACCAATAACCACGTGGTTGAGGGCGCCGACGAAATCACCATCACACTGAATGACAACCGTGAGTTCAAGGGACGTCTGATTGGTACAGACCCCAGCACGGATCTGGCATTGGTGAAGATTGAGGGCGATGACTTCCAGGCTATCGTCGTAGGCGACTCCGAGGCGTTGAAGGTAGGTGAGTGGGTGCTCGCCGTGGGTAACCCGTTCAACTTGACATCTACCGTGACGGCCGGCATCGTCAGCGCGAAAGCCCGTACGTTGGGTGTCTACAACGGAGGTATCGAATCGTTCATCCAGACCGATGCCGCCATCAATGAAGGTAACAGTGGTGGTGCGTTGGTCAACGCTCAAGGCGAGTTGGTGGGCATCAACGCCGTGTTGAGCTCTCCTACAGGAACTTATGCCGGTTACGGCTTCGCCATACCGACGAGCATCATGACCAAGGTGGTGACTGACCTGAAACAGTATGGTACCGTGCAGCGTGCGTTGCTGGGAATCCAGGGTGGCGACATGAACGAAGAACTCAAGGCCAAAGACCTGGGCGTGGTAGAAGGTGTCTATGTAGCCAAAATTGTGGAGGACGGTGCCGCTTCGGGTGCTGACATCCAAGAGGGTGATGTGATTGTGGCCATCGACGGCAAGAAGGTGAAGAACATGGCCGAGTTGCAGGAGAACATCGCTAAACATCGTCCGGGCGACAAGGTATCCGTAACCCTTGTACGCGACAAGAAGGAGAAAAAGGTGACCGTCGTGCTGAAGAACGCACAGGGCAACACCAAGGTGGTGAAGAACGCCGGAATGGAAATTCTGGGCGCCGCCTTCAAGGAACTGCCTACTGAACTGAAGAAACAGTTGAATCTGGGCTATGGCTTGCAGGTAACCGGTGTCTCCAGTGGTAAGATGCAGGACGCTGGCATCCGCAAGGGCTTCATCATCCTCCGTGTCAACGGCGAGCCGATGCGTACAGTAGCCGATTTGGAGACCGCGCTGAAGCAAGCCTCACAGTCGCCCGACCAGGTGCTGTTCATCACTGGCGTGTTCCAGTCCGGTAAACGTGCCAGCTATGCGGTAGACCTGTCACAAGAATAAAGATACTCATTTGATAGTGTAGATTGTGTTTGTTTGGAGGGGGCATTGGCGACGATGCCCCTTTCTTCGTATTGTTACGGAAAGTTAATGATGTGGGCAATGGCGTGTCCGCTCAAATAGATTGACTACTTTTGCCCGATATAAACTGATATCTGAATATGAAAGTACTTAAAAGCATAACCCTCTTGCTGATGGTGTTCACGCTCTGCTCGGCGTTCTCCTTCGGGAAGAAAGGGAAAAAAGCACAGAAACAAGTGTACGTGATGGGAGTCTCCTTCTCATTCAAGGATTCCGTGTTCTATATGACGGACATCCAGCAGATCCCTGACGTGAAGCTGACCAAGGATAAATTTTTACCTAACCGGGAAGATTATAGTTCCCAGTTACGCAGTTATCTCGAGGAGAAAGACGGCGACCGTAATCACACCTGCGTCACCTACTTCTCTACGAAGAAAGACGACCTGCACAAGAAGGCCTCTGCCTTCATGAAGAAGCACGAGGGCATCTATCCGACCGTCATCATCGGCAGCGATGTCTTCAAATACGAAAAACCTGAAGAGTACACCGAAGAATAAACTTCCTCCACCCGTATGAAATCCTTGCTGAAATATCTCCTTCTCTCGCTCGGTGTCGTCTCGCTGACGGCGTGTGGCGGCGGTTCCGATGGACCAGGCCCCGTGGATTCTGACAGCCGGACTGTTCTCGTCTACTTTATGGCAGAGAACAGCCTGTCCAGTTTCGCAACCGCTGGCGAGTCTTCTACCCCGGAAGGGGACATCAGCGAAATACTGGATGCGGCAGGCGACATCCCCGACGATTGTCACCTGATTATCTTCCTCGACGATGCCAACAAGAACGAGAACCCGCGCATCTACGAGGTGATGAAAACCTCTAAAGAGGACCGTGGGTATCTGAAGACCATCAAGGAGTATGACGAGGAACTCTGTTCCACCGACCCCGCTGTGCTGCGTGACGTGATGAAGATGGTGAAGGCCGATTTCCCTGCCAGCGGCTATGGCTTGGTGCTGTGGTCGCACGGCAGCGCTTGGTTGCATGCGAAGACGACCAAAGATACCCGCTCGATAGGCATCGACAACGAAAAGAATTCCTCCTCCAACTCGGGGCCGGAAATGGAGATAGTAGCGCTGAAGGAGGTCATCGAGGACTTTGGTAAACTGGACTTCCTCTACCTCGACGCCTGTTTCATGCAGACCGTGGAGGTGGCTTACGAGTTGCGTAATGTGACCGATTATCTCATAGGCTGTCCTACTGAGACCCCTGGCACGGGAGGCGCTTACCACAATTTGGTAGCATCGATGTTCCTGGCGGATGCCCAAGCTGCTGCCCAGGGTATAGTGGAGAAAAACTACTCCTATTATAATACCATCTATGAGCTTGTGCCTAACCGCCTGGATACTTCCGACCCCTACTATCGCTTCAATTATGGCATCGTTATGTCCGCTATCAATTGCAGCGAGATGGATGCCTTGGCAGCGGTGACGAAACCTCTCATCCAAAAGTACGGTGCTAACAAGGCTGTGCTGTCGCTCCCTAGCAATGTGCAGGCATACAATTCGTTGACATCTAGTTACCCCGACTTCTACGATATAAACGGTGTCATCCATCAAGTGGCCGATGATTCGGAGTATGAGGCTTGGAAGATTCAGTTTGACAAAACAATGATTGTCCGCAAGGCTACGCCCCAATGGTATTCCAGCCGTGGATGGATGAAAATCAAGTCGGAAGACGATTCCCCCTTTGGCTGTGTCTCCATGTATGTGCCTAAGACGGGCGGCAACTACACCTCCTGGAACTCCGACTTCCTCGATACCTCCTGGTACGCTGACGTATGGTCCGGCACCGGTTGGTAATCTTTTGACTACATTCCTAACTGTCGCAAGTGCGTTGAATCTTACACTGAGGGGATTCCTCCCTTGCTGGCCGTTTGAGGGATGGACGTACGTTTATTCCCCGTTAACTGCCGTGCTGAGCAAATGTATAGTTCAGTGCATAATTTCCTCGTAAAGTTTGTATGGTATGCTTTCTTTTTGATATATTTGCTGCGTGAAAGTACATATAAACCTTAAATGGAAGAACAACATGGAACTAGAACTGAAAATGAATGCGAACCCTTTGGTACGCTATTTTGGTAAGCCGGCATCGGAGTTTACGAAGGCTGATATTGTGGACTACATATCGACGCACGACATTCGGATGGTCAACTTCATGTATCCAGCAGGGGATGGCCGCCTGAAGACCCTCAATTTTGTGATTAACAATGCCGCTTACCTCGACACTATCCTCACGTGTGGCGAGCGGGTGGACGGATCGAGTCTCTTCAGCTTCATCGAGGCAGGCAGCAGCGACTTGTATGTCATCCCACGCTTCCGCACCGCATTTGTGGACCCCTTTGCCGAACTCCCTACGCTGACAATGCTGTGTTCTTATTTCAATAAAGACGGCGAGCCGCTCAAGAGCGCACCAGATTACATGCTGCGTAGAGCCAGCGAGGCATTCACGGAGGTGACAGGCGTGAAGTTCCAAACGATGGGCGAACTGGAGTATTATGTGGTTGCTCCCACCGAAGACCGCTTCATGGCGACCGACCAGAAGGGCTATCACGAGTCGGCCCCGTTCGCTAAATACAACGACTTCCGCACCCAGTGTATGGCTTATATCGCCCAGGTGGGTGGACAGATAAAATATGGACATTCCGAGGTAGGTAATTTCACACAGGACGGTATGGCCTATGAACAGAACGAGATAGAGTTTCTGCCCGTGGATGTGGAACAGTCCGCCGACCAGCTGATGCTGGCCAAGTGGGTTATCCGCAATCTGGCTCGTAAACTGAACTATGGGGTCACCTTCTCGCCGAAGATTACCGTAGGTAAGGCCGGCTCGGGTCTGCACATCCACATGCGCATGGTGAAGGACGGCCGTAACTGCATGCTGAGGAATGGCGTGCTGTCCGAAGACGCGCATCGTGCCATTGCCGGCATGATGGACTTGGCAACTTCCATCACCGCTTTCGGCAACAAACTCCCTGTGTCCTATCTGCGCCTGGTGCCTCATCAAGAGGCTCCCACCAACGTTTGCTGGGGCGACCGCAACCGCTCTGTGCTAGTGCGGGTGCCGCTGGGGTGGACTTCCGACAAGGATATGTGTGCTGTGGCCAATCCGTTAGAGAAGGCGCAACACTACGACACGACCGGCAAGCAGACCGTGGAGATGCGGTCCCCCGACGCTTCAGCCGACCTCTATCAACTGTTGGCGGGACTGGCTGTGGCTTGCCGCCATGGATGGGAGATGGAGAACGCCAAACAAGTGGCCGAGTCTACCTATGTGGACGTGAACATCCATAGCGCCGAAAACCAAGAACGACTAAAGACCCTGCAACAGCTCCCGGATAGCTGCAGTGCGTCGGCCGATTGTCTGGAGGCACACCGTGGCATCTATGAACAATATGGCGTGTTCAGCCCCGCTGCCATTGACGGTATACTGGCCCAGCTGCGCGCCCATGGCGACCGCAACTTGCAGAAGGATGTGGCCAATAATCCGGAACTGGTGGCCAGGCTCGTGGAAGAAGGTTTCAATTGCGGATAAAGTGTACGTCTAGGAATGCCTCTGTGAACTGCCTCTTGGCATACGGCTGAAGAGGTCGATGCGTAGGGCGGGCTGAGGTGAAGTGTGTAGATAGTTTAATAACTCATAGCGGGGGATTCAGACAAGAAAACTCTCCGCTATGAGTTTTTTCATATATTTGTGGATAAAAGTGACTTGCTGTTTATGGTGAATCTTTCACACTATCGATTAGCGAATTACGGTGCCAAACTTTTATGATTAAAAGTAGTTAAGTCGTAAACTATTTATCAATTTATTTGTTTACTTTTGCCTCAGTTTTTAAGCAAATATTGTTACAGGAATATTAAAATACTTAGTTTATGTCATCACAGATAGTTGGACATATATCACAAGTCATCGGTCCGGTCGTGGATGTCTATTTCGAAGGAAAGGACATCGCCGCCAGTTCGCTCCTGCCGAGCATACACGATGCCTTGGAGATAAAGCGCGACAATGGCAAGACGCTTATTGTCGAAGTGCAGCAACACATTGGCGAAGACACGGTGCGCACGGTCGCTATGGACCGTACGGACGGGTTGAGACGCGGTATGGAGGTCGTCCCCACAGGGAAGCCTATCACCATGCCGGTAGGAACGCAGGTGAAAGGACGTATGATGAACGTAACCGGTGACTCCATCGACGGTATGAAGTCGCTGAGCAAAGAAAACGCTTATCCCATCCATCGGGAGCCTCCTAAGTTCGAGGAACTCGCCACATCACGCGATGTACTCTACACAGGTATCAAGGTCATCGACCTATTGGAACCTTACTCCAAAGGTGGTAAGATTGGTTTGTTCGGTGGTGCCGGTGTAGGCAAGACCGTGCTTATCATGGAGCTGATTAACAACATTGCCAAGGGGCATAACGGATTCTCAGTGTTCGCCGGTGTAGGTGAGCGTACCCGTGAGGGTAACGACCTGTTGCGTGAGATGATTGAGTCGAACGTAATTCGCTACGGCGAAGCCTTCAAAGAGGGTATGGAACGTGGTGAATGGGATTTGTCGAAAGTAGACTATGAAGAGATGCAGAAGTCGCAAGCCACGCTTGTGTATGGTCAGATGAACGAGCCTCCTGGCGCACGTGCCTCGGTGGCCCTCTCCGGTCTGACCGTAGCCGAGTCGTTCCGTGACTCCGGCGGCGAAGGTGGCAAGTCGAGCGATATCCTGCTCTTTATCGATAACATCTTCCGTTTCACACAGGCAGGATCGGAGGTATCGGCACTGTTGGGCCGTATGCCTTCCGCCGTAGGTTACCAACCGACGTTGGCTACCGAGATGGGCCAGATGCAGGAGCGTATCACCTCCACCAAGAACGGATCCATTACCTCCGTGCAGGCTGTGTATGTACCTGCCGACGACTTGACAGACCCTGCTCCGGCAACTACCTTTACGCACTTGGATGCCACCACGGTGCTGAGCCGTAAGATTACCGAACTCGGTATCTATCCGGCTGTGGATCCGTTGGAGTCAACCTCGCGCATCCTCGACCCGCTGGTGGTAGGCGAGGAACACTACAACACAGCACAGCGTGTGAAACAGATATTGCAGCGCAACAAGGAGCTGCAGGACATCATCTCCATCCTGGGTATGGATGAACTGTCCGACGAGGACCGCATCACGGTGAACCGCGCCCGTCGTGTGCAGCGATTCCTGTCGCAACCCTTCACCGTGGCCGAGAAGTTCACCGGAGTCCCCGGAGCCATGGTGTCCATCGAAGATACCATCAAGGGCTTCAAGATGATTCTCGACGGCGAGGTCGACGACCTGCCCGAACAGGCTTTCCTGAACGTGGGTACCATAGAGGAAGCCATCGAGAAGGGTCGTAAGTTGATGGAGTCTGCCAAGAACAAAACTGAATAAACAAGATGAAACCTGATGAACTGAACATAGTCATTGCCTCTCCCGAAGGAACGGTGTTCAAGGGCAAAGCCTCGAGCATCACTGTGCCGGGAGCCAAAGGACGCTTTACCGTGTTGCCACAGCACGCTCCCATTATCTCTTTGCTGGGAGGGGGAACCATCGTGTGTGTCCCCGTGGGCGGAGATGAGCAAAGCTATGAAATAAAAGGTGGCTTCATTGAGGTAAAAGCGAACGAAGTATCCATTTGCATTGAATAATTGAATAATAGAAAACTGTATGGTCTTTAAGAAAGTAACAATCCAATTCCTGCTGTGTCTCACCCTCCTGACAATAGCTCTTGGCTTTGCATGTGGCCTGGCGCTCCAGGCTTGGATGCCCGAAAGTTATCCGGCACTTTATCCGACAATACCAGTCTTCTTCTTTGTATATGGCATACTGTATATTATTATATATGGACGATTCACCGACAAGGGCATTCTGGTGTATATCGGCGGTAAGGTGGTGAAGCTCATCTTGAGCCTACTCTTTCTGCTACTCTATGCCCAGTTGGTGAAGGCACATATCAAGTCGTTCTTAATCATATTTTTGTTCTACTATCTCGTCTACTTGGTATTTGAGAGTGTATTCTTCCTCAAGTACGAGCGCGATTTGAAAAACAAAAAGTAAAATGAATAGATTGAAATATTATTTGATAAGCTTTTTGCTGGTTGCCTTCTGCAACGTCTCCCGTGCCAATGAGGCCGTGGAACCGGAAGCGAAGGGAAAAGTGAATGTGCAGCAGATTGTGTTTGGCCACATCGGTGATTCCTACGAGTGGCACATCGCGAACTGGGGTGAGCACGAGATAGCCATCCCGTTGCCTATCATCGTCTACAGCCAGCAGAGCGGTTGGCACACGTTCCTCTCTTCGCGTTTGGCTCATGGTCAGGAATACGAAGGATTCTCCATCGCTACCGACGGAGCCTACAAAGGCAAGGTGGTAGAGAAGGACAACGCCGGAAATCAGGTTCGTCCGTTTGACATATCCATCACCAAGACGGTTCTGTCGTTGCTGATCAACAGCACGATACTGGTACTCATCATACTGGGCGTGAGCCATTGGTATCGGAAGAGAAAGGTGGAAGACGCTTCGCCGCGAGGTTTCGTAGGATTCATGGAGATGTTCATCATGATGGTGAACGACGACATCATCAAGAGCTGTATCGGAAAGGATTACAAACGGTATGCTCCCTACTTGCTGACGGCCTTCTTCTTTATCTTCATCAACAACATCATGGGACTGATACCTATCTTCCCTGGTGGAGGCAACGTGACTGGCAACATCGCCATCACCTTGGTGTTGGCTTGTGCGACTTTCATCGCAGTGAACCTCTTCGGCAACAAAGCCTACTGGAAAGATATCCTCTGGCCTAACGTGCCCTTGTGGTTGAAAGCGCCGGTGCCTTTCATGCCGCTGATAGAGATCTTTGGAATATTCACGAAGCCCTTTGCGTTGACGGTCCGTCTGTTTGCCAACATCATGGCAGGTCACTCTGTCATTCTGGCCCTGACGTGTATCATCTTCATCACCGCCTCGCTCGGTCCTGTGCTGAATGGTTCCATGACCTTCGTGTCCGTGCTGTTTGCCATCTTCATGAACTGTCTCGAACTCTTGGTGGCATTCATCCAGGCATACGTGTTCACAATGCTGTCGGCTGTCTTCATTGGCCTCTCTAGGGTTGAGGAAGAGCCGGCAGAGAAATAATGAGAAACAAAATTAGAAATATAGAATTAACGATAAGTAAACAACTTAAAAGTAGAAAATTATGTTAGCATTAGTTATGTTACAGGCTGCAGTATCTGCAGGATTGGCACAGGCAGGTGCCGCTATTGGTGCAGGTTTAGCTGTTATCGGTGCAGGTTGGGGTATCGGTAAGATCGGTGGTTCCGCTATGGAAGCCATCGGACGTCAACCGGAAGCTGCTGGTGAAATTCGTATGAACATGATTATCATCGGTGCATTGGTTGAAGGTGTAGCATTGTTCGCTGTCATCGTCTGTATGTTGGCCCTCTATGCATAATAATACAGGCTTATGTCGTTGCTAAACCCTGATAGTGGACTGATCTTTTGGATGCTGATAGCTTTCGGCATCGTCTTCTTTGTGCTGGCAAAGTTCGGCTTCCCCGTCATCGTTGGGATGGTGGAGAAACGCAAGCAGTACATCGACGACTCCCTGAAGGCTGCCCATGAAGCAAACGAAAGACTGGTCCACATCAAAGAAGAAAGTGAATCCATTTTAGCCAAAGCCCGTGAAGAACAGGCCAACATCCTGAAGGAGGCTGTCGAAACCCGCAAACGGATCATTCAAGAGTCGAAAGACCAAGCCGGGGCAGAAGGCAACCGCCTGTTGGAAGAGGCCCGCAAGCAGATTCAGAAGGAGAAGGAGGATGCCATCCGCGACATCCGTCTGCAGGTGTCCGAGCTCTCTATCGGCATCGCAGAGAAGATTCTCCGCCAGAACCTGGACGACGACCAGAAGCAAAATGGATTGATAGAACGCTTGCTGGATGAGGCTTCCACGATTAAAAACGAATAGTTATGGATATAGGAATCGTTTCGAAACGCTATGCGAAAGCGCTGTATGAATATGCTGCGGGCGCCAAGCAGGAGCAGAAAGTCTATGCGGAGATGCTCACCCTTGCCGACAGCTATGCCAAGGTAAGTACCTTGCGTCAGGCTTTGGCCAATCCCGTACTTACCAAAGACGAGAAGGCCGACCTCCTCTGTAAGGCTGCCGGTGGCAATGTCAGCGAGGAGTACCGTCGCTTTGTTGCACTCGTGCTGGATGAGAAACGCGAATATTTCATGCAGTTTATCGCTTATTCGTATATCAGCCTCTACAGGAAACGGAACCATATTAACATTGGAACGCTGATAACGGCTTCGCCTGCCGCTCCCGACAATCTCGAACGACTGAAGGCTATGGTGGGCAAGGCTACTCAAGGAACTGTGGAATTCATCAACACAGTGGATCCTTCCATCGTGGGTGGGTTCATACTGGAGATCAACTCGAACCGGCTGGACGCCAGCGTGGAGAGCCAAATCAATAAGGTGCGTCGACAGTTCGCGGAGAAAAATAGTAGAATATTGTAAGTAAATAACGTAAGAGATGTCTGAAAATATAAAACCCAGTGAAGTCTCCGAGGTTTTGCTCGAACAACTGAAAGGCATTGACACCAGTCTGAAGTTCGATGAGGTGGGTACCGTGCTGCAGGTCAGCGATGGCGTGGTGCGTATCTACGGTCTTCAGAACGCTGAGTCAGAAGAGTTGCTCGAGTTCGACAATGGGGTGAAAGCCATTGTGATGAACTTGGAGGAAGACAATGTGGGTGCCGTGTTGTTGGGACCTACAGACAAGATCAAGGAAGGAATGACCGTGAAGCGCACCGGACGCATCGCTTCCATCAACGTGAGTGAGCAGATGCTGGGACGTGTGGTCAATCCTTTGGGTGAACCGATTGATGGCGGAGGACCTATAGAAGGCGAGACTGTGGAGATGCCTATCGAGCGTAAGTCGCCGGGCGTCATCTATCGTCAGCCAGTGACCGAACCGCTGCAGACCGGACTGAAGGCTATCGACTCCATGATACCTATCGGCCGTGGCCAGCGTGAGTTGATCATCGGCGACCGCCAGACCGGCAAGACGGCTATCGCCATCGACACCATCATCAACCAACGTGAAAACTATGAGGCCGGCAATCCGGTATATTGTATCTATGTGGCTATCGGTCAGAAAGGCTCCACGGTGGCCAACATCGTGAACACGCTGCGCGAGAAAGGCGCCATGCCCTACACCGTAGTGGTGGCGGCAACCGCCTCCGACCCGGCTGCGTTGCAATATTTCTCCCCGTTCGCCGGAGCTGCCATCGGCGAGTACTTCCGCGACACCGGCCGACATGCCTTGGTGGTGTACGACGACTTGTCCAAGCAGGCCGTTGCCTACCGTGAGGTGTCGTTGATCCTGCGCCGTCCTTCCGGACGTGAGGCCTATCCGGGCGATATCTTCTACCTCCACTCCCGTCTGCTGGAGCGTGCGGCGAAGATTATCAAACAACAGGAGGTGGCTGAACAGATGAACGACCTGCCCGACAGCTTGAAGGGCAAGGTGAAAGGTGGCGGTTCGCTCACCGCATTGCCTATCATCGAGACACAGGCCGGCGACGTGTCCGCCTACATTCCTACCAACGTGATCTCCATCACCGACGGACAGATATTCCTGGAGACAGACCTCTTTAACCAAGGTTTCCGTCCTGCTATCAATGTCGGTATCTCCGTGTCACGTGTGGGTGGTAGTGCTCAGATTAAGTCCATGAAGAAGGTGGCTGGTACGCTGAAGATTGACCAGGCCCAGTATCGTGAGCTGGAGGCGTTCTCCAAGTTCAGCAGCGATGTGGACCCTGTCACAGCCATGGCCCTGGACCGTGGACGCAAGAACAACGAACTGTTGATACAGCGTCAGTATAACCCGATGACGGTGGGTGAGCAGGTGGCTATCCTTTACTGCGGCACGAAAGGACTGATGAAGGACATCGCCGTGAAGCAGGTGAGCGACTTCCAGGACATGTTCCTCGAGCAGCTCCGCGCGGCTCATCAGGCCGATGTGCTCGACCCCTTGTCGAAAGGTGTCATCAACGACGACATCACCAACATCATTGTCAAAGTCGCACAAAACGTTTGTCAGACCCTAAAACGATAGTCTATGGCATCTCTTAAAGAAATAAAGGGAAGAATCGGTTCGGTAAGGAACACGCTGAAGATCACGTCTGCCATGAAAGTGGTGGCTTCGACGAAGCTTCACCGTGTGCAGGCTGCCATTGAAAACTTGCTCCCTTATGACCAGAGATTCTCGTCGATGCTCGGCAACTTCCTTGGTAGCGCGGAGGAGATAGACTCTCCCTTCATCCAAGTACGCGAGCCCAAGCGGGTGGCTATTGTCACCATCGCTTCCAACTCGAGTCTGTGCGGGGGCTACAACAGTGGAGTTATCAAGCGCACGACGAAAGTCTTGCAAGAGTATAGCCAGATAGAAAAAGGGAACCTGTTCATCTACCCGATAGGACGCAAGGTGGCGCAGGCACTTGCCAAGAACCACTCGCTGATAGAAGACTTCGAGGCTATTGGCAACGATGTGAAGTATCAGGATGCCGTGCGGTTGGCCGACCTGTTGATGACGCAGTATGCCAACAAGGAAATCGATAGGGTGGAGTTGCTCTATATGCACTACAAGTCCGCCTCCACGCAGGAGATGCGGCGCGAGACCCTGTTGCCCTTGCAGGTGAATGCCGGCAAACAGGAGGGCGAGGCCTTCACGTCCAACTATATCGTTGAGCCATCGGTCGACGAGATTATTGCCAAGCTGATACCTCAGTCCATCCGGCTGAAGCTCTACACTGTGTTGCTCGACTCCAACGCTGCCGAACATGCGGCACGCACTGTGGCCATGCAACAGGCGACGGACAATGCCGAGGACTTGCTGCAAGAGCTGAGCCTGATGTACAACAAGGGACGCCAGCAGGCCATCACATCCGAACTGCTCGATATCATCGGCGGTTCTATGAAATAGCCCGGTACATACAAACATACATTGCGGCGGCATCTGCCTACTTACTATATATAATAAGGTAAGGGGCGGGTGTCGCCGCTTGGTGTTCCACCATATAAGGCCGTCATACTATACCTATTATATAAAATAGAAGCCTAATCTTTTGTAATTCCTAATTTTGTCGTACATTTGCGACTTAAAATTAGAGGATATAGAAAATATAAAATAGAGATATACAGATTATGGGGAAGAAATTCGCAGAACGTAATCAATTGGACCTCTCGCAGGTCAACAAAGAAGTCCTGAAGGAATGGGACGAGAATGATGTCTTCGGTAAGAGTATGACCGAACGTGAAGGTTGTCCTTCATTTGTGTTTTATGAAGGTCCTCCTTCGGCAAACGGCATGCCAGGTATTCACCACGTCATGGCACGTTCCATCAAAGATATATTCTGTCGCTACAAAACCATGAAAGGTTTTCAGGTGAAGCGTAAAGCCGGATGGGATACGCACGGACTGCCTGTGGAACTGGGCGTGGAGAAGTCACTTGGCATCACCAAGGAAGACATCGGCAAGACCATCTCCGTGGCCGACTACAACCGACACTGCCGTACGGACGTGATGAAGTTTACTAAAGAGTGGACTGACTTGACACACAAGATGGGCTACTGGGTAGACCTGGATAATCCCTACATCACCTACGACAACCGCTACATCGAGACCCTCTGGTGGCTGCTGAAGCAACTCTACGGCAAAGGCCTCCTCTATAAAGGTTACACCATTCAGCCCTATTCGCCTGCCGCAGGTACGGGACTGAGTTCTCACGAGCTGAACCAGCCGGGCTGCTACCGCGACGTGAAGGATACCACCGTGGTGGCCCAGTTCAAGATAAAGAACCCGAAATCGGAGATGTGCCAATGGGGTACTCCTTACTTCCTGGCATGGACAACCACTCCGTGGACGTTGCCTTCGAACACCGCGTTGTGCGTTGGCCCCAAGATAGAGTATGTGGCCGTGCAGACCTACAACGGATACACCGGCGCGCCTATCACGGCAGTGCTGGCTAAACCCCTTCTCAACGCACACTTCAACCCGAAGGCTGCCAACCTGGCGCTGGAGGACTACAAGCCGGGCGACAAGCTAGTGCCATACAAAGTGGTGGCCGAATACAAAGGTCCGGACTTGGTAGGCATGGAGTATGAGCAGCTCATCCCGTGGGTGAAACCTGTCACAGTGGACGAGGACGGCAACTGGAAAGACGCTTCCGACAAGGCGTTCCGCGTAATTCCAGGTGACTATGTGACCACCGAGGACGGTACCGGCATCGTGCATATTGCACCGACCTTTGGTGCGGACGATGCCCAGGTGGCACGTGCCGCTGGCATCCCCTCGCTCTTCATGATCAACAAGAAAGGTGAGACACGCCCGATGGTGGACCTCACCGGTAAGTTCTACATGCTCGACGAGCTCGACGAGGCATTCGTGAAGGCTTGCGTCGACGTGGAGAAATACACAGAATACCAAGGCCGTTGGGTGAAGAACGCCTACGCCCCCCAGTTCACCATCGACGGCAAGTACGACGAGGCTGCCGCCCAGGCCGCCGAGTCATTGGACATCTACATCTGCATGAAGATGAAAGCCGCCAACATGGCCTTCAAGATAGAGAAGCATGTCCACAACTATCCCCACTGCTGGCGCACCGACAAACCGGTGCTCTACTACCCGTTGGATAGCTGGTTCATCCGTTCCACCGCTTGCAAGGATCGTATGATAGAGCTCAACAAGACCATCAACTGGAAGCCCGAGTCTACCGGATCGGGACGTTTCGGCAAGTGGCTTGAGAACCTGAACGACTGGAACCTGAGCCGCTCGCGCTACTGGGGCACACCGCTGCCTATCTGGCGCACCGAGGAAGGTGAGGAGAAGTGCATCGGTTCCGTGGAGGAACTCTATGCCGAGGTGGAGAAGGCCGTAGCTGCCGGCGTGATGAAGAGCAATCCCTACAAGGATGCCGGTTTCGTCCCCGGTGTGTACACGAAGGAGAACTACGACAAGATAGACCTGCACCGCCCCTATGTGGACGACATCAAGCTCGTGTCCGACAGCGGCAAGGTGATGAAACGCGAGTCCGACCTCATCGACGTATGGTTCGACTCCGGTGCTATGCCTTACGCGCAGATTCACTATCCGTTCGAGAACAAGGAACTCTTCGACAACCGTCAGGTCTATCCCGCCGACTTCATTGCCGAGGGTGTGGACCAGACACGTGGATGGTTCTTCACCCTGCACGCCATCGCCACGATGGTGTTCGACAGTGTGGCCTACAAGGCTGTCATCTCCAACGGACTGGTGCTCGACAAGAACGGCAACAAGATGTCCAAGCGCTTGGGCAATGCCGTCGATCCCTTCGGTGCCATCGAACAGTTCGGCTCCGACCCCTTGCGTTGGTACATGATTACCAACTCATCGCCTTGGGACAACCTAAAGTTCGACACCGCCGGTGTGGAGGAGGTCCGCCGCAAGTTCTTCGGAACACTCTACAACACGTACTCCTTCTTCGCCCTGTATGCCAATGTGGACGGATTCACCTACCAAGAGGCCGATGTCCCCATGGAACAGCGCCCCGAGATTGACCGTTGGATACTCTCCGTACTCAACTCATTGATAAAGAACGTCGACGCTTGCTACAACGAGTACGAGCCCACACGTGCCGGACGCTACATACAAGACTTTGTGAACGACAACCTCTCCAACTGGTATGTCCGACTCAACCGAAAACGCTTCTGGGGCAGCGAGATGTCCACCGACAAACTCTCCGCCTACCAAACCCTCTATACCTGCCTCGAGACAGTGGCCAAACTGATGGCGCCCATCGCACCGTTCTATGCCGACCGACTCTACAAAGACCTCGTGTCGGTGACGAAGGACGAGAACGTGGTATCCGTACACTTGGCCCTCTTCCCCGTAGCCGACGAGAAACTCATCGACGAGGATTTGGAGTCGCGCATGCAGGTGGCTCAGGATATCACATCCATGGTGCTGGCTCTGCGCCGCAAGGTGAACATCAAGGTACGCCAGCCGCTGCAGTGTATCATGATACCTGTTGTGGACGAGAAACAGCGTGCCCACATCGAGGCCGTGAAGACGCTCATCATGAACGAGGTGAACGTGAAGGAGCTGAAGTTCGTCGACAACTCCGAAGGCGTGTTGGTGAAGAAGGTGAAGTGCGACTTCAAGAAGCTGGGCCCGAAGTTCGGCAAGCAGATGAAGGCTGTTGCCGCGGCCATTGCCGCCCTGTCGCAGGAAGCTATTGCCGAGTTGGAGCGCAATGGTCAGTACACTTTGCAGCTCGAGGGTGGCGACGCCGTCATCGATGCCGCCGACGTGGACATCTTCAGTGAGGACATTCCCGGATGGCTGGTGGCCAACGAAGGCCGCCTCACCGTAGCCTTGGAGATCACCGTTACCGAGGAACTCCGTCGCGAGGGTGTGGCACGTGAGTTGATCAACCGTATACAGAACATCCGCAAGAGCAGTGGATTCGAGATTACTGACAAGATCAGCATCCGACTCTCGAAGAACCCGCAGAGCGACGACGCTGTGGACGAGTACCGCGCTTACATCTGCAACCAGGTGTTGGCCAACTCCTTGACTCTCGTCGATGCCGTGGACAACGGCACCGAGTTGAACTTCGACGACTTCACACTGTATGCGAATGTGACGAAAGAATAAAGCATATATTGTTAATTTAAATCTTATAGCCATGGCAGAAAAGACAAGGTATTCAGATGCTGAATTAGAAGAGTTCCGGCAGATTATAGAAGAGAAGCTGGAATTGGCGAAACGTGATTATGAACAGTTGAAGGGCAGTATTATGAACACGGACGGCAACGACGTGGACGATACCTCACCCACATACAAAGTGTTGGAAGAAGGTGCCAACACCCTCTCCAAGGAAGAAACCACACGTCTAGCCCAGCGGCAGTTGAAGTTCATCCAGGCTTTGCAGGCGGCGCTCGTACGCATAGAGAACAAGACGTACGGCATCTGCCGCGAGACAGGTAAACTGATACCCGCTGAACGTCTGCGTGCCGTGCCTCATGCCACACTGAGCATCGAAGCCAAGCAGAATGGCAAGAAATAAAAGTTATGGTTGTCGGGCATTTCCCTACGTCGTGAAGGATGTAGGGGAGTGCCTTACACTTTTTCTGTGATTAGATAGATTCTGAAATGAGCAAAAGAAACAAAGGATGGTTGGCTACGTCCATTATCGTGGCTGTGCTCCTTATAGACCAAATCATCAAGATTGCCGTCAAGACCAACATGTGTTGGCACGAGAGCATTCGCATAACGGACTGGTTCTACATCTTTTTTACCGAGAACAACGGAATGGCTTTCGGACTGGAGATTTTCGACAAGATCTTCCTCACCTCGTTCCGCATCATCGCCGTGTGTTTCATCGTATGGTACCTGGTGAAGATACTGCAACGTAACCTGGCCAAGACGGGATATGTCGTTTGCCTGGCACTCATCCTCGCCGGCGCGGCAGGCAACATCATCGACAGTATGTTCTACGGACTGATATTCAACGAGAGTTCCATCTCGTCCGTCGCACACTTCGTGCCCTTTGGCGAGGGCTACGAGTCGTTGCTCCATGGCAAGGTGGTGGACATGTTCTACTTTCCCATCATCGACACCCACTGGCCCGAGTGGATACCCTTCGTAGGTGGCGACCATTTCATTTTCTTCAGCCCTATCTTTAACTTCGCCGATGCCTCCATTAGCGTGGGAATCATTGTGCTGATACTGTTCTACAGTAACCAACTCAACCGCAAGGAACTTTACTCTGACAAGGCGGAAGAGAAACCAAACACTCAAGAATGAAACGTACACTCAAATACATACCGGCCCTTTTGATGCTTATCAGCATCCCTTTCCTCTCGTCGTGCAAGAAGAAAATGCCCTCCTCGGTGCTGCGCCCCCAGGCGATGGAGGATGTGCTCTACGACTATCACCTGGCGCAGGCAATAGCGAACGACTTCAACGGGGCGGACCGCTACAAGAAGGAACTCATACTGCAGTATGTATTTGAGAAACATCACACCACCCAGGCGCAATTCGACTCGTCGCTTGTGTGGTACACCCGCAACACGCTGGAGATGGGAAAGATTTATGAGAACCTGAGCAAACGCTTCCAACAGGCCGACTCCGCTGTGGTGCTGCGTGCCGATGGACAGGCGCAGGTGGCCGTATCCCTTGTGGGCGACACGGTGGACATTTGGCTGAAGGACCGTCTCTGCCTACTGGCTACGGTGAGTATGGCCAACAAACTCACCTTCGCCATCGAGGCCACGGACACCAACTTCAAGGCACGCGACAGTTACCGGTGGATGCTCGACGCATACTTCTTGCAAACGGACACGGCAGGACAGTATGCGCTCATGCAACTGAGCGTCGTCTACCGCAACGACTCCATCGCCTCCGTGAACCGTGTGTTGACCGAGGGACGTAACGCCCTGTTCATCCCCACGGACTCGCTGCCCGTGAAGACCGTGCGTGGCGATGTCTACTTCCATGGCGACACGCTGGACCAGCATGTGCGCACCCTGTTGCTGCACAAGATAGCGCTGATGCGTTACCACACCCATGGCGAGCCTGTTGTGGAAAAACCGAAGAAGGACTCCGTAACGACTTCAGCCACGGCGAAAGATTCGCTGGCGACGGAGGTGAAGCAGGAGAAAGACACGCTGACCGTGGATTCCGCCGCACAGAGGCAACAACGCCTGTCGCCCAAGGAATTGCGTGAGCAGAACCGCCCGCAACAGTTGCGCAAGAATACCAAACCTGTTCCCAAGGTTACCTCCAATAATGGTAACCGCCAAACCCGTCAAGCACCCAGTCGTCGATGAAACGCAACTATGCCGCTCATCAATTGGTGGTTTCCGCCGACGGGTGGTTGCCCCAATATGTTGTAACCCTGGAAGATAGCCGTGTGGTGCACTGCTCCGCCTTGGAGGGTGAACCGCCTTTCACACAGTGGTTGGGTGGTGCCATCATCCTTTCCTCCATGAATGCTCTGCCGCCTATGGTGGAGTTCCCTATGGCGATGGATGAACTGGTGCAACTGCTGACTGCCGGCAACCAGGGAACATCCGCCCAATACGCTTGGCATGTAACTCCCGTCGATGTTGCCTCCGGTATCGTCCGTTCCGCGCGATTGCTGGACTAAGCGTTCCCCCTTCTATTGCATTCTGCGGCGGAACTCCGCACACACCACAGCCGCCGCGATGGCCACATTCAGCGACTCGGCGCACTCACGCCCGGTGGGGTAGTTGGGGATGTTGAGCCGTCGGTTTACCCGCTCTGCCACTTCGTCGCTGATGCCGTTGCCCTCGTTGCCCATGATGATGATGCCATGTGTGGAGAGCTCGTGCGCATATAGATTCTCCCCGTCTAGGAAGGTCCCGTAGACCGGGATGTCCGCTCCGACGGACTCTATCATCTGCGGCAGCGAGCCATAGTGCAGCTTCACGTGCGCCAAACCGCCCATGGTAGCCTGCACCACTTTGGGACTGTAGGCATCTACGGTGTTTTCCGAACAGAAGATGTGCTCTATGCCGAACCAGTCTGCCAGACGGATAATTGTCCCTAGGTTGCCTGGGTCCTGCACCCCATCGAGCGCTAGACAGAGGTTCTCCTGGGCAAACTCGTTGCGCCACTCCGCGCTCTTTTGCTCAAACAGAGCCAACACCCCTTGCGGCATCTTCAGGAAACTTGCTCTCGACAGCTCGTCGGCGCTCGCCTCTATCACCTCGTCGGCCTCGTAGCGGTTCGCCTGTAACCACTCGGGCTGCGCCACCAACAGACGACAGTGGTAACTGCCCATCAAATCGCCCACCAACTTGGGCCCCTCGGCCACAAACAGCTGCTCGCACTTGCGGTTCTTCTTCAGTTCCAGCGAACGGATATACTTGATTTTTGCTTTGCTCAGCATTCTTTTCTTAATTGACAATAAAAGTTTAACAAAGCTACCTATTATTATTGATATAATAGCTAACTTTGCTAGGTTAATTTATGCTTCACACCAAATTATTCATGAGAATACGTAACGTCCGATATCTCTGCCTGGCCTTGTTGCTCTTGTTGACTTCATGCTCAGTGTCTAAATTCATACCGGACGGCAGCTACCTGCTCGACAAGGTGGAGGTGGTGTCGGACACCAAGGCCGTGAAACCCGTCGAGGTGAGCAGCTATGTGAAGCAATACCCCAACAACCGGTGGTTCAGTACCGTGAAGATTCCGCTCTACATCTATTCCCTCTCCGGAGTGGACTCCACCAAGTGGCGCAACCGCTTCGTGCGCAAGTTGGGCGATGCTCCGGTCATCTACGACGAGGCGCTGGCGCAGCGGTCGGCGAGCGACATCACCCGTGCCTTGCAAAACAAAGGCTACATGCGGGCGAGCGTGGAGGTGCAAAAGCGGGTCTCCAAGAAACGGGTAAAGGTGACCTACCAGTTGCACACCGGACCCCAATACACCGTGCGAGGCCTCTCGTATGACTGGCAGGACGCGCGGGTGGAGAACCTCGTGCAGCAGTCGTTCCGGTGGAACCTCTACTCCGGTATGCCCTTCGACGTGAACCAACTGAACGCCGAGCGACAACGCATCGCCTCGTTCCTGCAGTCGAATGGTTACTACAAGTTCCACAAGGACTACATCACCTTCACGGCGGACACCACCCTCAACTCCATGATGGTGGACCTCACGCTGCACCTGCTGCCTTACGCCAAGCCTGGAACCAACACCCCGCATCCGCAGTACACGATTGACCGCATACGCGTACTCACCGACTTCGACCTCTCGAAGGCTTTGACCGGCGGGCAGACGCTTGCCTACGACTCGATTAGACACGAAGGGCTGGACATCTACTACCAGAAGTCGGTGCCCATCCGCCCCAACGTGTTGGCCAACAGCGTCTACATGGCACCCGGTGAACTCTATAATGAACAGAAGACGCAGAATACACAGAACGCTTTCTCCCGCCTGGGAGCTATCCGGTATACAGACATTCGCTTCGACGAGAAGGAGACGGACCGCCCCAACAATCCGCAACTGGATTGCTACATCCTCTTTACGCGCAACAAACAGAAGTCCATCAGCGCCGAGCTGGAGGGCACCAACTCCTCGGGCGACCTGGGGGCGGCGGCTTCCATCTCGTTCCAGAATAAGAACCTCTTCAAGGGGTCGGAGCTCTTCACCTTCAAGTTGCGCGGCGCCTACGAGGCCGTCACCGGCCTGCAGGGCTACACCAACGAGAACTACACCGAGTATGGGGCCGAGGCCAGCATCAACTTCCCGCGGTTCCTCTTCCCGTTCCTCTCCAGGGATTTCAAGAAGCGCATACGGGCGACATCCGA
>CAVFUK010000035.1:0-2088 GCA_963625535.1 Anaerovoracaceae bacterium | reverse complement strand
CAGTACAACTCACAAAACCGGCCCGAGTTCTCGCGACGCGTGGCTTCCGTGTCGTGGAGCTATAAGTGGACCTCCAAGCGCAATCTGCAACATAAGGTGGACCTGATAGACCTCAACTACGTCTACATGCCGTGGATATCGCCCACCTTCAAGAAGAACTATCTCGACAGTGTGAGCAACCGAAACGCCATACTGAAGTATAACTACGTGAACCTCTTCATCATGAAGATAGGCTATGGCGTGTCGTACCACTCCGGTGGTGCCAACTCCCACACCGCCACGGGCAACTCCTGCTTCGTCCGCTTCAACGTGGAGACCGCTGGCAACGCGCTCTATGGTCTGTCGCATCTGTTGCGCGACAAGCGCAATTCCGACGGTCAGTACACTGTTGCCAACATTGCCTATGCGCAGTATGTGAAGGGGGACATCGACTATGCCAAGAGCTTACGCATCGACTCGAAGAACTCCATCGTGTTCCATACGGCTGTCGGGGTGGCATATCCCTATGGCAACTCCTCGGTGCTGCCTTTCGAGAAACGCTACTTCTCCGGTGGTGCCAACAGTGTGCGCGGCTGGTCGGTGCGTCGGCTCGGTCCGGGCAAGTTCGCCGGCAACGACCGCAACATCGACTTCATCAATCAGTCCGGCGACATCAAGCTCGACCTCAACCTGGAGTATCGTACACACCTCTTCTGGAAGATAAACGGCGCCCTGTTTGTGGACGCCGGCAACATCTGGACCATTCGCGAGTACGAGGACCAACCTGGCGGAGCGTTCCACTTTGACACCTTCTACAAACAGATAGCCATGTCCTACGGCATGGGTCTGCGGTTCGACTTCGACTACTTCATCCTCCGCTTCGACGGCGGCATGAAAGCACTTAACCCCATCTACGACGGGAAGGACCGCTATCCCATACTGAAGCCCGACCTGAGCCGCGACTTCGCGTTCCACTTCGCCGTGGGCTATCCATTTTAGCAACGAAACACAAAAGAATACACACCTATTATATATATGATACGATTCATCAGTCTTGCCAGTGGCAGCAGCGGCAATTGCTACTACCTCTCCACCGAAACCACTGCCGTGCTTATCGATGCGGGTATTGGCATACGCTCCTTGAAGAAACGCTTCCGTGAGCAGGGCCTCGTTTTCCCGAAAGTGAAGGGGCTGCTCGTCACGCACGACCATGCCGACCACATCAAGTCCGTCGGCGTGTTGGGTGAGGACCTACGCATTCCCGTTTATGCCACACAGGAGACCCATGTGGGCATCAATAAAAACTACTGCACCAAGAAGAAACTCAGCGCCCAGTCGGTGACCTATATAGAGAAGGAGAAACATTTCACCGTTGGCGACATGACTATCACCCCTTTCGAGGTGCCTCACGACGGCACGGACAATGTGGGTTACTTCATCGAGCTCGATGGTAAGACCTTCTGTGTGGCCACCGACATCGGCTACATCACCGACACGGCCTCGTCCTACATGTGCCGAGCCAGTTATCTGGTGATTGAGTCCAACTACGATGCCACGATGTTGGCCAATGGCCGTTATCCGCAACGGCTGAAGGAACGCATTGCCGGACTCCATGGCCACCTCTGCAACTCCGACGCTGCAGCGTTCATTGCCCAACAAGCTGCGGCCGGACAACTGAAGTACGCATGGCTGTGCCATTTGAGTCAGGACAACAACAATCCGGAGCTGGCGCTGAAGACCGTCGTCGCTCAATTGGAGGAAAAAGGTCTGCAGATAGGCCGCGATGTGGAGGTTGTTCCCCTAAAAAGACTCTTGCCCTCGAAAATGTTTGAGTTCGAATGAGGCCTTTTTGCCCCTCTTTTGCGTCTAATGAGACCGAATCTACTATGGAAGGACAAAATTACGGGAAACAGAACCTTTGTGAAAGCTATTGATAGATAGTGTATTATGGGGACCGACAAAAATAATGATAAAAAAGTTGCGAAAAAGTTCTCCAAATGTTTGGTGGGTTACCACAAATACCCTACCTTTGCAATCGCAAAACGAAAGGTAATGCACTCTTAGCTCAGTTGGTAGAGCAACTGACTCTTAATCAGTGGGTCCAGGGTT
>CAVFUK010000034.1:0-16507 GCA_963625535.1 Anaerovoracaceae bacterium | reverse complement strand
CTGTTATCTGTTATCTGTTACGCTTCACAAAGAAATATCACAACATGAATTATACTTACTTCCATATAAAGCAACAAGTTACATCATCTATAATCATGTCGCTCCGATGATGTGAAACCCTGCATATGTGCACAAAAAGCATTAAACTGATACACTTTTATACCTCAAAAGAGGCATAAACTATGCTTATTCCGAGGGCAAACCCCACCAAGAGCAACAAAGAAAAGAGGCAAATAACCCACAATTAAGCGAAAAAGAACCGCGCAAGATGCCTGTGTCTCCAACACGACTTCCTCTGCACCTCTCTCAGCGTTTAACCGAGCCGCTCACTACACCCTAGTTATGGAAATCCATCTCCCTAACTGGGAAAAACTATTTTCCTAACTGGGCATTTATATTTACGCCAAATCATCCGCTAGAGCGCCATGGGGCAAAGGTACAGTTGCGGGGCAAGGAGCCTTGCCCCACTGACCCTTTTGTCCCCACTGACCCTTAAATGCCGAAAGGAATCCGAAAGGTCAGAGGAACCATCTCTCCGCCCCGCTTCACTCCGCTGAGGGCTCAGAGGTGTTGTCGTCGCCCCGCTGTTGATAGGCGGAGGGAGACATTCCGAACTGTTGCTTGAAGACTTTGCTGAAGTAGAATGGGTCGGAAAGGCCCACCATATACGATACCTCGGAAACATTGTGACGACCTTCATCCAGCAGGGCGGCCGCCTTCTTCAGACGTATCAACCGCACGTATTCCTTGGGGGCGTAGCCCGTTACGCCACGCACCTTGCGGAAGAACGCCGTACGCTTCATGCCCATGGCTTCCACGATGAAGTCGATGGAGAGGTCGGGGTTGGAGATGTTCTGCTCCACAAGCGCCAACAGTTCGTCGGCAAAGCGCTGGTCCTTCTCCGAGGTGGACAAGGGCATGCGCTGCAGAGTGGGGTCGTTGGAGAACTTCTCCCGCAGCTTGTCGCGCTGCTCTATCAGCTTATATACATAGGTAATGAGGTACTTGGGACTGAAGGGCTTGGTGATGTAGGCATCCGCGCCGCTCTCTATGCCCTGCAGGCGTTTGTCCGACGAATCGAGGGCCGTCAGCAGGATGACGGGAATGTGGCTCGTGCTGAAGTCATCCTTCAGTCGGTGCACCACCTCGAATCCGTTCATGCCGGGCATCATCACGTCGCAGATTATCAGGTCGGCATCGTAACTCTGGGCTTTCTCCAGACCCGAGGTGCCGTCGGCGGCGATGTCCACCTCGAAGTAGCGACCCACCTCCTCGGCCAGGAAGCGGCGGATGTCGTTGTCGTCCTCTATAATCAGTATCTTGCGGTTGTTCAGGGGTTTCTCGCCAGCGGTCTGTCCCTCGTCGAGCTGCAGGGGCGACAGTTCCTTGCGGTCGTCCGCCTCCTCCCCTTCCCCATTCTTCAGCAGACGGCTCATCACCAGGAAGTCTCCGGGGGCATAAACGTCAGCGTTCAGCGGTAGCGTGACGGTGAAGACGGAGCCTCCACCCTCGTTCTCGGCAAAGCTGAGTTTCCCTTTGTGCACATTCACCAGCTCGTTGCTCAGGTGGAGGCCAATGCCCATACTGTTGCCCGAGAAGTTGCTTTGCATGAAGCGCTTGAAGAGTTGGCTCTGCTTCTCCTTGGGGATGCCCACGCCATTGTCGGCAATGCGGATTATCAAGCGGCCTTCCTTCTTGTCCACCTCCACGACGAAGGAGATTTTCCCTTGCGAGGGTGTGTACTTGAAGGCATTGGAGAGCAGGTTGTAGACCACCTTGTCCACGTTTCCCTTATCGATGAACATGCGGTAGGTGTCCGCCGAGGTGGTGAAGCTGAAGTCCATCGCCTTGGACTCGGCAATGTCCTTGAAGTTAAGGTAGATGTCGCGGAGGAAGCTGATGACGTCCACCTCCTCGAGCGAGAGGGACAGTTTGTTGTGTTGCATCTTGCGGAACTCCAGCAGTTGGTTGATGAGTCGCAGCATGCGTTGGGTACTCTTCTCCATCACGCGGACGGAGTTCACCATCTCCTTGGGCAGGTTCCCGTTGGAGTCAATGCGCTCCAACGCTCCCTGTATGAGTGTGAGCGGGGTGCGGAACTCGTGGGAGATGTTGGTGAAGAAGACCAGTTTATACTCAGTCAGTTGCTTCTCCACCGCGATGCGGTTGCGCAGTTGGTTGAAGTTGCGCACCAGGCGGAAGAGGACGTAAGCCATCAGCAGCGATAGCAGCAGATAGAGCAGATAGGCCGGCGTGGACTTCCAGAAGGGCGGAGCCACCACGATGCGCAGGGCCGACTCCTGGGGGCACCATTCGCCCGTTCCGTTGCGGGCCTTCACGTGCAGCGTGTAGGTGCCCGGCGGCAGGTTCTTATAGGAGGCGAAGTTCAGTGTCGACGGCACGCTCCACTTGTCGTCGTACCCCTCGAGCATGTACATGTAGCGGGTGTTCTTGTCGATGGAATACTCGAAGATGGAGAAGTCCACCGTGATGGAGTTTTGGTCGTAGGACAGACGGACATCGTCGGTGTAGGCGATGGAGAGGTTCAGCGGAGAGTCGACCGTACCAGGGCGGAGGTCCACGCCGTTCACCTTCATGTTGGTGAAGACGACGCGTTGGTTGCCGTTGTCCGTCTCGTTCTGCAGGTCGTCGGGGTCGAACACCAGCAGTCCGGAGTTGGAGCCGAACAGGATGCGGCCATCGTCGCAGATGCAGCTACTGTTCTCGCTGTAGACGTTGCCGCGACCATGGGAGGCGAAGAGGAAGTTCTGGAAGGAGTTGTTGTCGGGATTGAAGCGCGAGATGCCGTACTCGGTGGCAATCCACATCTTGCCGTAGCGGTCCTCCACGATGGACATCACGCCGTTGTTCACCAGTCCGTCCTCGGAGGTGAACTGCCGTCCCGTGAGGTCCTTCTCACTCCCGTTCTGCTGGAACATTGCGATGCCGCCACCGGCGGTGCCCACCCACATGCGTCCCTTGCGGTCGAGCGCCAGGCACCTCACCTCGTTGTTGAGCAGCTTGCCGTTGCGTGTGTTCAGCTCCAGGTAATTGTCGGGGTCGGCAATCAGCGAGTCGGGCTGAAACAGATAGATTCCGTCGCTGGTGCCTACCCACAGCCATCCGTCGGGGTCTTCGGCTATGGTGCGTATCTGGCTTTGGGCGTAGCTCTTCTGCAGGAAATAGGAGAACACACAACCGTCGTCCTGCTTCTGCACCAGGTTCAGTCCACCGCCGAAGGTGCCCACCCACATGCGGTTCTTGCGGTCGCGGTACATGCAGAATATCTGGTTGTTGCTGAGCGAAAGGCTGTCCTTCTGATATCTATACCACCTGTCGCCTATGAGCAGTCCGTCGCTACGGCTACCGAGCCAGCGCACGCCGTCCACATCCTCCACTATGGCGTAGATGTTGGTTTCGAAGTAGCGGTTCTGCCCCTTCTTGTTCATCCGGCTGTCGTAGGCATAAAGTCCACCACTGCGAGTGCCCACGAAGATGTCGCCATTGGGCATGCGACTTATCAAGCGGACGAAGTTGGAGCGGTCGGAGTCGGCATTGTCCTCGGGGTAGATGCGGATGGACTTTTGGCTCCGCACCTCCAGCTGCGATAGTCCGGCAAACTCCGAGCAGACCCAGATGCCGTGCGAACGGTCCTCGATGACGCCCAGCAGGTAGTTGGAGTGGATGTGTCCGCCATTGGGCGCGTCGGCTGTGTAGTGATAGAGTTGGTCCGCTAGGAGGTCGTAGGCGAAGAGTCCGTTGCCGTAGGTGGAGATCCAGATGACGTCGTGCGAATCGTGCACCACACAGTAGCGCTCCTGGTCGACGTGCTTCAGTTGCTCGGCCGGAGTCAGCAGAAACTCCTTCACCTTGCGGGTGGTGCGGTTGAGATACCACACCTTGCCCGTGGAGTTATAGATCCAACAGTTGCCCCGGTTGTCATCGTTGACGTGTCCGCCTATGATGTTCAGCAGTTTGCAGGGGCCGACCGTCATGGTCGTCGTGTCGAGTTGGTAGGTTCCCCGCGAGGTAAGCACCACCAGGTCGTCGCCCAACTGCAACCACCCGCTGATGGACACAGGGCCCGTGGCGCTTAGGTTGACGGCCTCACGCAAGGGAGCGCCCTCTTCCTTCACCGCAATCACTCCCGACGAGAAGACGAATACCACCTTCTTGCCGAACGAGCATGCGCCCAAGGCTCCGGTGCCTTCAAAGGACAAGTCGGCCCGGCCTCCAGCAAACAGCGACACACCCAAGCGGTTGCCTATCCACACGCGGTTCATGTAGTCCTCGTAGATGTAATTGACATGGTCGGATGGTGTCCGTCCGTTCTCTTCGGAGAGGATGTAGGAGGAGAACTTGCCGTTCTGATAGCGCACACGGCGGCATCCGTTCTTCTTGTGCCACAGCCAGACGTCGCCATTCGACGCGCGCGTCCATCCACGGAACCGTTCGCGGTAGTCGCCGCAGCCAGTGAAGTCTACGAAGCGGTCGTGGCGCAGGTCGTAGCAGCTCACTTGTTCGGGAATCATCTGTATCCAAAGGAATCCGTTGGGGTCTTCCTCGATGGAGAAGATGCGGTGGTCCACCAGCGAGAGGGAGTCGCCCTGCTGCGGATAGTAGTTACGGAAGGAGTTGCCGTCGTAGCGGCTGAGTCCGTTCAGCGTGCCGAACCAGATGAAGCCTTTGCTGTCCTGGTAGGCACAGCGCACGGAGTTGTTGGCGAGTCCGTTGTTGGTGGTGTACTGCACGGAGCGTATCTCCACCACAGCGCCCGCCTGTTGGCAAACGAGCATCCACAGCAGCAGCCATACATATACATATTTATTATATAGTCTCATTGTCTGTCTCATATCGAACAAGCAAAGCTACAAAAATATCCTCGACTCTCCGCATGGTTCTCTATAAAAAAGCGAAGCGGGGAAAGGGAATGGGAACGTAGGCCCACCAATCGTCAGCTAGCGGATAGGCAAAAGAGCTGAAGAGTATCACCAATAATAGGTAGCGCGAGCGAGGAAAGACGAGAGGGTCAAAGGAACAAGTACCTGTTCCCTTGACCCTCTCGAATTATTAGTGAGCGGTCCCTCTACCCTACGACCGGGAATTACGTCTTCAAGCTCCGCAAGTATATAGACAACGTCTAAAAGGGGCTTCGGAGCACAAGCTTTAACTCTTTGCCACATGAGCCTTGGGTCAAGTGGCATTGAGCCTAGGCTCGTTTTAAAGGCTGGTTGAACTTGATTTACTTCAGATAGTCCTTCAGAGGACAATTAGTCTTCTTCAGACCTTTGACGATGCTCTTGGCATTCATCTTGGCGCCCTTCAGCGAGGCGTGGGTGTGGTCTTTCTTGAAGTAGGCGGCGGCCTTCTTCTGACCCTTCCGCTGCAGTTTGTCCGCCGAGATGGTGTTCAGGTCGATGAAGTAGGCTCCGCCCTGCTCGGCGGCTTCACGCGCCCACTTGCCGTAGGTGTTGCCGTTGCGTTCTATCTGTCCGTCCTTCCATCTGTTGCGGGGCGTGTGGCTCAGCACGATGGGGATGGCTCCTTTCTCCTGGGCGTCACGGATGAACTTCCGCAGGTACCATCCGTAGGAGTAGACCACCTCGTACTGTCCCGTGGCCTCCATCTTGAACACTTTACTCTCGTCGGTATTGCCACGCAGTTCGCCGCGGGCCTTGCCTACGTTGATGTCGCCACCGTCGTTATGGCCGAACTGCATCAGCACGAAGTCGCCCGGCTGCAGGGCTTCATAGATTTTGTCCCATCGGCCTTCGTTGAGGAAGGTACGCGCGCTGCGGCCTGCCTTCGCCCAATTCTCCACAGAGATATCGTCTTGTGAGAAGAGGTCGCCGATGACGCTGCCCCATCCCCACATGCCGTCTTCTTCTTTGTCGGTGTTCTTCACGGTGCTGTCGCCAATGACGAAGAGCACGGGATGGCCCTCCTTGCGTGTAGTTCCCGTGAGCGTGTCTTTCTCCACAGGCTTCAAATAATCCGCCAACGCCACGTCCTTGCTGGCACGGAGGCCTTCGGCGAACGACTCGGCGTTCATGCGGGCACCGAAGCGACTCGTATGGATGCGGTCGATGTAGAAGAGGGTCTTCACCTTCTCCTTACCATAGCGCTCCATCTTCGAGGCGGAGATTTCGTTAAGGTCGATGAAGGGTACCTGCTCGGCCTCAGCCACCTGGCGTGCCCACAGGCCGTGGGTCTTGTTCACGCGGGTGACGATGGTGCTGTCCTTGTCGTCCCACGCGTTGCGGGGTGTCAGCGAGCAGAGGACGGGATAGGCGCCTTTGGCCTTCACGTCGCGTATGTAGCGGCGCATGTATTCGCCGTAGGTGTAGACGGTCTCTTTCACGCCGGTCTCCTTGATGGTGACGTTAAGACTGTCCGTCCCGATGCCGGGGATGGAGGCACGTGCGCGTCCGCTGTCGTAGGGGCCATTGTCGTTGTGACCGAGGGAGATGACCACCCAGTCGCCTTTCTGCACGCCCTTGAGCACATCGGGCCAAAGCTTCGTGTAAAAGGTGCGGCTACTGGTGCCGCCCAGGGCTTGGTTCTCCACGGAGATGCGGCTTTCGTCGAAATATTCGTGGGCGTAGTATCCCCAGCCCCACTGACCGTTGTTGCCATTGCCCAGCGTGCCGGTGCGCATAGTGGAGTTACCTATCAAGAAGAGCACGGGGCAACCGGCCTTTCGCGATGAGCCGGAGACAGGGCGGGCTGTGCGTACTTTATTCAGACTGTCGAGCGTGTTGTCGACCACGTGGTTCATATCTTTCATGGGTGCCGCCACCTTCACCTGTGCCCACATGGGCAGGCAGAACGTGAGGGAGAGCAAGCAACCGGTGAGATGTCGTGTGTTCATAGAATCTATATGGCTTTATTGCGGATTATTTCTCTATCTTTTCAATCGTCACGTTCTTCCAAGTGAAGTTGGGGATGACACTCTTGTCACAATCAGTGTTCAGGGCCTTTATCTTCAGGTTCTCGAAGACGAAGTTGTCCATCTGGTACTGATCCGGCGAGGCCTTCACATCGAAGAAGGTGTTGCACTCGAGCTCGATGTTGCGCATGGTCACGTGGTTGGAGTAGGACATCGGCACATCCTTACGGTCCTTCAGGTCGAAGAACTGGGTCCAAGGTCTCACTACCAGGAAACTCTTGGCGTCGCCCTTGATGTCCTCCACGGTGATGTACTCATAGTTCTGTGGGGTGTCGGGGCGCATCTTGAGCCAGAGCAGGCGCGAGGCGTTGGTGATGCTGCACCGGCGCAGGATGATGTTGTGGTTGTGGATAGACTCGCTGCCGCAGGTGAGCGCGCTGTGGCAGAATCCATAGATGCAGTCCTCGATAATGATGTTGCGGTTGCCTCCGTTATTGGGGTCTTGGTCGGCCCACGGACCTTTGCCGCCCTTCAGGGCTATGGCATCGTCGTTCACCGAGAAGTAGCAGTTCTTCAGCAACACATCGGTGCAAACGTCAACGTCCACAGCGTCGGAGCTAGGAGCCTTCACCGGAGTGGCCGGCGCCTTGATGGTGAGGCCCAGCAGTTTCACGCGGTTACAGCGGTAGAGGTGTGTGGTCCAGAAGGGTGAGTTCATGAACGTCACGCCTTCCAGCTGCACGTCGTCGCAGTTGGAGATGTAAATCAGACGCGGACGCATCTCGTCCATATTGGTGCATTTTGGGTTGAACTCGCGTCGCAACCAGAAGTGTTTCCAGTAGCGCAGACCGTTGCCGTTGATGGTGCCCTTGCCGGAGATGGTGAAGCCGTTCACCCCGTCGGCGTTGATGAGGGCGGTGAAGTACTTCACCGTCTGCCCCTCGATGCGGGTGGTCTTTATCGGGAAATCGCTGATGTCGTCGCTACCCTTCAGCACAGCGTCCTTCTCCAGATAGAGGTGTGTGCCGGGTTTGAAGAAGAGGGCTCCGGTGAGGTAGGTACCCCGTGGAATCACCACCACCCCGCCCTTCTCGGCGGCTTTGTCTATCACTCTTTGTATCTTGACGGTCTGCAGGGCGGTGCTGTCCTCCTGCACTCCGTAATCGGTGATGACGAACTTCTGTCCCAACTTCTTAAGTTTCACAGGTTGTGATTCATAGAACCACTC
The DNA here is from genome assembly GCA_963625535.1 of Anaerovoracaceae bacterium. GTDB lineage: Bacteria > Bacteroidota > Bacteroidia > Bacteroidales > Bacteroidaceae > Phocaeicola_A. Next base: position 8,390 of record CAVFUK010000034.1, on the reverse strand, counting down.
AGGTATGGCTGTTCCGTCCGGGAAGATGTCGCCTGCGAAAGAGGCTACCGAGAGGAATAGCGAAATAACGATTGCTGAAAATCTCATTAATTGAACTATATTTAGGTTTTACTTTATCGGTAATCAAACAATCCCCCTTCACCTTTGACCCGCAAAGGCAAGCACGGATTGTTCACAATGCAAATTAAGTCAATTTCCCTATCACGCGGGTAGGAAAAAATGTTTTATTCATGGAATATTTGACTTTCAGATTTCCTATCTTTCGCTTTTTATACATTATCCGGATGGTGCGTACGAGAATAATCGTAACTTTGCCTCACCGCATGCTCGTGCGGCGAGAACGTACACTTGACAACTAATACAAACATCATGAATACCATGAAACGTGTTTTATACCTTATTTTATTTATATGGTTAGGCGGAATGGCGACGGCCACAGCCCAACCGAGTTACGACTATTCCAAGCTGAAGATGGAGAAACTGGGCCGCGGAGCGGTGGCCATACGCAACACCCCACAAGAGGTGGTCGTGTCGTGGCGCTACCTGACGACAGACCCGCAATCCATCGCGTTCGATGTCTACCGCAACGGACAGAAGCTGAACCAAACGCCCATAGCGGACTGCACCTTCTACCGCGACTCCTACAGCGGCACCGAGGCAGCGACCTACGAGGTGGTTCCCGTCTTGCCCTCAGGACAAGAGGCCTGCAAAGGGACCTGCACCCTACCCGCTAACGCGCCCAGTGGTTATCTGGAGATTCCCCTGCAGACACCCCAAGGAGGCATTTCGCCCGACGGCCGCATGTATGAATACTTCGCCAACGATGCCTCCATCGGCGACGTGGACGGCGACGGCGAATATGAGATCATCCTGAAGTGGGACCCCAGCAACTCACACGACAACGCACACGCCGGATACACAGGCTCCACGCTGTTCGACTGCTACCGCCTCAACGGCGAGCGACTGTGGCGAATAGACCTGGGACGCAACATACGGTCCGGTGCACACTACACACCTTTCCTGGTCTATGACTTCGACGGCGACGGCAAAGCGGAGATGGCCGTACGCACCTCCGACGGCACGATGGACGGCAAAGGCAACATCATCGGCGACGCCTCGGCTGACTACCGCGAGCAGGGCGACCCGCGCGGACCGCTCACCGGCAGAATACTCACAGGCAAGGAGTACCTCACTGTGTTCGCCGGACCCACCGGCGAGGCATTGGCCACAGTACCCTACGTGCCCGAGCGAGGCAACCCGATGGACTGGGGCGACGTGAAGGCAAACCGCAGCGACCGCTTCCTGGCAGCCGTAGGTTATCTGGACGGATGCAAGGCGAGCATCGTGATGTGTCGCGGTTACTACACCCGTGCCGTGTTGGCGGCGTTCGACTGGAACGGCAAGTCGCTGACCCAACGCTGGGTGTTCGACAGCAACCAGAACCCCAACTACGCCGGGCAGGGCAACCACAACCTGCGCGTGGGTGACGTGGACGGCGACGGATGCGACGAGATTATCTACGGCTCGTGCGCTATCGACCACAACGGACAGGGCCTCTACTCCACCAAGTTGGGACATGGCGACGCCATGCACCTAACCCACTTCGACCCCTCACGCAAGGGACTCCAGGTGTGGGACTGCCACGAGAACCACCGCGACGGATCCACCTACCGCGACGCCGCCACGGGAGAGATACTGACGCAAATTCCCAACAACACCGACGTAGGCCGTTGCATGGCGGCGGACATCGACCCCAACCATCCGGGTGTGGAGATGTGGTCTACCGGATCGGGCGGACTCCTCAACGTGAAGGGTGAGGTGATTGCCCATCCACGCCTCTCCATCAACATGGCCGTATGGTGGGACGGCGACTTGCTGCGCGAGTTGCTCGACCACAACACCATCTCGAAGTATGATTGGGAAAAGGAAGCGTGCGTCCCCCTGCTGCGCATGGAGGGCTGTCGGTCCAACAATGGTTCCAAGGGCAACCCCTGCCTGCAGGCCGACATCGTGGGCGACTGGCGCGAGGAGGTGCTCATGCGTACCGAGGACAACTCTGCCCTGCGACTCTACGTATCGCCCATACCTACCAACTACCGCTTCCATACGTTCCTCCAAGAGCCGGTCTACCGCCTCAGCGTCGCCACGGAGAATGTAGGATACAACCAACCCACCCAACCGGGCTTCTATTTCGGCCCGGAGCTGAAGGGAGAGTTCCGCGGAACGGTTATCAAGGAAGGGTCGCGCTAAGCCAGCAGACTCGCTACATAGTTCAAGTTACGCAATGCCGAATAGAATCGGTTTTGTAAGTAATAGCTCACCTATCAACGAGTATATAGGTTAATGGCACTTGAGTATATAGGTCGTTTAGGCGTCTCTCAATACTGACTTGTCCACCGGGCCTTGTGTGTGCATTCAATTGTGCACGCGCAAGGTCCGCATGGCATTCAGTACCGCCAACACGGTGACGCCCACGTCGGCGAACACCGCCATCCACATGGTGGCAAGGCCAAAGGCGGCCAACAGCAGAACGAGGACTTTCACCCCAATGGCAAACTGTACGTTCTGGTAAGCGATGTGCAGCGTGCGCTTGGCAATGGCAACGGCCAAAGCAATCTTCGAAGGTTTGTCGTCCATCAGCACCACATCGGCGGCTTCGATGGCGGCATCGGACCCCAGGCCGCCCATGGCAATGCCCACATCGGCACGCGCCAACACGGGAGCATCGTTGATGCCGTCGCCCACAAAGGCCAAAGCCCTGCCAGCAGGTTTCTCTTGCAACAGCCGCTCCACTTCCTTCACCTTGTCGGCAGGCAGCAGTTCGGCTTTATATTCGTCGAGGCCCAGCTCGCTGGCAACGTAGGCCCCCACGGACTGATGGTCGCCCGTGAGCATCACGGTACGTCGTACACCCGCGGCCTTCAGTCGTTGCACAGCTTCCTTGGAATCTTCTTTGATGGTGTCGGAGATGACGATGTGTCCGGCATATACACCGTCGACCGCCACGTGGATGATGGTGCCGGTCTTGTGGCAAGGTCGCCACTGTGCGCCAATGGTCTGCATTAGCTTCTCGTTGCCCACACAGACGATGGTGCCGTTGATGCGGGCCCGCACGCCTTGTCCTGCCAATTCCTCCACATCGCTCACCTCGCAGCCGTCCTGCTCGCTGGGGAACGCATCCCGCAGCGAGAGGGCTATCGGGTGGTTGGAGAACCGCTCGGCATGGGCCGCCATGTGGAGCAGTTGATTTTCGCTGATATGGTCGGGATGGATGGCCGTCACCTCGAACTTACCCTTGGTGAGGGTGCCGGTCTTGTCGAACACCACGGTATCGAGCTTCGCCAACACATCCATGTAGTTGGAGCCTTTGATAAGGATGCCGTGGCGGGAGGCTCCACCGATACCCCCGAAGAAGGAGAGCGGCACCGAGATGACCAATGCGCACGGGCAGGAGACAATCAGGAACGTGAGTGCACGATAGAGCCAAACAGAGAAGTTCGCGACGAAATCGTCCGAGAAGAGGGGCGGCACGATGGCCAACACTACGGCAATGCCCACCACAATGGGGGTATAGACGCGAGCGAAGCGGGTGATGAAGGCTTCGCTCTTCGACTTATGCGTGCCGGCGTTCTCCACCAGCTCTATGATTTTGGAGGCGGTGGACTCACCGAAACTCTTGGTGGTCTTCACCGTGAGCGCCCCGTTGAGGTCCACGCATCCGGAGATGACGTCGTCGCCCACATGCACGGTCCGCGGCATACTCTCGCCGGTCAAGGCCACAGTGTTGAGGCTAGCGTCGCCTTCCGTCACCACTCCATCCAAGGGAACCTTCTCGCCGGGCTTCACCACGATGGTCTCTCCCACGGCCACGGTTGCCGGGTCCACCACCTGCAGCTGTCCGTCGCGCACCACGTTGGCGGTGTCGGGGCGCAGGTCCATCAGATGTGAGATGGACTTGCGGCTCTTGTCCTCGGCATAGTCCTCGAAGAGTTCGCCCACCTGGAAGAGGAGCATCACGAACACCGCTTCGGGGTACTGCGTCTCGGCCCCTGGCAGGAAGCCGATAAACAGAGCGCCTATCGTTGCCACGCACATCAGGAAGTCCTCGTCGAAGGCCTCACCGTGGAGCACGCCCTCCAGGGCCTCCCCTATCACATCGTAGCCTACCAGCAGATAGGGAACCAGATAAATGAGCAAAAGTTGCCAACTCTCCAGCGGAACGTTGTGTTCCGTCCACACGGCACCCGCCAACAGGACGGCGCACGCGATAATCCGAATCAGTTTCGTATTCATATCCTTTACAACTTCTCGCTGCAAAGATAGAGAATGCAAATAGAATAGGAATATCAAGTGCGCCGGAATATTCTATGGTTACATTCCCCTCAAGGCACCATCGTGGCCCACATCGATGCCGTTCCACGCTTTCTTGGAGGTCCAGTCCTGCGCGGCATCGGACCAAAACGGGTGACTGGCGGGGAGGCCTAGCGGACAGAACACCGCCATGCACATGTAGAGACTGCCGGTGTTGATGTAGTGTTCGGACATGTTGATTTGCGAACCGGCAAAGCCTACCCGCAGCCACCCGTTCGCGTCGAAGGTGTCGGGGGCGGAGAGCTGACGGCTGATGACGGCGGTCAAGGCACTGCGTACCTGTGCAGGAGCGACCTTCTGAGGCAGATTGTCCAAAAGAGCCGCGTGCGAAAGGGCGTGCATCACGCCAAAACGATAGACAATGGAACGCCCCACCACCGGATAAGTTCCCTCGGGAGAGATAAAGCGCTCCAGTTGTGCGGCCAGGCGAGCATGGCGTTTCAGTTGAACCTCTAGTTGGTCACCACGTTTCATCCCTCTGCGCTGGAGCACCCGCAAGACGTCCGTCAACAAGGGATGTATCACGATAGAGTTATAGTAGTCCAGGTGTAGCTCCTTCCCATCGCCGTACCATCCGTCGCCTTTGTACCACTCGTCGAGGAAGCGGTTCACACCATAGTACAGTCGTTCCTCGTCGCACTGCCCGTCGAACTCCAGAATGGCAGCCTCAACGATGGAGGCAAACAGCAACCAGTTGCTCTCGTTTGGCTTAATCATGCGCGAGCGCTTGAACTCTGTGATGAGACGTTGCTTGCTGACGGCATCGAGGTTGCCCCACAGTTGGGTGGGTGCTCTGAGCAATCCCTGGGCCAGGAACGCGGCATCCACCAAGGGTTGCATCAAGCCCTCTCCGCCGTCGCCGAACACCAGATAGTCCGGCGAGTCGGGATTGACAGCGTTTTGCAAAGCCTTCACCGACAGGGCTATGTACTTTGCTCTGAGTTTTCCTTCCGGGGTGTCGTCCACACCCAGTTCCAACCAAGGGGCGATGCCACAGATGGTGCGTCCGAAGGCTTCCAGACGACCGACCACCTGACGAGAAGGTTTGGTCGACAGGGACTCAAAAGGCATGTTGGCGGACAGCGTGCCGGCACTTTGATGAGTGAGGACAGGGTCGGCAATGCGCAGCATCGCCTCTATCCATTGTTGGCGTTCGTCAGCTGCCGTCACCGAGAGAGAGAGCAGACTGAATAAGAGGATGAGACATTTACTTTTCATGATAGAGTTTCTTTAATCGCATGAGCGCTTCGACAAAATAGTAATCGGCATAGGTGAGGGGAACATCCACTTCGGCATTCTTGTTATAGTTGCCCACACTATGTTTCAGAATAAAACCGCCATTGGTACCGATGGCTGCCAAGTATTCGGGCGAAGCCAACGAGCGTATCTGCTCCTCGGCAAACTTCAGCCATTTGTCCCCATCCCCGCTCTTGTCCAACTGGCTCAGCTCCACAAAGGCGGAAGCCATGACGGCCGCCGACGAAGCGTCGCGTAGGGCATTGGGGATGTCCGGAGCGTTGAAATCCCAGTAAGGGACTTTGTCGGCGGGGATGTTGGGGTGACTTACGAGCATGTGGGCCACGTCGCGAGCCTGCTGGAGGTACTCCGGAAAACGAGTCTCGCGGTACATCATGGTGTAGCCATAGAGCGCCCAAGCCTGTCCGCGCGCCCAGGCCGACGAGTCGGCGTAGCCTTGGTGCGTGCCTCTGAAGTGAGGGACACCGGTGATGGTGTCATACGACACCACATGGTAACAGGTGTAGTCTGGGCGGAAATGGTTCGCCATCGTCGTGTGAGCGTGCGTGTTGGCGATGTGCAGCAACGAAGTGTCTCTGTCGAGTCTGGCCACATTCGTCAGCAACTCAAGGTTCATCATGTTGTCGATAATCACCGGATACTGCCATTTCGCACTGGCGTTCCACGACTTGATGACACCCATAGCCGGACTGAATCGTGTGGCCAATGAACGTGCACCCCGGCTTATGATGTCGTGGTAGCGCTGCTCACCCGTGATACGATAGCCGTTGCCGGCACTGCAGTTCAGCATGAATCCGAGGTCGTGTGTGGAGGTCAGCGTGTCGGCAGGAGCCACCCGCTCGGTGTAGAGATTGGCATAATAACGCAGCGAATCGTTGTCAGGCTCGTTCTCATAGAGATACCACAACACGCCGGGGAAGAATCCGGAGATCCATGCCCGGTATTTATTGGTACGCAATGAATCGTTGGCGAAAGTCTGTGGCAGTCGCCCATCCATAGGCTCCACCTCTCTTGCCAAGTCCAGGGCTTGCTGAGTGGAGACCTTCAACGCCCGCTCCACCACCTCGTTCATCGACTCCTTCTCCGCCGTGCAAGCGGACAAGCAGAGGGACATGGCAGCGACAGCGGCATAAGTTAAGTGTTTTGTTCTCATAGGAAGTTTAATCTATTTCGTGAATCAATATACGTGGAAGTAATCTATGTCCAACCATCCGCAAGTGCCTTTCGGGGTGGGGCGACAAGCAAAGGCACCCACCTTGGCACCTATCCATTTACCCACTCGGGCTGTGAACGGGATTCCTATCTCAGAGAAGCGCTTGCCGTCCTCACTATAGGAAAACCGACAGACAGCCCCCTTGGAGACTTTCACCCGAAACCACACGGTAGTTCCCTTCAGCAGCCGAGCCTCAACGACATGCTCCGGTTGTCCCTTCACGGCATCCTTGCACTCACGCATGGTGATTTGCAGGCCTTCGGGTGTGGTGTCGAACGTCAACGAGGCATAGTCGAGGCCCATCACCACCAAGCCGGCTTTCTCTCCAGATTTACCGGAAGCGTTCGTGTAAGTGGCTTTCATCTCCACTGTAAACTCTTCGGCGGGGAACTTCTGAAGAAGGAGGTTTGGCGTATCCATCAGGTTGTGATAGATGCTGTCCCCATCTTGATAGACGGTGAAGAGCCGCAGCACACCCAGTTCTCCTGCCGGGTAGCACCAATAGACTTTGGAGTTGGCGTTCCATTGCCACTGAGGACCAATCTGGCGAGTGTTGAAGTCGTCCGACGTTTGCGGCGCTGCCAGCGGATAAGTCTGCCCGACGGCGGGCTTCTTCCACCGGGCGACAGGGTTGCCTATGCCGTCGTGGTCTTTGTCCTCGCCGATGACAGGCCATCCGTCCTTGCCCCACTTCATAGGCTGCAGGTGGATGATGCGGCCGTAGGCACCCTTGTCCTGGAAGTGGATAAACCAGTCTTCCTTACCATCGGGGGTTGTCACCCAAGCGCCTTGATGGGGACCGTTGACAGCGGTCTTCCCGCGCTCCATCACCCGACGGACTTCGTAGGGACCATCGACGTTGCGCGAGCGCATGGCCAATTGCCATCCGTTCTTCACACCGCCTGCCGGAGCGAATATCCAGTACCATCCGTCCCGTTTATAGAGTTTCGGGCCCTCTATGGTGGGGTTCACACCATGGCCGTCGTACACCACCCGGCCTTGTCCGTCGGTGACCTGTGTGCCGTCATAGGCAAGTCGGTTCATAATCAGCAGGGAGCCTTGATGGGTGCGGCTGCCGGCAAGGGCATGAACGAGGTAAGCATCCTTGCCATTCTCTTCCCAATATGGACAGGGGTCGATGAATCCCTTTCCTTCCTTCACCATCACAGGCTTCTCCCATCTCCCCGCCGGGTCTTGACTCTTCGTCATGTAGATACCCTTGTCGGGGTCGGACCAATAGATGAAGAACCATCCGTCGTGGAATCGTATGGAGGGAGCGAACACTCCACAACCATGCAAGGGAACCAAGTATTCCTCTTCGGGCAGGTTCGCCTCCAGCGCATGGCCCACGATGGTCCAGTTGACCAAGTCCTTAGAGTGAAGAATCGGCAAGCCGGGCGTACAGTTGAAACTGGACGAAGTCATGTAGTAATCGGCTCCCGCACGACACACATCCGGGTCGGAATAGTCGGCGTGGACGATAGGGTTGGTGTAGGTACCATCCCCATTGTCACGGGAAGGTATGCTGTCGGGAGTTTGCGCCATGGCA
>CAVFUK010000033.1:0-30946 GCA_963625535.1 Anaerovoracaceae bacterium | reverse complement strand
TGTATAAGCCAAAACAATCGGTTGTATCGAGCAAAACAACCGGTTGTCTTGGGCCAAACAATGGGTAGTATGAATGGATGAATATGCTCCGATTCCAATGCAGATATATCTATATTTAACTCAATATTTGGCGTTAAATAGAGAAATATCTATATTTGCATCATGATTCTGGATAAAGACATAGAGGCAAAGTCCAATGCCGAGATTATCTCGGAACTGGGGGCGCGATTCAAGGAGTATAGAGTGTTCAGTCAACTCACTCAAAAGGAGGTTGCCGAGATGGCGGGTGTCAGCATCTTCACCATCAGCCAGTTTGAGAAAGGCGAGGCACGCAACATCGGACTGAACACACTGCTCGCCCTGTTGCGGAGCATCGGCTTTCTGTCGGAAGTGGAGAAGCTGCTGCCGCCCATACCTATGCTTCCAAGTCAGCTGAGACGCATAAAGGAAAAGAAAGAGAGGGTAAGGCATGAAAGATAATATCGTAGAGGTAAGGCTGTGGGGAAAGACCGTTCCACTGATTTGCGCACATGCCCACCACGGTGATTTCATACAATTAACCACCCATTTCATACAACGTTTCCATTCCCGTTTGGAAACGTGTTCTGTCGCACGTTATCTTTGCGGCAACCTTAAAATTAGGAGATTATGAAACAGATACTCTTTCTTATGATGTTGACTGGCCCAGGAGTATATACTCGTTGAAAGCAGACTTCCGCCCCACTACATTTACCGTCGAAATGTTTGGCGACGTGCGAAATAATACATACCTTTGCAAATGATTAGCGAGGAAATGGCAAAATGAAAGGCTTCTGAAGAGAACGGAAGCGGAGTGTAAACGATAAAAGAGAGACCGCGCACAAAAGGGAGAATCATCTGAGCCAAAGGACGCGCTAAAGGAAAGAGAACCGGAACCGACAAAGGCCGGTGCTCATGTAGATGAAAAAGAACGGACAAAGTATAACTTACATACATGAGATTATGAAACATAAGTTTTTATCGACTCTGATGCTGATGGTCGCACTGGTGGGACCCATGACAGCACAAACGACCAACACGGTCGGAGGGAAAGTCGTGGACGAGAACGGAGAGCCCGTAATGGGTGCCCAGATTCAACTGAAGGGCACCAAGACAGGCACAGTGACCGACATCGACGGCAACTTCACCCTCCCCAAAGCCAAACGGGGAGACATCATCGTAATCAACTTCCTGGGCATGGGCACGCAGACACTGAAAGCCGCGCCCAACATGAAAATCAGCCTGCAACCGGAGAACATCAACCTCGACGAGGTGATAGTGGTGGCCTTCGGCGAACAGAAGAAGTCATCGTTCACCGGATCGGCCGGAGTGGTGGACTCGAAGAACATCTCCATGCGGCCGGTGAACAACGTGGCCAGCGCGTTGGAGGGCCAGGTGGCCGGACTGCAGATGTATAAGTCGTCCGGCGACCCATCGGCCACACCTACCTTCCTCATCCGAGGCATCAGCTCCATCAACGCCAGCGTGACACCGCTCATCATCGTGGACGGAGCGCCCTTCGCCGGATCGTGGAACGACATCAACCCTAACGACGTGGCCTCCATCACCGTGCTGAAGGACGCCGCCAGCAACGCCCTCTACGGCGCGCGCGGTGCCAACGGAGTGATCATGGTGACGACGAAGAACCCCCAGAAAGGCAAGACCATCGTCACCTTGGACGCCAAATGGGGATGGGTGAGCCGCGCCTCGCAGGAGTATGACATGATAACCGACCCGGGACAGTACTACGAGATGCAGTACGCCGCCGTCTACCGCAAGAACATTGCCAACGGCATGACCCCCTACGCCGCGCACGTGAACGCCAACACCAGCATACTGGGCAACGAAGCCGCCTCGGGCGGACTGGGATACAACTGCTACTCGGTGCCCGAGGGACAGTACCTGATAGGCGACAACGGCAAGCTGAACCCCAACGCCAAGCTGGGCAACGTGGTGGAGTATAACGGTCAGAAGTACACCATCATGCCCGACGACTGGCTCGACGAGTCGATGCGCAACACCCTGCGCCAAGAGTACAACGTGAACGTGAACGGCGGCAACGACGCGGCACAGATATACGCCTCGCTGGGATATCTGGACGAGCCGGGCATAGCCTACGGATCGGGCATGGAGCGCTACACCGCCCGACTGAAGTCGACCCTGAAGGCCAACGACTGGCTGAAGATAGGCGGCAACGTGAACTACGCCCACACCGAGTCCGACGCGGCAGGCAGCGGCTCGGGCTACAACGTGTTCTACGCAGCCAGCCGCGTGGCGCCCATCTATCCGCTCTACATTCGCGACGGCGAGGGCAACATCATGACCGACGCCAACGGCAAGATGTATGACTACGGCGAGGGCACCAACGCCGGACTGACACGCCAGTCGGTGGAGAAGAACACCAACCCCTTGAAGGACGACCGCATACAGACCAACAACACGGTGGCCAACTCGTTCTCGCTGACGGGATTCGCCGACATCACGCCCACCTTCGTCAAAGGACTGAAGATCACGCTGAACGGCACGGTGAACGACTATGAGTACCGCTACACCAGCACCACGCAGCCGTTCTACGGATGGAGCGCGGCATCGTACCCCGAGGGATACGTGTCGAAGACGCACTACCGCTCGTTCGCGGTGAACTTCCAGCAGTTGGTGAACTACACACGCAGCTTCGGCAACCACAACATGACGCTGTTGCTGGGCCACGAGAACAACCGCTCCACCACGGAGGATGTGATAGCCTCGCGCACGGGCATGTTCTCGTACTACCAAAACCAGGAGCTGAGCGGTGCCGTGAAGGAGAACTCCGGCACATCGGACCAGACGAAGTACAACACCGAGGGTTACTTCTTCCGCGGCCTGTACGACTACGACGGCAAGTACTACGGACAGGTGTCGTACCGCCGCGACGCCTCCTCGCGCTTCCACCCGGACAACCGCTGGGGCGACTTCTACAGCTTCGGCGGCGCGTGGATCATCACCAAGGAATCGTGGATGGAGAGCTCGAAGAAGTGGCTCGACATGCTGAAGCTGAAGGTGTCCTTCGGTCAGCAGGGCAACGACGGCATAGGCGACAACCTCTACATGAACCTCTACAAGATACGCAACAGCGGCGGCGAGGCCGCCATCACCGTGAAGTCGAAAGGTAACCCCGACATCACCTGGGAGACCAACACGAACGTGAACGCCGGCGTGGAGTTCGCCATGCTGGGCAACCGGCTGACAGGTAGTCTGGAGTACTTCTACCGCAAGACCACCGACATGCTGAGCTACGTCTACTTCCCGAAGTCCTACGGCTACGACGGACGCTACGAGAACGTGGGCGACATGGTGAACCAGGGCATCGAGGTGTCGCTGGCCTATGACATCGTGCGCACGAAGGACCTCACCTGGAACGTGAACCTGAACGCCACACACTACAGCAACGAGATTGTGAAGCTGAACGCGCAGAACAAGAGCGCCACGCTGGACGGACATCCGGGCTACGTGTCGGAATACTACTTCTACGGCGAGGGACTGCCCATCTACAGCTGGCGCCTGCCCCGCTACGCCGGTGTGGCCGACGACGGACAGTCGATGTGGTACGTGACCGACAAGGAGGGCAACCTCTCCACTACCACCACCTACAGCGAAGCCACCTACTACAGCTGCGGCGACCCCACGCCCGACCTCTACGGAGGCTTCGGCACCACGCTCAACTGGAAGGGCATCGACCTGGGTGTGAGCCTCTCCTACTCCATCGGCGGCAAGGTGTTCGACTACGGTTACCAGAACCTGATGGCCTGCCCCAGCGGCTCGGGCGGTGTGGGATATAACTTCCACAAGGACCTGCTCAACGCATGGTCCGAGGAGAACGCCACATCGAACATCCCGCGCCTGCAGTTCGGCGACAGCTATGCCAACTCGGCATCCGACCGCTTCCTGACCGACGGCAGCTGGCTAAGCCTGCAGAACATCACTCTGGGCTACACACTGCCCGCCAAGTGGACCAACCGCTGGGGACTGGGCAAGGTGCGCGTCTATGCCAACGCCGACAACGTGTGGCTCTGGAGCAAACGCCAGGGTCTGGACCCCCGCACCAGCTCATCCGGAGCGCCGGGCACACAAAACTACTCATTCACCCGCACCGTTTCCGGTGGTATAACACTCCAGTTCTAAACCTACATAATAAAGGAGAAACGAATATGAAGAAGATATCGATGAAAAAGGCACTTGTGCCGATGATGATATGGGCCGCCTCGATGCCGATGATGCAGAGTTGCATCGACGAGGTGCAGCCTACCAACTACGCCACGGACGAGCAGATAGAACAGTCGGCCACCGCGGCACAGACCCTGCTGAACGGACTGAACGCCATGATGGTGGACCAGTTCACCTACAACGGCGACCAGGTGGCCTACGACTGGGGATACCCTAGCCAGATGGTGCTGCGCGACGTGCTCGGCGGCGACATGCCCGTGGTGGGAAACTACGACGACGGCTCGTACAACGACTACCTCTACTGGATCGCCAACGGAGGATGGCTGTCGGTGTTCCCGCTCTACACCTACTCCTACTACTACGACCTGATAGCCAACGCCAACAGCATGGTGGAGAAGTACGCCAGCGACGACTCGGAATACAAGGAATACGGCGGCATGGCACTGGCCTACCGCGCGCTGGCCTATCTGGACCTGGCACGCATGTTCGAGTACCGCACGACGGGATTCGAAACCCTCGACGGTAAGGCCGAGGCCGTGATGGGACTGACGGTGCCCATCGTGACGGAGAAGACCACGCTGGACGAGGCGAAGAACAACCCGCGCGCACCGTTCTACACAATGTACCGCTTCATCATGAGCGACTTGAACAAGGCCGAGACCCTGCTGGCCGACTACACACGCCAGTCGAAGACCGCGCCCGACGTGAGCGTGGTGTACGGACTGAAGGCACGCCTGTGGCTGGAGATGGCATCGCGCTTCGACAAGAGCGCCGACGACCTGGTCACCTTCACGCAGCACAAGAGCGACGCCGACGGCTACGACGCCATCGACATCAGCAGCGCTGGCGACTGCTTCAAGCAGGCCAAGACGTACGCCGAGAAAGCCATCAACTTCCCCGGATACTCGCCCCTGACGAAGGAGGACTGGTACGGTAGCCTCACAGGCTTCAACACCGCCAACCACGCCTGGATGTGGGCCGCGTCGATGCGCAGCAAGGAGATGATATCCTACGAGTGGTACACCTGGATGTGCTGGATGAACAACGAGGCCGACATCTGCTGGGGACCCTACTTCGACAGCTACCGCGCCATAGACGCATACCTCTACAGCTGCATCAGCGACACCGACTGGCGCAAGAAGACCTGGGTGGACCCCGCCGACGCGCACGCCCAGGAGGTGCCCGAGGGATACAGCACCATCCTGACCAACAGCGAGTGGAACCTGCCGGGATACACCAGCCTGAAGTATAAGCTGAACGGTGGCGAGAAGAACGACTATCAGACGGCATTCCTGTGCGACATACCGCTGATGCGTATCGAGGAGATGTACTTCATAGCCGCCGAGGCAGAGGCACACGTCAGCGGACTGGCAGCCGGACGCTCCTATCTGGAGTACTTCGTCAACACCTATCGCGACACGGACTTCACGGCCAGCGACTCCAGCATGGACAACTTCATCTGGTCGCTGCTGACACAGAAGCGCATCGAGTTCTGGGGCGAGGGCCTGGTGTTCTTCGACAACAAACGCCTGTCACAGAAAATCACGCGCTGGTACTGGGGCACCAACTACCCATCGAGCTACCAGCTCAACTCGAAGACGGGCTATGTGGCTCCGTGGCTCAACTACTACATCTACGACTACGAGCGCGACAACAACCCGGCCGTGGTGCTGAACCCCGACCCCACGGACGCTGTGGCCTCTCAGACGGAATATGACTATTAACCATCAAACAAAGAAGGGAATAACGATGAAGAAGTTATCATTTATGAAATACGCGGCAGGCATGCTCGGTGTGTGCCTGACCTTGGCACTCGCCGCCTGCAGCGACGACGACAACTACACCCCTGGTGAACCGACCGCAGCCGGTGCCGTGGGCGCTTACTTCGACAGTACGAACTCCACAGACTTCATCCTCACTCCGGACCAGGAGAGCATAGAGCTGACCGTGTCGCGCAACAACACGCAGTCGGCCGTGGAGGTGCCCATCACAGCCACCGGCGAGGCAGCCGCCCTCATGCAGATACCGGAGAGGGTGAGCTTCGCCGCCGGAGAGGCAACGCAGACGCTGACCATCGGCGTGAAGGGGCTGGAGACAAAGAAGCAGTACACACTGAACCTGTCCATCGGTGAGTCGCAAGCCGACCACTACGCCATACAGGACGGCACCACGGCATTCAGCTGCACGCTGGCCGTGTCGGAATGGAAGAAGCTGAAGGAGCACATCCAGTTCTACTACTACTCGCCCTATCTGGGATTGCCAAGCTCCTATTCCGACTTGTGGCAGCTCGAGGGTGTGAACAACTTCTACCTAACGAACTTCCTGGGCTCAGGCACGGACTTCTACTTCACCCTGAGCGGCACACAGATTGACTTCGACGACCCCGCGACATTCACAGGCGAGGTGGTGCCGGTGGAAGGCAAGGGTGCCACGGTGTACGACTACGGCGACTACGGCTACAAGCTGAACTACGTGGTGACAGGCACCGACGACCGGGGCTACAACATCTATTCCTGGAACTACGAGGGCGCCACGGTGAACTACTTCGACTGGTACGGCGGCTACAACTACAAGACCTACTCGTGGCTGAACTACAGCGAGGAGTACTTCTACTTCTACGGCTACGCCAGCTCCAGCGCCTTCGAGGACTACGCCATCGTGTACGGCGTGTGGGAATAAAACAGACTCTATGGGGTTACCCATACTGCAGAGAGAAGGGAGGAATCCGCGGTGGGTTCCTCCCTTTTGCTGTGTATGTGGGGGGATACCTTTATGAAATCTGGGGAGAGTGAATCCGGCACGCGCGGAGTAACGGACGAAAATAAATTTGGGTATGTAAATAAAAAGGTGTAGCTTTGCGGTCGGGAGAAGGGAGCAGCATCCCGCGTGAGGCAGACAACTTCAGGCATGCACGCCGCACTCCCATAGCCCGCTTAAATAAACACGACCCGGAATATGGCACTGAAATGCTCTACCAAAGCGGCTACGTCACCATCAAGAACTACGACGAGTACATCGACCTCTACACCCTCGACCTCCCCAACAAGGAGATCCGCGTGGGTCTCTACGGTAGCCTGCTGCCCTATTACCTCGATGGCATTCACGCCCAGCGGGGTGGCACCACCATAGCGAAGATGTCAGGCCTCATCCGCAAGCGCGACATGGACGGTGCACTGCGTCTGCTGCAGGATTTCATGGGCACCGTGCCCTACTGCCACGTGCGCAACTACGAGGGTCACTATCAGCAGATGCTGTTCATAGTCTTCTCATTACTGACGAGCCAGTTGGTGGACGTGGAGGTGCACACCCCCAAGGGCCGCGTGGACATGGTGCTCCTCACCCGCACGGACCTCTATCTGATAGAACTGAAGTTGGACAAGGATGCTCAGCAAGCCATCCGGCAGATAGACCTGAAGAACTATCGCCAACGTTTCGCCCTCTGCGGCCTCCCCGTGACGAAGGTTGGTATCAACTTCGACTCCACCACCGGTAACCTCACCGACTGGGCGATAGAAAAGTAGAACTGTTCATCAATCACGCCTCTCGGGGCCACGCCACGCATTGGATTTATTTGGTCTGTAACCATACGACTCGCGCTGTCCATTAGGACTCTTGTACCATCGTCCCTCTGAGCCACGATTCTCGGGCCCACGTTTTCCATAGGGGGGCTTATAGCCTCGGCCCTCTGACCAGCGTCTCCCGTTCTCTGCCTGAGTCCGCATGCGGCCGTTGTACCCACGTTGTCCATAGGGGACCGCTGACCTGCGTTCCACAGACATACGTTGTCCCTTGGGTCCCTTAGCCCTGTGTCTATCCGACGCTTGCTGTGCCTTGGATTTCTGGCATCGGTGTTCCTGTGAACAGGGTTCCTCGGCCTCGCATTGTTCATCAGGGGTATCCTCCTCGATGAGCTCCAGATAGGCATTGGGGATGTAGGCGGTGAGGGCGGTGAGGACGTTGCTGATGACGATGCCTACGCGCTGCTGACCACGGAAGCGCTGCACACGGCCTACCACCCCACGGAAGGGGCCCTCGATGACCCGCACCAGATTGCCTTTCTCGAACTTGTGGATGGCCTCGGCAATGAGCATCGTGTCGTTGTCCTCCACGGAACAGATGCGCATGAGGGTGTCCATCTGCTGCTGAGGAACGGTGATAATCTGACGACAAGGGCGACCGCCATAGCGATTGTAGCGGCAATAGAAGCGGAGGAAAGGGGCCTCGGGATTCTGCTGCACAAGGGGTGTGAGTTCCCGTTGGGTGCCGTAGACAAAGAAGAGGTTGGGGATGCGGCACTCGCGCACCGTCTTCCGTTTGCCACGTATCTCCTTGCGTAGGGTGACGAAGGGGCAGAAAGTCTTCACATTGTTTCCGATGAGGTATTCGTTGGCTCTCTCTTCGCGACCATAGGTGGTCCTGACCACAAACCAACGGCCACAATCACGCTTGGCGATGACCGACGGGCACGAAGCCGCCGCATTGCTTTCCTCGACCATACCGTCGCCGGAGGGCTGTCCGGCAACGGATGTCTCTGATATGTCTTTCACTCTATCATCCATACGCTTTTTCGGTTGGCACCCATTGCAATGTCATTCTAAGCAGAAGTGACGAGGGAGCGCTCGCGTTGTGCAAAGGTAAGTAAACTTTTGAAACCCACTACGCTTGTCAACGAAAAGTTGACTAAAATATAAGCAACCGCGAGACCGCATCCTACAGAGGACAAGAAATCCCCCGCCCTCCAAGAAAGGAGGCACGGGGGATGCAAACGGAGTATAATAACCAATTAATCGGAACTCATCAGAAGCGGAAGCCCAGGGTGAACATGAGGCGGTTGGTCTCGTTGGTCACGCCGATGGGGCTGAGCGAGGCGTCGTCGTAGGAGTAGAAGTGGGCATGCTGGTTGCTATAGAGATAGGCCATGTCGGCATAGAACCCGCTGGAGCGGTAGCCCACGCCAAAGGTGAGGGTGTTCTGCTCGTAGTCGTTGAAGAACTGGGTGTCGGTGCGGGTGGTGTAGAGGCCGAGCTCCTTGTAGGCCGTCTTGTTGTAGAGGGCGGAGCTGTAGTTGTAGCCCACACGGAAGCTGAACTGGGGGTCGAGTTTGAACTCGCCGCCGAGACGGAGGGTATGCACGCCCTTCAGGTCCTCGCGGATGTAGCTGTTCTGCGTAGCCATATAGTCGTCCTCGTAGCCGTCGGGGGTCTTCAGGCGGGCCGAGGAGTAGTCCTGATACTCATACTCAGCGCCCAGGGCGATGTTGGTGCCGATGGTGCCGCCCATGCTGACGTTGAACTTCCACGGTGTAGTGAGCTCGTAGTCGTTCTCCACATCGCCGTCCCAACCGTCGTAGCTGTCGATGGAGGCTTGGTAGGTGTCGATGCTCTCGCCATTGACCATCTCATACTGTGAGGTCAGCAGGGTGGAGTAGCGCTCGGTGAGGGAGTACCACGTGGGGGTGTGGATGGCCAGGCCGAAGCGGAACGAGGAGTCGTCGAAGGGGCGGATGATGGCGCCCAACTTGAGGTCGACACCGGATCCGCTGGTCTTGTACCAGTGTTGCAGGGAGTAGCTTGCGGTGAGCTCATCGTCACCATCCTGGCGCAAGAGGTCCTCGCCGTAGACTGAGTAGCGTGAGTAGTTGACGTCGTAGGCTCCGATGGTGGCGCCGAAGTAGAAACGGTCCTCCACGTTGAAGGCCACGTTGAAGTCGTAGACGCTGGTGCCGCCCTTGGTCTGGCAACGGTAGCTGGCATAGTCGCCGTTCCAGCCATAGAAGTAGTCGGTGGTGACACCATCCTTGGTCTCCTGAGCAGCGTCCACCAGTCCGGTGCGTCCGCCCATCACGCCGAGCCATCCGAAGTTCTCGTTCTGGAAGGCGCTGCGGTCGCTAGCGGACAGCATGTTGCTGAAGCTGTTGTAGGTAGCGCCGCCCTGTGCCACCTGGTAGGCCATGTAGTTGGTCTGTGAGCCACCATCGAGGCTGCCCTGCATAGTGAAGAGGCGGTTGTAGTTGGCGTACTTGTGGTAGTTGAACCCGAAGTTGACGAAGCGCAGCGACGTGTTGTTGCCTATCTTGTTGCTGTAGACGAAGCCAATCTGGTCGAACGAGAGGCGGTTGCGGCTCTCCTTGGATGTACTGTTGCCAAATACGCTCTTGGAGTCGGCCATGTTGTAGCTGAGCGTCATGGAGAGGTCGTTGCTACGGAAGATGCCGATGCCGGCGGGGTTGGTGCTGATGGTGGAGATGTCGCCACCGAGTGCGCTCATGGCACCGCCCATGCCGACGAAGCGGGCTGTTCCGTTGAGGTCGCTCTTCATGAGCGGAGTGATGTCATATTCGGTCTGGGCAGGCAGGGCGGCTGCGCTTGCTGCCATTCCCAGGAGTAATAAGAGTTTTTTCATTGTGTAGTATCTTTTGATGTTTACCATATTCATTTGTTGTCTTAGCAGTCCGAGGCTACTCCCCTACGAGCGGGAACTGCAGCCTCGGCTGTATTTTGGTGGAGCTTCAGCGTCTTCGTCTAGCAAATCCCGTGACCTTGTAGTTACGGTCGCATCTGCTTAGCGAAAGTCTCGTGCCGATTAACGGCAAGAGGTTCGATTCGAAGACCAGATCCGCCCCCCTAGCGAATGCCTTGTGCACCTTAGCGACGGCTGTGTCCACCACCGCCTCCGCCATTGGAGCGTGAGCCACCGCCACCGCCATTGCTGGAGTGTCCACCACCGCTGTAACTACGGCTGCTGCCACCGGAGAATCCGGATGAGCGGACAGAGGAACCGCGGTCGTAGGAGCTGCTGTTGGAACGGCTTGTCGACGAGTTGGTGCCTACACTGCGGGTGGCACGGCTCTCGCTGCTGCTGCGGGTGCTGCTGGGCCGGGTGTAGCTGTTGCTGTTGGTGCGCACGCTGTTGGGTCGCACGTAGGACGAGGTAGAGCGTGAGCGGCTCTGGCCGGTGCTGACGCTGGATGAGTTGCGCTGGGTGCCAGCCGAGGAGCGTACAGCACGTCCGTCGTTGCTGTTTGTGCCGCTGGCGTTGCTGCGATAGCCCTGCACGCCCTGGAAACGTCCGTTGGATGAGGAGCGACCACTTACGCCGGAGCGTGTGGCATTGGTGCTGTTGCCAGTGCTCTCGAAGCGGATGCCGCTGCCAGAGCGTGATCCACCCACGCGGGTGCCGGTGTAGCGGGTGCCGGAGTTGAAGCGGTTCGAGCGGTCGTGGCCCATCGGACGAGAGGCAACAGAGCGACCACCGCCGTTGTTGAAGCGGGAGCTGCCCCAGTTGCGAGCCGGGCCTGGTGCGCCCCAAGCGTAGTGGGGATGATGATGGTAGCCGCCATACCAGCCGCCGCCCCAACCATAGTAAGGATAGTCCCAGTTCCAATAGAGGTGACGGTAGATGGGGTTGTGCCAGTAGCTCCATCCCCAGCCGTAGGAATTGTAGCGCCAATCCCACCACAGACTGTTGGTGAAGGTGGGGAAGACGTAGGCATAGAGTCCGTCGACGTAGATGTTCCAGTCCCAGGGCACGTAGTCGCGTGCGTAGACGATGTCCCAGTAGAGCGGGCTGCTGACGGGGATAGCGTAGCGGGGATTTTGGAAGCGGATGATGCGGGTAGCGTACTCGTAGTCATCGGCGGAGCCATCGAAGCCCTCTATCCACTCGCCCTGCAGGTCGCTGTCGGGCCGCTCGTCGATATAGAGTGTGTCGTTCTCCACAGAGAAGGTGTTCTCCTTGGAGCTATAGCGGCGGTTGTACTCGTCCACGTCGCGTGTGCGTCCGGAGCGGTCGCGCACCACGATGGTGGTGGCGTTGGGTGCCACCACATTGACGGAGCCGTCACCATCCACCTTCACCGAACGTGTGGTCTGTCGCGTGGTGGTAGTCGTGGAGACTGCCTTCTGCGAACTCTTGGACGTGCTCTTCTTGGGCGTGTAGTACAAGTCATCATCTACGCTCTGGGCCGACAGTACCAGTGGCAGAGCGGCCAACAATAACGATGCGAATAATGTTCTTTTCATTGTTATAGCTTTTAATGATTTTACTTGGTATGTTTCTTCACATGCAAAGATAAGTGGAGGAGTTGATACCGAAAGGGGATTTTCCCTATTTGTTGGTAGGAGTTTCCCTATAATTTCCTACTTTTGCGACGGGAAAGGGAATTGAACGGAATAAAGTAACTGACTATGGCTGGAATCTATCTGCATATACCCTTCTGCAAGCGGCGGTGCATCTACTGCGACTTCTACTCCACCACACGCGACGAGCTGCGCGAGGACTACGTGAGCGCACTGTGCCAAGAGCTGCGGATGCGCAAAGAGGAACTGAACGGCGAGCCGGTGCGGACGGTCTACCTGGGCGGCGGCACCCCCTCGCAACTGCGGGAGGAGGACCTGCACAGACTGTTCGACTGTCTGACGGAGACCTACGGACTGACGGAGTGTGAGGAGATAACGATGGAAGCGAACCCGGACGACTTGACGGACGCTTACGTCGGCATGTTGCGAGGACTGCCCATCAACCGGCTGAGCATGGGCATACAGACCTTCGACGACCAGACCTTGCAGCTGCTGCAGCGACGGCACACGGCGCAACAGGCAAAGGACGCGGTGAGGCGGTGCCGCGAAGCAGGTTTCACCAACATCAGCATCGACCTGATATACGGACTGCCAGGGCAGACGATGGAACTGTGGGAGAAGGACCTACAGCAGGCCATCGACCTGGGGGTGGAACACCTGTCGGCCTACAGTCTGATGTACGAGGAGGGGACGACGCTGTGGAAACTGCTGCAGGAACATAAGGTGGCGGAGGCCGACGAGGAGCTGAGCCTGCACTGCTACCAGCGGCTGATGGAGCGGCTGGAAGAGGCGGGGTATGAGCACTACGAGATATCGAACTTCGCCCGGCCGGGATACGCCTCGAAGCACAACTCATGCTACTGGGACGGCACACACTACCTGGGCTGTGGAGCGGCGGCACACTCGTACGACGGACGGCGGCGACAGTGGAACGTCTCCTCGCTGACGGACTATCTGCGCAGCATCGGCGAGGGGAAGATTCCCGCCGAGTGGGAGGACCTGGACCTCTACACGCGCTACAACGACCGCATAGTGACGGCGTTGCGCACCCGCAAGGGACTGTCGCTGAAGGCATTGCACGACGAGTTCGGCGACGAGCTCTACCGCTACTGTCTGCAGAGCGCATTCCCCGCGCTGGAGAGCAAACTGCTGAAAATAGAAGAAGATACCCTGCGACTGACACGCGAAGGTATCTTCATATCTGATGGCATTATGAGCGACCTGTTGTGGGTCGACGACGACGAGGCACTCTAGCGGGTGAGCGAGTAGACCACGTCCATCACCCGACGGCCAATCTCGTCGGCAGCCTCCATGGTGGATGCCTCGGAGTAGACACGGATGATAGGTTCGGTGTTGCTCTTGCGCAAGTGCACCCATTTGTCGGGGAAGTCTATCTTCACGCCGTCGATATCATTGATTTCCTCATTCTTATAGAGTTCCTTCACCTTGGCAAGGATGGCATCCACGTCGGTGCTGGGCGTGAGGTCGATGCGGTTCTTGGCGATGAAGTATTGCGGATAGCCGGCACGCAGCTGGCTGACGGTCTTCTGCTCGTGAGCCAAGTGGCTGAGGAATAGTGCTATGCCCACCAGGGCATCGCGGCCGTAGTGGCACTCGGGGTAGATGACTCCGCCGTTGCCTTCGCCTCCGATGACGGCCCCCACCTCTTTCATCTTGGTGACGACGTTGACCTCGCCCACAGCGGCGGCAAAGTACTGCTGACCATAGGAACGGGTGACATCGCGCAAGGCACGGGTGGAGCTAAGGTTGGAGACGGTGTTGCCCGGTGTGTGGCGCAACACATAGTCCGCCACGGTGACCAGCGTGTACTCCTCGCCATACATGGTGCCGTCCTCGCAAATCATGGCCAGACGGTCCACGTCGGGGTCCACCACGAAAGCCACATCGTGACCACCTTGGCGCATGAGGCTCATGATGTCGCCCAGGTTCTTCTCCAGCGGCTCGGGGTTGTGCTGGAAACGTCCGGTCGGCTCGCAGTAGAGCTCTTTGACCTGTTCCACACCCAGTTGCTGCAGCAGTTGGGGCAGGATGATGCCTCCCACGGAGTTGACGCAATCGATGGCCACACGGAAGTGGGCGGCACGGATGGCTTCCACGTCCACCAAGGGGAGCGACAGCACGCGGTCGATATGTCGTTGGTTATAGGTATCGTTGTCGGTGTAGCTGCCCAGTTGGTCCACGGGAGCGTAGGTGAAGGCGTCGGCAGCGGCCAGGCGCAACACCTCGTTGCCTTCGGCGGCATTGAGGAACTCGCCCTTCTCGTTGAGGAGCTTCAGGGCGTTCCACTGCTGGGGGTTGTGGCTGGCGGTGAGGATGATGCCTCCGCAAGCCTGCTCCATGGTGACAGCCAGTTCGGTTGTCGGTGTGGAGGCGAGGCCGATGTTCACCACATCGAAGCCCATGCCCATGAGGGTTCCGCAGACGATGTTTTTCACCATCTCGCCAGAGACGCGGGCATCGCGGCCCACCACAATCTTGTTGGTCTGCACCGTTGTGGTGCGACGGATGAAGGTGGCGTAGGCAGAGGTAAAGCGGACGATGTCCATGGGCGTGAGGCCCTCACCCGGTTGGCCACCTATGGTGCCCCGGATGCCGGAAATGGATTTGATAAGTGTCATGGTCTATCTGAATTTATAAGTGATTTCGTAATAGTAAGGCACCACGGACGAAGAGGCGGTGGAGTGGCCGGCGCTGTGGGGCACGATGAGCTTCACCTTGGGGAGCTTGTTCTGGTTGGGACTCTTGCTGAGCTTGATGTAGCTGAGCGGCAGCAGCCAAGCCTCGGGCACGGCGGAACCGTAGTTGCTGTACATGTTGCCCTCGGTGAACGAGCCGGTGAAGGAGCCGCTGGTGTTGCCCACCATGAAGATGTCCGGGTAGCGCTCGAGCATGTTGGAGACGGTGGTGGTGTCGCCGGACTCCACGTAGACTTCCCAGAAGCGTACGACGACCTCTTTCCACTCGCCGCTCTTGATGGACTCGCCCTCGCCCTTGTTGACAATCTGCATGTAGACGCCGTTGTCGTTGAAGAGCACGAACTCGTTCTTCGACACGTCGGTGGTGCTGTCGTTGGCGAGGAACTCCTCCTCGGAGATCTCCGTTATGTTGTGGTCGGCAATGAAATTACGGATGTTTTTACGCTCGGCTTTCTTCAGGTCGGCATAGGTCTCGGAGTCGTCGCACGACGTGAAGCCCACGCCCAGAAGAAGCAGCGAGAGGATCAGGTAACTAAATTTTCTCATACTTTGCTATAAACTAATCTATGTGGCGACAAAAGTACTAAATGAGCATCAATGCACCACAAATATATCCACAAATAAAACTTCTATAACTATTTTTTAATGGCCAGGCGGCTCTCGAAGTGGATGAGGGCACGCTTGAGCTGCTCCTTGGCCTCGTCCATGGTGCCATAGAACTCGCCTCCGCTGGCGTTCTTGTGACCGCCACCACCGAAGAACTCCGATGCCAGTTGGTTACAGGGGAACTCTCCCACGGACCGCAGCGACACCTTGACGTAGGGTTTCTCGGTGTCCTCGCGAAGGAAGACGCTGAAGATGACACCCTTGATGGAGAGGGGGATGTTGACGAAGCCCTCGGAGTCGCCCTTGTTGTAGTGGAACCGCTCCTGCTCGGCCTTGCTGAGGGTGATGAGGGCGGTGTGGAACTGGGGCAACACCACCATGTTTTGGAGGATGTAGCCCATGAGGCGCATGCGGTCCACGGAGTAGGTGTGGTAGACGCGGCGGTAGATCTCGTCCTTGTCGATGCCCTTGGTGAGAAGCTCGCTGATGATGAAGTAGATCTCGCGGTTGTTGGAGTTGTAGGTGAAGCCACCGGTGTCGGTCATCATGCCGGTGTAGATGCACTCGGCGCCCTCGAGGGTGATCTCCTCGAAGTAGCCCATGCGGCAGATGAGGCGGAACACCAGCTCGGAGGTGGAGCTGATCTCGGGGTGCGAGATGATGACCTCGCAGAACTCCTCGGGATAGAGGTGGTGGTCGATGAGCACCTTGTGGGCCTTGGAGGCAGTCACGGCAGCGCCGGCGTCGTCGATGCGCTTCAGACTGTTGAAGTCGAGGCAGAAGATGAGGTCGGCCCCGGCGATGAGCTCGTTGGCGAACTCGGTGTACTTGTCGTAGCGGACGATGTCCTTGGCACCGCTCATCCAACCGAGGAAGTCGGGGAAGGCGTTGGGCATGACGACGGAGACGGTCTTGTCCTGTCCCTCGAGGAAATGGGCCAATCCCAATGATGATCCGAGGGCGTCGCCGTCGGGTCCGACGTGGGCGATGATGACAATCTTGTCAGCCTGCCCTATCAGTTTGTGTACCTGGTCGATTTTCGACTGGTCTATAATCTTTGTAAGCATAGTCTTATTCGATGTATTTAAAGGTGCAAAGTTACAAACTTTTTACGATTGTGCCAGTTATGGGAGGAAATATTCGGCGATGCAGAGGACCAAGAAACAGGCGATGGTGGCCAGGGCGGCCGAGAGGTGGACAGGGCGCCTCCTGTGGTAGAAGGCCAGCAGGAAGAGGAGGCAGACGTAGAAGCAACAGGTCTGCAGGGCGGTGAGGTGGAGACCGTCGACGGAGGCTACGGGGAGCGACTCTATCCAACGCAGGGCGGTGTGCATGAGGGTGAGCAGCCAGTTGAGCAGGGTGGCCACCAGCTGTTGCAGCGGGAGGCAGAAGCCCAGGCAGAGCATGAACAGAGCGCCGGCCACAAGACAGAAGGTGAGCGGGATGACGATGAGGTTGGTGAGCAGGAACCATACGGAGAAGCGGGAGAAGTAGAGCACGATGAGCGGCGCCACACCTATCTGGGCCGCCGTGGAGACGGTGACACTGCCCCACAGCCAACGCAACGGTCGGGAGGTGGGCTGCCAAAGGCGACTGAGCACAGGCTGGAACAGCAGGATGGCCGCCACGGCGAGGTAGGACATCTGGAAGCCGACATCGAAGAGGTAGAACGGATGGACCACCAACATAATCCACGCCGAGAGGGCCAGCGTGTTGAGTGAGAGGGAACGGCGCTGGAAGCAGGTGCCCAATGCCAGGATGGAGAACATGGTGACGGAGCGGATGACCGACGGAGAGAGACCGACAAGGTAGGCGAACGCCCAGAGCAACGCCACGACGAGGAGTCCACGCAGCCACACCCCTGCCCTACCCAACGGGATGAGCGAGAGCAGGAAGAGGAGGATGGCGTAGAGGATGCCGGTGTGAAGACCGGAGAGCGCGAGGACGTGGCTGGCACCGGTGACGGAGTAAGTCTCGCGAATCTCGTCCTGCAGTCCACGCTTGTCGCCCAGGGTGAGGGCGGAGAGCACGGCCAGCTCGTCACCCCGGAAGCCTAGGTAGGCGTAACGTTGCAGGAGGCGGTCGCGCAGGAGGAGCGATTTTATGCGCAGGGTGTGGTCAGCGGGGTTGCCAGGCAGGCGCTGCCAATGGCCAGGTCCGGCATAGGCGG
This sequence comes from Anaerovoracaceae bacterium, assembly GCA_963625535.1. Classification (GTDB taxonomy): domain Bacteria; phylum Bacteroidota; class Bacteroidia; order Bacteroidales; family Bacteroidaceae; genus Phocaeicola_A. The sequence goes on along the minus strand of CAVFUK010000033.1, from coordinate 13,154 downwards.
TGCCGGTGACACCCTTGTGCATCAGGTAGCGACCATAGTTGAACCGACCCTCCACAGGAGTGCCATCGGGGGCCGTGATGCGGGTGCGGAACAGCACGGTGTCGCCACGGTGTGCGCTGCGGAGCAAGGAGTCCTTGGACACATAGAGCAGCACGGACTGTCCGTCGACCTTCACCTGCAGTTGGTAGCTCTTGCGCTTCTCCACGGGAAGGTCCTGCAGGATGCCGACGTAGCCTCGTCGCTCGTCGGGCCACACATGCTGACACTGGAGTGTCTGCACGGAGAGCACAACGGAGCCCAATGCAAAGAGGAACAGGTGCCACAGGACACCAAACGCCAGCGGGTGCTTGCTATAGCAAAAGAGGGAGAGTAAGAAAGCGACGATGCCGAGGGCAGCCGTGGGGAGTATGGGCAGAGAGAAGAAATCGGCACAGAGGATGCCCGCTATGAGCGGAACGAGGAAACGCACGAAGGGGTACTTGCCCCACAGTGTGGAGAGGGGGAGCACCGTGGTCAGCCGAGGGTTTTCAGTTGATGAATCATCTCCGCGGGGTTGGCGGCCTTGAAAACGGAACTGCCGGCCACCAGCACGTCAGCGCCAGCCTCCACCAGTTGCCTTCCGGTCTGCAGGTTTACGCCGCCATCGATCTCGATGAGGGCCTGCGACCCACTGTCGGCTATCAGTCGGCGGAGCTGAGCCACCTTGTCGAGTGTGTGAGGGATGAAGCGCTGGCCGCCGAAGCCGGGGTTTACGCTCATGAGCAGCACCATGTCCACGTCGGCTATGATGTCTGCCAGCATGGAGACGGGCGTGGCGGGGTTCAGTGTGACCCCCGCCTTCATGCCTGTTTCCTTTATCTGTTGAATGGTGCGGTGCAGATGAGGACAAGCCTCCAAGTGTACGTTCATCATCATGGTGCCCAAGGCCTGCACCTCGTGGAGGAACTTGCCCGGCTCTACGATCATCAGATGGACATCGAGCGGCTTTTGGCAGAGCTCGGCCACATACTTGAGCACGGGAAACCCGAAGGAGATGTTGGGCACGAAGACACCGTCCATGACATCCAGGTGGAGCCAGTCCGCCTCGCTGCGGTTTATCATATCGATGTCCGTACGCAAGTCCGCGAAGTTGGCGGAGAGCAGAGAGGGGGCAACCATTGGTTTCATACGCTTATACATTATAAATCTGTCACTACACCGGCCTGCCGGATTTTACTTGGCGAAGCTGACCGCACGCGTCTCGCGGATGACGGTAATCTTCACCTGACCCGGATAGGTCATCTCGTTCTGAATCTTCTGGGCTATCTCCTCGGAGAGGCTCTCGGTAGCCTTGTCGTCAATCTTGTCCGCACCGACGATGACGCGCAGCTCGCGTCCGGCCTGGATGGCGTACGTCTTGGTGACACCCGGATAAGAGAGGGCCAACTGCTCGAGGTCGTTCAGACGCTTGATGTAGGCCTCCACAATCTCGCGGCGAGCACCTGGGCGGGCACCAGAGATGGCGTCGCACACCTGTACGATAGGCGCGATGAGGGTCTCCATCTCCTCCTCGTCGTGGTGGGCACCGATGGCGTTGCAGATGTCCGGTTTCTCCTTGTACTTCTCAGCTATCTTCTGACCGAGCAATGCGTGCGGCAACTCGGGCTCCTCGTCGGGCACCTTACCGATATCGTGGAGCAAGCCGGCACGTTTGGCCTTCTTCGGGTTCAAGCCCAGCTCGGAGGCCATCACGGCACAGAGGTTGGCTGTCTCGCGGGCGTGCTGCAGCAGGTTCTGACCGTAGCTGGAGCGGTATTTCATCTTACCAATCAAGCGGATGAGCTCGGGGTGCAGACCGTGGATACCCAAGTCGATGGTGGTACGCTTGCCTGTCTCCACTATCTCGTCCTCCACCTGCTTGCGGACCTTGGCCACCACCTCCTCGATGCGGGCGGGGTGGATACGGCCGTCGGCCACCAGCTGGTGCAGTGCCAAGCGGGCTACCTCACGGCGCACAGGGTCGAAGGCGGAGAGGACGATAGCCTCGGGGGTGTCGTCCACCACAATCTCCACACCTGTGGCGGCCTCGAGGGCACGGATGTTGCGGCCCTCACGACCGATGATGCGGCCTTTCACCTCGTCGGAGTCGATGTGGAACACGGTGACGGAGTTCTCGATAGCCGTCTCGGTGGCCACACGCTGTATGCTTTGTATCACGATTTTCTTCGCCTCCTTGTTGGCGGTCATCTTGGCGTCGTCCATGATGTCGTTGATGTAGGACGCGGCCTGTGTCTTAGCCTCTTCCTTGAGCGACTCCACGAGGCGCTCCTTCGCCTCGTCGGCAGAGAGTCCGCTGATGGTCTCCAGTTTCTCGCGCTCCTGCATCTGCATCTTCTCCAGCTCCTCCTTGCGGCGGTCGAGCATAGAGAGCTGGGCTTCGTAGTTCTCCTTCAGTGTCTCCACCTCGCCACGCTTGCGCGCCACCTCTTCCTGCTTCTGGTTGAGCATCAGCTCGCGTTGCTTCAGCTTGTTCTCGGCCTGTTGGATGCGCTGGTTGCGCTGGGCCACTTCTTTCTCGAGGTCTGCCTTCTTGTTGAGGAACTTCTCCTTCACCTCCAGCAGTTTGTTCTTCTTTATCACCTCAGCCTCTTCTTGCGCCTCCTTGAGGATGCTGTTGTATTTGCTCTTCATCACGTATCTGAAGAGGGTATAACCGATAGCCGCACCCACGACAGCGCATACAATTGATAGTATAATATTCGTCGCCATTACTATAATTTATATATTAAAAAAAACGCATTACCTCTCTCCGGGGAACACTTCTCCCCGAAACAGCAAGCAATGCGTGATACTCCACTAAAAAAATAAATAACCTGTTAAACTCCTACGCCTCTTCCTCGTCGAACAGCTCCTTCAATTCCTTATTGTAGGACTGCAGCCGCTTCGCAAAAGGTGCCGTATCGTTGCGGTCCTCGAGACTGAGGGCCCGGAAGGTAAAGTCGATGGTCACCATCGCCAATATTAATCCGTCGTCCACCGAGTCGCTCGCGAAATGCGACCGATACGTATTCAGTTTATCATTGATCTGCTTCGCTGCCTTACGATAGAGCTCCTCCTCCTTCTCGGATTTGACTCGCAACGGGAGCACCATGTCGGCTATCCGCAGAGTTATCTTTCTTCCTTTGCTGTCCATAACGCATCTGTTTTATCCACGTCCTCACGCGTTCAATAAAGCGATGCACTTATCGACTTCACGCACAAGCCTCGATATTTTCATCTTCGCATCTTTGGCTTCTTCGTCATTGATACTGATAACTTTCGCCAACTTCAGATTGGCATACTTCGCTTCCAATATCCGACGGCTCTGTTGCAGGTCCTCTATGGTCCTGTCCCTTTGACTGATAGTGTTTCTCAAGGCCTCGTTCTTCTGCTTCAAACGGTCATATTTATAGAGCAGCAGACGGAACTGAGCGTCAAAGGTGTCGAGCAATTTTTCTTCTTCCGCAGTCATGCCAAACTAATTTGTAGACAAAAATAGGTTATTAGTTTGAGACGGAAAAGCAAAACGCAAAAAAAATTAAGAGACGAGGGCAAAATAGTTAATCCTCGTCCTTTGGCTTGGGTTCTTTCTTGGCCAAGAGCACTATGTTGTAGACATATTCGGTCATCCACTTGGGCGAGTAGCCGAGGGCGTGTTGGTACTTGCGTATGTTGACGCAGGTCTTGCGCACGGCATCGTCTTTCCAGTCGGTGCGCACGAGTATGTCGTTGATAGTCTTCTCGGTAAGGTTGTAGAGGACTTTCTTGAAGACGCTGGGCATGCGGAACTTCCACTTCATGAGGTTGCCGATGAGCATCATCAGGTCCTGGCTGAAGCCCTGGAACATGTAGAAGTAGTTCTTCACGTCGTTCACATTGCGGCAGTTTTTCTTGATGGAGAGGTCCACCTCCTTGAAGAAGTCGTCGCTCAGTCCGTAGATTTGCGAGAGCATCTTCTTGCAGCGGCTCTTCTCGGCCAGTCCGAGTTTGTTGTTCTGTGTAGGCACCTTCAGTGTGCGTTTAAACACGGCCATGTCGGGCAGGAAAGCCAGGTTGGTGATGCCCAGGTTAGCGGCCATGACGGCTTGGTAGTAGACACGTATGAGGGTCATGAAGTCTTCCATGCCGGCCACGCGACCTACCTCTTCGTCCTCTTCTTTCTTCTTTTTGAATATATCGAATAATCCCATTTTGTTTTTGTTTTAGTATACACGTAATTCAGAAACTCCGCAAAAATACGTTTTTCAATAGAAGCGGCCAACTAAATCGCCGTTTATTTGCATCGGGGCGGTCTTTCACCGGCAAAATCGAGTGCGACGCCGAGTGTTTTACGTTTCATGTTACTTCACCGCAGAACCATTCCTTAGGGCGAGAAATACGGTAGGACGAGGAAGACGGTAGGACGAGGAAAAGCCACGGCTTTCTCCCCAGGAAGGAGCGCCGTGGCTTTCAAACAATCTATTGCACTACAGTTATTCGTCTTTGGCCTGCTTAGCCTCGAACTCTTTGATAAGCCTCTCCTGAACATCCGTCGGGACGAGCTCGTAGCTAGCGAACTTCATGATGAACGAGGCACGTCCACCGGTGAGCGAGCTCAGCGCTGTGGAGTACGACGACATCTCCTTCAACGGCACCTTGGCGGAGAGTTTCTCGTAACCGTTCTCGCTGCTCATGCCCATAATCATGGCACGGCGTCCCTGCAAGTCGCCCATCACATCGCCCATCTTGTCGCTCGGCACGAACACCTCCACGTCGTAGATAGGCTCCAGAATCTTCGGACCGGCATTCTTGAAGGCCTCGCTGAAGGCGTTGCGTCCGGCCAGCATGAAGGAGATTTCGTTGGAGTCCACCGGGTGCATCTTGCCGTCGTAGACGATGACACGCACGTCGCGGGCATACGATCCCGTGAGCGGACCTTGTTCCATGCGGCCCATGATACCCTTCAGGATGGCCGGCATGAAGCGCGCGTCGATGGAGCCGCCGACAATACTGTTGACGAACACCAGCTTGCCGCCCCACTCCAAAGGAATCTCCTCGGTTCCCTTCACGTTGATCTTGAACTCCTGGCCGTTGAACTTATAGACATCCGGCGCGGGCATTCCCTCGTAGTAAGGCTCCACGATGAGGTGAACCTCGCCAAACTGACCTGCGCCACCGGACTGTTTCTTGTGGCGATAGTCCGCACGGGCGGCCTTGGTGATGGTCTCGCGGTAAGGTATCTTGGGCTCCTCGAACTTTATCTGCAGCTTCTCGTTGTTCTCCAGGCGCCACTTCAGCGTGCGCAGGTGGAACTCGCCCTGGCCGTGCACGATGGTCTGGCGCAGCTCTTTGGACTGCTCCACCACCCACGTGGGGTCTTCCTCACGCATGCGGTTGAGGACGGCCATCATCTTCTCCGTCTCGGCCTCGTTCACCGGCTTGATGGCGCGCGAGTACTTCGGGTTAGGATATTTGATGAAGTTGAAGCGGTTCTCGGCACCCTTGCCGTTGAGGGTGTTGCCGGTGTGCACATCCTTCAGCTTCACCGTGCAGCCTATGTCGCCTGCCTTCAGTTCCTCCACCTTGATGCGGTTGGCGCCGGCGCAGACGTAGAGCTGTGCGATGCGCTCCTTCGAGCCACGGTCGGCGTTGCCGAGGTCGTCGCCCTCGTGCACGGTTCCGCTCATCACCTTGAAGTACTGCACGTCGCCGATGTGCGGCTCCACGGCCGTCTTGAAGAAATAGAGCGAGGTAGGGCCGTTGGAGTCGGGCTCCACCACCTCACCGCGTGTATTGTGCACCTTCGGCATCTCCGAGACGAAAGGCACCACATTGCCCAGGAACTCCATCAAGCGGCGCACGCCCATGTCCTTGCCTGCACAGACGCAGAACACGGGGAACATGCCTCTGGATGCCAGTCCCTTGCGGATACCTTCGCGCATCTCGTCTTCCGTCAGCGAATCTTTTTCGAAGAATTTTTCCATCAGCCCCTCGTCGTGCTCGGCGGCTGCTTCTATCAGGGTCTTGTTCCATTCCTTTGCCTTTTCCATCTCTTCGGCCGGGATGTCCTCTATGGTCGGCTGTCCGCCCTCCGGTCCCCAAGAGTATTTTTTCATCAACAGCACATCTATCAACGAGTTGAATCCCGGGCCTGTGGCCAGCGGGTATTGCACGGGAACCACCTTCGAGCCGTAGATGCCCTTCAGCTGTTCCAGCACGTGGTCATAGTCGCACTTCTCATTGTCGAGTTGGTTCACCAGGAAGATGACCGGCTTGCCCAGTTTCTCGGTGTAGCGGAAGTGGTTTTGGGTGCCCACCTCGGGGCCGTATTGTCCGTTGAGCAGCAGGATGGCCGTGTCGGTCACGTTGAGCGCCGTGATGGCCGCTCCCACGAAGTCGTCGCTGCCGGGACAGTCGATGATATTCAGTTTCTTACCATTCCACTCCACATGGAAGACTGTAGAGAACACCGAATAGCCGTATTCCTGCTCTACAGGGAAATAATCACTAACAGTATTTTTGGCCGTAATGCGTCCGCGACGTTTTATAATACCACTCTCATAGAGCAAAGCCTCTGTGAGGGTGGTTTTACCCGAGCCATCATTGCCTAGCAACGCAATGTTTTTGATTTCATTTGTTTGATATACTTTCATGGTCTGTTAAGATTAAGTAGTTGACATTCGCATGCCCTGCGGACATGCCTTTTCTTTAACGGGATGCAAAATATACATTATTCTCTTCGCGTCCAACTTTTTGTGCTCTGTTTCTAAACTATGTTTTACAGCATCACGTCTCCTGAGTGTCATTCCGATGCCTCATCTCGTCCCTTTATACCTTATTATATATAGGGGATTACACGTCATCGCGGCCCGACGCCCCACCCCACCGAATCCGGGGAAAAATAATATTTCAGCCGAAGGTTTGCTCATGTGGAGCGGGCTCGCTATCTTTGCCGCAACGCTAAAGCGGTAATCTATAAAATCGAGAGACCTTTAACACTAAACACAAACTTTGAGACATGAAAAAGACAGTTATCTTAGGAGCTCTGTTGGCGGCCTTCGGCTTTGCCAACGCGCAACAGGTGATGGACGAGGCCTTCGAGCAGGCGAACCGTATCGTGCAGTCCATCCAGAAGACCGAATTTCCGAACCACACATTCAACATCACCGAGTACGGCGCCGTGGCTGGCGACTCGTCGAAGCTCTGCCACGAGGCCATCGACCTGGCTATCCTGGCCTGCACCCAGGCGGGAGGCGGCACGGTGGTGGTGCCGCAGGGGGTGTTCTACACAGGCCCCATCACACTGAAGAGCAACGTGAACCTGCACCTGGAGGAGGGCGCCACACTGAAGTTCACGACGGACCAGTCGTACTACTTCCCGCCCGTCATCACCCGCTGGGAAGGGGTGGACTGCTACAACGCCCATCCGCTGATCTACGCCTATGGCGAGACGAACATCGCCATCACCGGCAAGGGAACCATAGACGGACAGGGCTCGCCCGAGCACTGGTGGTACATGAAAGGCCGTAAGGAGCACGGCTGGAAACCGGGCATGCTGTCGCAGGGCGACGGCGGACGCGACCGTCTGCTGGGCTATGCCGAGACGTTCACCCCGATAGACCGCCGCGTCATGCGGCCGGAGGACGGACTGCGCCCACCGCTCATCAACGTGTTCCGCTGCAACACGGTGCTGATAGAGGGCGTCACACTGAAGGACTCCCCCTTCTGGGTGATTCACCCGCTGTTCTGCACCAACCTGATTGTGCGCGGTGTGACCATCGACGGCATCGGCCCCAACAACGACGGATGCGACCCTGAGTCGTGCAGGGGCGTGCTCATCGAGGGCTGCACCTTCAACACGGGCGACGACTGCATCGCCATCAAGTCGGGCCGCAACGCCGACGGACGCCGCTGGAACGCGCCGAGCGAGGACATCGTGGTGCGCGACTGCAAGATGGCCAACGGACACGGTGGCGTGGTGATAGGCAGCGAGATATCGGGCGGCTACCGCAACCTCTACGTGGAGAACTGCGAGATGGACAGTCCGCAGCTGGACCGCGTGATACGCATCAAGACCAGCACCTGCCGGGGTGGCGTCATCGAGAACCTCTACGTGCGCAACATCCGTGTGGGGCAGTGCAACGAGGCGGTGATGCGCATCAACCTGCAGTACGAGGCGAAGGAGAAGTGCGACCACAGCTTCCCGCCTACCGTGCGCAACGTCTACGTGCAGAACGTGACCTGCGGGAAGAGCAAGTTCGGCGTGCTCATCAACGGCCTGGACGAGGACGACAACATCTACAACATCAACCTGACCGACTGCACCTTCAACAATGTGGCCAGCGGCGGCAACCAGATCACCGGCCTGACGCACGACATCCGCTTCAGCAACCTGAAGATCAACGGCAAGACAGTGAAGAAGGCGAAGTCCGACGCGAAGGCCTCGTTCGAGAAGTTCTAAGGGCAAGGAGTCCTAAGGAAGACTTCCAAGGAGGCGGCGGATTCCCTCACGAGAGGCTCTCCCCCCTTCGGGATGCCGATTTAAGTTCGTAAGGATGTCTGTCTGTTTCACAAGCGGACGAGCGGCTTCCTTCCCGCAAGACTAAGGCCTCCCCCCCATCGGGATGTCTTGATAATTTAGTCCTCCACTAGCCCAACTTCCCAAAGGTGGATTTGTGGAGGATTTTTCTTTTTCTTGCAGGCGAGGTGGAATCACGCAACGTGCAGAAGCGTTTGAACATGACTCCCGAGGAGCGCAGAGCCAGTCTTGCATCGGAGACTGAGGACGTGGCAAGAGAAGACCAAATATTCCTGTTCGGTGAAGGTGGCGAGAGTCACATGGGAACCCGCACGGACAAGCACATGGCTGAGATTGGTGCGCACTTTGAGGGCAAGGCTCTGACCGATGAAGAAAGAGCCGTTGTAAACGTATATAGTGGAAAGAAAGATAGGGAGACTGTTGTTCTAACCAATAAAGATGGCTCTTCTATTCAATTTGGAGATGCAACAAGGCAATGAACCGAATGCGGGGACAAGACATAGCATATTCCGGCATGTAGGTAAGAACAACGGTTCAATATCATACGATGAGATTAAACTCATACCAGACATTGTCAAAACGGGAGAAAGAACCGACAAAGGTGCGAACGTTGTCTATCAGAAAAAGATAGATGGAGTGCGTTATATAGTCTATACGGACAAGAAATCAAACAAGGAACTCTTCCATGATTTCTATTCAAATAGAAAAACGGCAGGGTCAGAGTCGTTGAGTGGTGAATCCACAAACACGCAATCAAGCGCACGAACCAGTGACAATGCCGTCTCTGCTGCAAATGTAGGAACAAATTCCGAATCCGCAAGCATCGGCGAGGAAAATTCTTCCAACGGAAAGAAATACTCGACAAGAGGAACGGAGTCGGCCGAGCGGCAACCTTTGTCGGAGAAGACACGCAAGGCTTGCGAGTCGGTGGCTGAAGCACTGGGTGTGGACGTGGAATGGGTTGACCATATGGAGGCCAATGGCGAGTTCATCACGGCTGACGAGGAGGGCAATCCGCTGAAGAGACCGAGGAGCGGTCCATACCGGATTTTTCTTCTTTTTCCATGAAAAACCTTTTGGTATGGATTATTTCACTAACTTTGCCAAGTTAAAAATCTAACGACAAGCTATGTTCAAAGCTGATTACACTTCCAGACGCGCCAAGCTGACCGAGAAAGTCGGCAAAGGCATCATCGTTTTGCTGGGCAACAACGAAGCCCCGTGCAATTACCCTGACAACACCTACAAGTTCCGTCAGGACAGTACTTTCCTCTATTTCTTCGGCCTCAACCAGGCAGGACTGGCAGGCGCCATCGACGTGGAGAGCCGCGAGGCTTACCTCTTCGGCGACGACGTGACGATGGACGACATCATCTGGATGGGACCGCAACCCAGCATCGAGGAACTGGCCGCCTCGGTGGGCGTGGCCAACAGCGCGCCGGCATCGGCCCTGAAGGACCTCGTGGCAAAGGCCATCCAACAGAAACGACCAGTACACTTCCTCCCGCCCTACCGCCACGACAACATGCTCTACCTGGAAGAGCTCACCGGCATCAGCGCCGCACAGCAGCAGGCCTACAGCTCGGTGGAGCTGATAAAGGCAGTGGTAGCTCTGCGCTCGGTGAAAGAGCCGTGCGAGATAGAGGAGATAGAGCGCGCCTGCGACATAGGTTACGAGATGCACACCACCGCCATGAAGCTTTGCAAGCCGGGCGTGAAAGAACAATACATAGCCGGAGTGCTGGACGGCATCGCTTCCTCACGCGGCAGCATGGTGTCGTTTGCCACCATCCTCTCGCAACACGGCGAGACGATGCACAACCACAGCCACGACGCTTACCTGGAGACAGGACGGCTGATGCTGACCGACGCCGGAGCCGAGACGGAGAACAACTACTGCTCCGACTTCACGCGCACCATCCCCGTGGGCGGCAAGTTCACCCAGCGACAGCGGGATGTCTACAGCATCGTGTTGGCCTGCCACGACCACGCCATCGACTTCGCCCACCCGGGCACGACGTGGAAAGAGGTGCACCTGAACGTCAGCAAAGTGTTGGCACAGGGACTGAAGGACCTGGGCCTGATGAAAGGCAATGTGGACGACGCGGTGGCAGCAGGAGCGCATGCCCTGTTCATGCCCCACGGACTGGGCCACATGATGGGCATGGACGTGCACGACATGGAGAACCTGGGGCAGTGCTACGTAGGCTTCGACGACGAGGTGCGCCCGAGCGACCAGTTCGGACTGGCCTCGCTGCGCATGGGACGCCGGCTGCAGGAAGGCTTCATCATCACCGACGAGCCGGGCTGCTACTTCATCCCCGCCCTCATCGACAAGTGGAGGGCCGAGAAGATGCACACCGACTTCCTCGACTACGACGCCATCGACAAGTTCAAGGACTTCGGCGGCATCCGCCTGGAGGACGACATACTCATCATCCCCACGGGCTCGCGGTTCCTCGGGAAGAGGCGCATCCCCATCACCATCGACGAGGTGGAGGACATCATGAAATAACATTTAATATAAACCAAATAATAAACCAAACTCATGAAAAGAAATCTACTGATTGCAGCCTTCGGTCTCGTTTGTCTGGGCACAATGGCACAGGACGTGAAGACAGAAGACAAGAAGGAAGAGAAGAAAGAGGAAGGCTTCATCTTCACCACCGTGAAGGAGAATCCTATCACCTCCATCAAGAACCAAAACAGAGCCGGAACGTGCTGGTGCTACTCCACACTGAGTTTCCTGGAGTCTGAGCTGCTGCGTATGGGCAAAGGCGAGTACGACTTCTCGGAGATGTACACCGTATACAACACGTATATCGACCGCGCCAAAGCCGCCGTGCGCACTCACGGAGACGTCTCCTTCTCCGAAGGCGGTTCGTTCTACGACGTGATCTACGGCATGAAGCACTATGGCTTGGTTCCCGAGGAGCAGATGCGTCCGGGTGTGACCTACGGCGACACCCTCTCAAACCACACCGAGCTCTCCGCTGTGACGAACGCCTACGTGGGCGCCATCGCCAAAGGTGAGCAGAAGAAACTGCAGATGACCCCCGACCACCAACCTTTGTGGGTGAAGGGATTGGTAGGCATCTACGACGCATACCTGGGCAAACGTCCCGAGACGTTTGAGTACAACGGCAAGAGCTACACGCCGATGTCGTTCTACGAGTCCACCGGACTGAACGCCGACGACTATGTGTCGCTGACCTCCTACACACACCATCCGTTCTACGAGAAGTTTGTGATTGAGGTGCAGGACAACTGGCGCTGGGGACTGTCGTACAACCTGCCTATCGACGAGCTGATGGAGGTGTTCGACTATGCCATCAACAACGGCTACACCATCGCTTGGGGCGCCGACGTGAGCGAGGACGGTTTCACCCGCAACGGCCTGGCCGTGATGCCCGACCTGAAGAAGATTCAGGAGACCACCGGCAGCGACATGGCCAAATGGCTGAAGCTCAGCAGTCTGATGAAACGTCCGATAGAGAAGCCCGAGCCGCAGTTATGGTGCACACAGGAGGAGCGTCAGGCCGCCTACGACAACTGGGAGACCACGGACGACCACGGCATGCACATCTACGGCATCGCCAAGGACCAGGAGGGAACCGAATACTACATGGTGAAGAACTCTTGGGGTGACTCCGGCAAATACCATGGCATCTGGTACGCATCGAAAGCCTTCGCGCGCTACAAGACGATGAACATCATCGTTCACAAGAATGCCATCCCCAAGGCTATCGCCAAGAAGTTGGGCATCAAATAAAACCCTCCTGCCTATACCTTATTATATATATAAGGTGTAAACCGACCGGGGCTGCGTCGCCAACAGAGAAGCGACACAGCCCCGGCCTTATTTTGCTTACCGAACTTCCTACCGCCCACGCAAGCCAAGGGACAAAACGACTCCGATCCTGCTACGCCTCCGGCTCTTTCGTGAGCCGAGCAGGGCACAAAAAAAAGAGACTGCGTAAGCAATCTCTTCATTTGGTAGCGCCTACGGGAATCGAACCCGTGTTCCATGCGTGAGAGGCATGTGTCCTAGCCGCTAGACGAAAGCGCCATATCTTTTTCTTAAGACGCTGCAAAGGTAGAGGTTCTATTTGAGATGTGCAAGCATTCCGCCAGTTTTTTTCAAAAAAAGTTTCACCCCATGGATACGAGGCACCTTAACAGCCTCAGAGAGAAGACTTTTTTGGTGGAGCGGGACAAAAATCGCGGTTTATCGCTTGCACTAAAGAAAAAAGGCGTACCTTTGCAGCCGTTTTTTAAAGAGTAGAAATTTTCTAATCATTAATCATCTAACACGTAAAGATTATGAAAAAATTAGTATTGTTTGTTGCTGCAATCGCTGCCACAGTGAGCACCTTTGCACAGTCTCCCGTAGGAACATTCTCTATCACTCCGAAAGTAGGTATCAACGCCGCTAACATCACCGGCAAGGATTTCGACGCAAGTTACGAGAACCCCGTTCTCGGCGACCTGAACGCTTCAGCCGGAGCTACACTGGGTGTGGTAGTAGGCGCTGAGGGTGCTTACCAGGTCACTGACAGATTCGCCGTGTCAGCCGGACTCATCTATTCTCAGCAAGGTGCCGAGAGAGGTTCAAGCG
>CAVFUK010000032.1:0-16256 GCA_963625535.1 Anaerovoracaceae bacterium | reverse complement strand
CATGCAGACTCTGTACACCATTTACCAAATAGTATTCGAGCAGGTCTATCTCACCGCCCATAGGCCATTCCCAACACCAGGAGTCGCTGCTGGTTCCGGTGGTCCAGATGGCAGGCCATGCACCCATGGCGGTAGGAATCTTGGCACGCACCACCATGGTTCCCTTACGGAAGCGGTAGCTGGAGACGATGCACGACGAGGTGTACTCGGCATACTCGCGCGTCTTTTTCCAAGCATTGCCACCGGTAGCGCTAGCGTCATAGTTGGGGTTCTTCACCTGTTCCTTCCGTCCGGTGATGACCAAGGCTCCGTCTTCACATACGCCATTCTGGTCGGAGTACCACTGCAACTCCTCGTTACGTTGGAATCCTTCCTCGAAGCGCCATATGGTGGGGTCGGGGATGCCTGTGCCATTGAACTCGTCGTGCCATACCAATTTCAGCTCGGTATCGCCATAAGCGTCACCGATGGCAGGTTCTTCTTCCTCGGGCAGGCTGGCCGGGTCGATGGTTTCCTGCACATAGGTCACGTAGAAGAAGAACATCATGGCATTCACCTTCGGGTTAATAGTGTAGGATGAGGAGTCTTCTATCTTCAGCGGCAACACGAAGCAGGCGTCTTTGCCTTCCTTCTGCACCAGCGAGATGAGTTCATTGGAGAATACGGTGAGGTTGATGTCTTCTGATAGAGAGGAGCCTTGCGTCAGCGTCAGCTTCTTGCCGGAGAGTTGATAGTACTCCTCAGGTAAGAGACGGGCACCGGCATACTTGGCATACACGCCATCCTGCGCATTCATGGCAATCAGTCGGTTCAGACTGTCGGTAGCTACCGACAACTCCACCACCGCATCCTTCTGCGCCGAACGCTGTTGATAGAGCGACAAGTTGAGGTTGTAGGTGAAGTTCTTCGCTTTGGTGTCCTCCTTCATCAGATAGGTGGTCACGTTGCACTCGGTTCCGTCCCAAACGTCGAGGGCTTGGGTCAGAGCCAACAAATTGAGGTCGAGGCTACCATTGTACGAGGCGTCTTGGTTATCCTTGCAGGAGGCGAGGGTAACAAAACAAGCCGACATGCCGATAGCCATCCATTTCTTGTATATTCTGTTCATAGTCTTTCTATTTTATAGATGATTAGTCCAAAGGTGCCGTCTCGGGGTCGTACACGTTCACGTCGTAGAACTCAAACTCCGCCATGTGGAAATACTTTCCGGACGAAGTGGCCGTAACGAGGAACCTGAGATACTTGAAGCTCTTGCCCGGATAGATGATGTCGGAGGTGTAGCTGCCCCCGGATGCCGTAGGCAGTCCGCTCAAGGTCTGCGCGGTCTCCCATGTAGTGCCGTCGTTACTGATTTGCAGTTGGGCTTCGGTGATACGTCCGTCCTTGTTGTTCGACTTGCGGTTGTAGTACTTTATCATGAAGTCCGTGTGAGACTCCTTGAAAACTAACTGGAAGTATTGCGGGAGATCCTTCTGCGGACTGCTCCAACGGGTATGGAAGAAGTCGTCGTAGTTGCCGTTTACCAAGTTCTTCACGGGACCTTCCGTGGGCTCTTGATTGTCCGTACTCAGTTGGTCAGCCGCAATGGTCACTTTGGAGTAGGAAAGCGAGACAGGTGCCGCACCTGAGCGGGCCTTCACGGTAGTCACTGCCCCACCCTCGTCCTGACCATTGAAAGTCTGGAACGTGAAGGTGTAGTCGCCAAAGCGTACCCGCGTGTCGTCAATCAGCAGTTCGCTGGTGTAGCGTGAGGCGACGACGCACACATCCTTCTGCTGAAGGAAATCGTAATATTTAATCTTCACATAGTCATACGCCGCATCGGAGGGAGCATTCCAGGTCAGTTTGATCTGACCGGGAAGTGCCTCGCTGTGTATGGCCGACTCGGCAATGGCGGCAGGGGCGTTGCCGCTCCCTGTCGTGAATGCTTCCAGGTTATCGTCGCAACTGCCGAAGCCCAAGGCCAGACAGGCGGCAACCAAGGTATATCTGAAATCTATTTTCATAAGTCCATATATATTAGGGGTTAAACATCCGTTACCATCCTGTGTTCTGCTTCAGGTTGGTGTTCTTGCGCATCTCCGTCTCGGGAATAGGATAGAGGTACATCTTGTCGTCCCACGTGAGCTGCTTCACCGACGTGGTGTAGGAGAATGTACCATCGCTGTTCTTGGTAATGCTCATCCGCTTGATGCTGGTGAAGCCGCCCTCCTTCCAACGGCGCACATCCCAGAAGCGGTGACCCTCGAAGGCCAGCTCCACCATACGCTCGTTCTTATAGCGTCGCCAGAAGTCGGCGGTGCTCATGCCGGTGGGGAAGGCAGGCATACCTACATCGGCACGTGCACGTACCTTGTTCACAGCCTCGCGGGCACTGAGGGTGAGTTCTCCGTCCTTGGTGTCAGCACTGCCGAAATAGCGGAAGGCTGCCTCGGCATAATTGAGGTAGAACTCGCCCAAGCGGAACACCACCCAACTGTGGCGCTTGCCACCGGAACTGGTGCTGGCACTGATATCGGTGGAGGCATCGAGGTATTTCTTCAGGTAGTAACCGGTAGGTGTGGCGTAGGGAACGGGCTGTCCGTCGCGGCCACCGTAGTAGGTCTCCAACGGATGGGAGTTGGTGTTGGGCCACTTCTCGCCGTTCACGGCTATCGTCATGCCGAGTCGTGGGTCGCGTCCGTTGTAGGGATTGGCGGGGTCCACCTCGCTACCGTCCTTCATCTCGTAAGCGTCGACCAGGGTCTGTGTAGGGCAGTTGCCTGCCTGGGCATTCTCCATACTGATGGGGAAGTTCACGGTCTCGGGTTCGCTGGTGTCCCCTACCCTACGCACAAAGATCATCTCCGATGCCTTGTAGTTGTCGGTTCCCCAGATGTCGGTGTACTTGCCCAGGCTGATGCCGTTCTGTCCGCAGTACTTGATGACCTCGAGGTTGGCCTCGGCGGCTTTCTTCCAAAGGGAGGTGTCCTCCGTCGGGTTAAAGAGTTTACTAGCCCGATAGAGGGAGGCGCGGGCTTTCAGCGCCAGTGCGGTACCACGGGTCACACGTCCAGTCTCGGGATTG
This sequence comes from Anaerovoracaceae bacterium, assembly GCA_963625535.1. Lineage (GTDB taxonomy): Bacteria > Bacteroidota > Bacteroidia > Bacteroidales > Bacteroidaceae > Phocaeicola_A. Next base: position 13,189 of record CAVFUK010000032.1, on the reverse strand, counting down.
CTGGCCGAACCGGCGGCGTCATCCTCCAGTCCGCTATAGGAGACGGGTAGTTCCGGAGCCACAGCGTCACACTCGCTCACGATGAAGTCGAACACGTCCGAGGCGGGTGTGCGGCTCAGTGAGTTGGCCTCGGCCTCGGTGAGCACCTGGGTAGTGAACGGCACATCGCCGTAAGCACGCACCAGCTCGAAGTAGAAGTATGCGCGCAGCAGACGTACCTCATACTGATAGCGGTTGTAACGGTTCATCTCGGAGGTGTACTCCTTGGCATACTTCAGATCACTGAACGTCAGTCCACGTCCGTACTTCAGGAAGTAGTTGGCCTCGCGGATGCCCGTGTAGAGGCTCCATTGCGATTTGGGGTTCAGTGCGCTCCACCTACCGTTGGTGAAGTCGAGCACAGAAGAGTAGCTGAGGGCCATCTCCGCCTCGTCGCATGCCGAGGCATAGGAGTTGGTGCCCATTAAGTCGTAGCTCAAGTAAGAGTAGATGTTGTTCACGAATCCTGCCGTGCGGTTGAAATCGGCGAACACATAATCAGCGTCGTAGGTGGTGTATTCGTGATAGTCCATCTCTTCGGAACATCCCGCCAACACTCCTGCGAAAGCTATGCCCAAGTATATATTTCTAAATTTCATGTCTTCTCGTTTTAAAGTTCAAGATTCATATCAGAGTCCCACGGAGAGTCCCACATGGATGGAGCGTGTGGCCGGGTAGGCACTCGTTCCCATGGCTTCGGGGTCGCTCAGTTCGATGTGGTCGAGGCTGAAGAGGTCCACGCCACGCACATAGATCTTCGCTTGCTTCATCTTTATGCGACTCAGCCAAGTGGTAGGCAACTTGTAGTATACCTCGCAGTTGCGCAGCTTCAGGAACGAGCGGTCGGCCAACCAAACGGAAGAGGTCTGCTCGTTGTTCTGCACTGTCTCCGTAGTCAGACGGGGGAACCGCGCGTTCGGTGTCTCCGGTCTCCAACGGTTGTCGTAGGCGTACTGGGAGATGCTGGTGTTGCCGGTCAACGGGCGATAGAGGTTGTCGTTGATGTAGGCGGTGTAGTGACCTACGCCCTGGAAGTAGATGTTGAATCCCAATCCCTTCCACTCAGCGCCCAGGTTGAAGCCATAGTAGATCTCGGGGCACTGGGAGTTGTAGCCCATGGCAACCATATCGTTCTCGTTGACCACGTCGTCGTTGTCCACATCTTTATATTTGATGTCGCCAGCCTGCACCGGACCAAACTGTTGGGGAGTGCTGTTGTTCACGTCGGCATTGTCGTAGAAGTAGCCGGTGGCCTGCAGACCGAAAATCTGACCCACAGGCTTGCCCGTCTGGCGCAGATAGTCGTAGGGCTTAGCCTCTTCGAGCATCTCCACAATCTTGCTGCGGTTGAAGGAGAAGTTGCCACCTACCCGGAGCTGTACGGCACCGATGTTCTGGATGTAGTCGAGACTCAGCTCTGTGCCCCAGCTGTCCACCTTACCGGCGTTGACGTAGGGACTGGTAGCTCCCAACACATCGGAGTTGCGGCCAGAGGCGCTCACCCAGATGTCGGAGCGTCGCTCCTTGAACAGGTCTGCCGTGAAGGTGAGTCCACGCAACATCGTGAGGTCTAGTCCTACATTATATTTATAGGCCTTCTCGGTGGTGACGTTGAGCGATGGCAGACGATTCTCCTTCCAACCGCTGTCGCCACCGAAGTTGTTGGTCACCGGATAAGAGCCTCCACTGGTCATGGTGGTGTACCAGTAGCCATTGTAGGGGATGTTGTTGGTGTGGATGATGCCGGCCGACGCACGCAGCTTCAGGAAGTCGATGACGCTCTGGTTCCGCATGAAGTCCTCGTTGGAGATGACCCAAGCGAGGCCCAAGGTAGGCGCGAGCTTCCAGCGGCTGTCCGGGTCGATGCCGTTGGAGGCGGAAGCCATCAGGGTGAAGTCGGCGAAGTAACGCTTGTTGTAGCCGTAATGGGTATACCATCCCACGCTCTGGGTATAGCTGGTGTTGTTCACGCCATTGCGGTTGTTGTACTTATAGGAGTAGAGCAACATGGAGTAGAGGTCGTTCAGTCCGAAGGAACGTTTCCAGTCGACATTCGCTTGGAAGTTAAACGAGCGGTACTGCCAGTCGAGCTTGGCATTGTCGCCGGACACACTGCTGACCGAACCACCGGTGTACTCCGAGAAGGAAGTAGGCACGCCGTTCTCCCACGAGGAGACGGAAGTCATGCCGTAGCGGTAGTTCAACGTGTTGTCCTCCCAGTAGGAAGCGATGTTGTCGTAGCCCATGCGGAACGCTGCACCCAGGCCTTCGGTGATGGATGAAAGGTCTTGCCGCAGGGTCATGTCGGCATACAACGCCCGGGTGTGTCCCTTGGAGTAGCCACGGCCTTGCGTCAACGCCACAGGGTTCATCTTGCCGTCCCAGGTGGAGTTACCGCCCCACAGTCCGCTTTCGGTCTTGACGGGGAAGGCGGCACTCGGTACAGTGTAGAGCTTATTCATCAGGTCGTCGCTACCCAGTCCCGGACGGCTGAACTCACTGAGTACACCCATGATGTTGGCTTGCAGCCGGGTCTTGGGGCTGATGTCGATATCCAGGTTGGTACGGAAGTTTGCTTTCGAGTATTTGTTCTGCGTAGAGTATTCGTTCTGGTCGGCGTTCTTGATGAATCCGCTATTGTTCTGCAGGTTCATCATCGTGAAGTAGCGCATGCGGTCGGAACCTCCACGGAAGGTCAGTGTAGCGATGTCGGAGTTGCCGTTGTCGCGGAACACCTCGTCTATCCAGTTCACATTGGGATAGAGGTAAGGATAGTTGCCGCTTTTGAAGGCGTTGAGTTCGTTCTGTGAGTAACGGGCCGACTTGCCGTCGTTGGCCAGTGCCTCGTTGATGGCATTGGCGTAGGTGTAGGAGTCCGCCATGTCGGGGATGCGAGTCTGCGTCTCGAACGAGTGGTCGTACGAGAAGTTGATCTCGCGGGTGTTGTACTTACCACGTTTGGTCACGATGTTGACCACTCCGTTGATGCCCCGGAATCCGTAGAGAGCCACGGCAGCGGCATCGCGCAGGATGCTGACCGACTCCACCTCCTCGGGGGTGAGGTAGTTGAGCACTTGCCAGTTATCGTCGCGCTCCAGTCCGTCCACCACGAGCAGGACACCGTTGTTGCCGTTCAGGGTCTTCAGACCACGGATGTACATGGTAGGAATCTGGTCCCAAGCGGTGCCGGTCTTCTGCAGGGTAGTGAGTCCGTTCGCGTTGCCATAGAGGGCATTGCCTACCGTGCGCGACGAGCGGTTGTCTATCTGGTCGGCATAGACTGTGGAGACAGCACCGGTGGACTCGGCATTCGTCTGGTCCAGGCCGAAGCCATAGTTGGTCCGCTCTGCCGAGAAGTCGAGCGCTATCTTCATTCCTTTCTTATTTGTCACGTTGACAACCTTTGTCGCATCGTTGCCGGTGCGCACCCGCAAGAGATTACTCTTGTCCGCGGATATCTCGAAGCAACCGTTGCGGTCGGTTGTGGAGCGTGTCTGCGGGTTACCCTCTACGGTAATCAGCGCACCTACCACCGGATTGCCGAACTTGTCGACCACCTGGCCCGTAACATTACCGTCGTCTTGCGCCCATCCTTGGAGGCTCACGCAAGCCAACACAGCCAAAGCGTATGTTCTATATTTCTTCATATCGTTTCAATATTAAAGTTTCGTATTACCAACCCGGATTCTGTGTCAATCCATATCCTTTGTTCACCTCCGTTGTGGGGAAGGCAGAGAGATACCATTTGGAGTCGAAGTTAGTCCACCAGGCACGTGTGGTGTTGTGCAGCGTGAACTTCTCGTACCGGAAGTTCGACGGTTTGTTGGGGAACGACGCCTTGTTGCCGTTGGTTCCCGTCCAAGGTGTGTTGCCACCACCATCATTGCGGTATATCTTCAGTCCGTGCAGCGGTTTCTTGAAGAGGTCGGCACGTTTGTAGCGACACATGTCGAAGAGGCGTACGTCCTCCAGTCCCAGTTCACAGGCACGCTCACGCAGTATTTCTTCCAGCAGGGCCTCCTTGTTGCTCTTCAGGTTGAGCGAGGGGTTCGAGTCCGCCAGTCCGGGCAGTCCCACGCGGGCTCTCACGATGTCCACCTGCTTGATGGCTCCGGCCAGGTCGTTCTTCGCCTGCAGCAGAGCCTCGGCATAGATGAGGTACACCTCAGCCAATCGGAGGTAAGGCCACTGGGGATAGGTGTTGCTGATGGAGCTCTTCCCTTCCTTATAGAATTTATAGAGACTGAATCCCGTAGCCCGCTGACCGGTCTCTTTCTCCGTACCGCCATCAGCATTCTCGCGTCCGCCAATCCACAGCTCCGCAGCGTGGTCGCCATAGGCGGCGCCGTTCACCAGGATGGTTTCATACAGGCGCGGGTCGCGGATAGGTTTGTTGTAGTCGTTGTCCTCGAAGAAGGGATTGGCACCATCGGCCAACAGATCCTCCGAGAAGGCCGTACCGTCGCTCATGGGGAACATCTCCATGAACTCCAGCGTAGGCGTGAAGCCGCCGTCGCTCGCAAAGTCGATGAACTGGAACCACCAGGTCCAGCTGTACTTGCCGATGACACGGGTGGAGATGAGCAACTCGGTATTGTTCTGACGCACGTAGTAGGCATTGTTGTAGGCTGTGCGGTAAGCGGAGCACGTCGTGCCGTTGGCCTGCATCAACGCGTAGTAGCCTTCGGAGTTGAGTTTCGTGAAGAAGTCCTCGCAGGCTTTTAAGCAGCGGTTCCACCATTCGGCATTGTATCCGCCGTACCAGGCTTGCCGGTTCTCGATGGCAACCTGTGGCTCCAACGTAGAGTAAGGTTTATCGTCGTTGAAGAGCGGGCTGGCAGCAAACAGCAGAATCTTACACTTCAGTCCCATGGCGGAGGCTTTGGTAAAGCGTCCCTGCCAGTTGGCATCGTCGTCGCCCAGGCTCCACGGGAGGTTCGACTCTGCGGCAGCCTCATCCAGCAGGTCGACCATGAAGTTGACCGTAGCCTCGGCCGTGGCACGTGGCAGTTCGTAGTTGGTCTCCACGCTATAGCTACGGTCCACCAAAGGCAGACCACCGAAGTGGCGGAACAGGTCGAAGTAGCGTGAGGCAATCAGCACCTTAGCCTCGGCTATCAGGCGAGCCTTCTCGGAGTCCTGCATGTCGGGCACGCGGGACACATTTTCGATGAAGAGCCAAGCCTGACGCACCGCTTGCCAGTTGCGGTCGGCAGTGTAGGGGTAGCGGGTGTGGTTGGTCTTGTCCTCGGTAGATGCGTTGTACGAACCGGAGTAGTAGTAACGGTTGAGTCCGTCCCAAGCGCGGTGGCTATGCCAGCAGTCCGACAGTTCCTCAAAGATGCCGGTGTTCATCTTGCAGTTCCAGGAGTCCCAGTAGAAGGGGAGTCCGAAGTAGAGCTTGCCGTAAGCATCCCACAAGAACGAGCGGGCATAGTCAGCCTTCCCGAAGATGGAGTCTTGGTTCAGCTCACCGGAGGAGGAAGGCTTATCCAGAAAATCATCACCGAACTTAATCGGGTCGACACACGAGGTGGAGATTGCCGCTCCCGCAACGAGTGTCGCTATAAACCATGTTGTAATATGCTTCATAAGTTTTTCTTCGTAAATAGATTAAACATATCAGAATCCGACTTTCAGACCGATGTTGAACACACGCGTCAACGGATAGTTCGGGCGGTCGCTCTGTTTGTTTTCCGGGTCACCCCATATATAATTGGTAAAGGTGAAGAGGTTGTAGCCATTGACATACAAGCGGCAATCGGTCAGTTTCAGTTTCTTCATGAAGGGGAAGTCGAAGTTGTAGCCCACCTCGATACTCTTGATGCGCACATAGCTAGCGTCGTAGAGATAGAGGCTGGATCCTGCGGCCACGGGGAAGTTGTTGCTGGCGTGTGCCTTGCTCACGCGTGGGAACTTAGCCGTGTAGGTGTCGGCCGACGAGTACCATGTGTGGTCGTACTGGTACTTGAAGAGTCCCTTGTCCTGCGTGTCGCCCAGCGGCTGGCGGAACGACTCGGCCAACATACGGTCCACGTTCCATGCGGCTGAGAGTTGCATGGAGAAGTCGAACTTCTTCCACGAGAAGCCCAGGTTGAGACCTGCGGTGTACTCGGGGATATCGGTGTAGCCAATGTCGCGGGTGGCATCCTTACCGTCTATCACGCCGTCCTTGTTGAGGTCCTCGTAGACTACATCGCCGGGCAGCAGGGTGATGCCATGGTCGGGGATGGAGGTGCCGAACTCTTCCTGATAGCGGGCATCGGCGGTCTCGTCATAGAATCCCCAGAACTTGAACATCATGCGCGAACCGATGCGGCGACCGGTCTCGTCCATGTAGGACTCGTCGTTGGGCACCTCCTTCTTGTCCACAATCTTGTTGCGGGCGAAAGAGAGGTTGAGGTTGGCCCAGTAGCGGAAGTCGTCGCCCACCTTGTCGTTCCACTTCATCTGCATCTCGAATCCCTTGTTCTCGGTCTTACCGATGTTCACTACCGGCAGGGTCATACCTAGGATGCCCGGCAGATAGGTGGGTTGGTCGAGGATGTCGCTACGTTTCTCTATGAAGTAGTCGAGCGACAGACTCAAGCGGTCGTTCAGCACATTGAAGTCCACACCGTAGTTTTGCTTCACTGCGGTCTCCCAGTGTGCCACGGGGTTGGAGAAGGTCGACTCGTATGCTCCCGGTTGGTTGTTGTTCACATTCTGGCCGAAGTAGTAGCCACGGACGTTCTCGCTACCGCCATAGCCGTAGCCATAGGAACCTGGGAGATAGAGGAAGCGGTAGTTGTTGTAGGCATAGTTACCTACCTTACCCACCGACACACGGAGTTTCATGTAGCTGAGGACTTTCTTCAGTGGAGCGAAGAAGGGCTCCTCGCTGACGGTCCATCCTATTGACCCGGCGGGGAAGAAACCGTAGCGGTGACCGGGGGCAAAGTTCTCCGAGCCATTGTAGCCGGCGTTGAACTCTACCATGTAGCGCGATTTCCAGTCGTAGGTCAGTCGGCCTACCAAGCCTACACTTCCGGAAGGCACATAGGAGTAGGTACCGCCGGTATAGTATTTCTTCGCCTGGTTATAGAGCAACAGACCGCTCACGTTGTGGCTACCGAACTTGCGGGCATAGTTCAGGCCGAGTTCCATATACCAGTCGCGCGACTTACCGAAGCCGCCGTCGGAGTAGGTCAACTGTTGGTCGGTGCCCTCCTTGCGAAAACTGATGGCTCCGTTCTCGGTGTTGATGACCGGCACGTAGTAGGCCATGGACGAGCTTGCCATCTTGGTGGTGGAATAGGTGGAGTTGTACGAGCCCTTCAGTTTGACGGACAGTCCCTTGGTGATGAAGTCCAGCTTCTGGTCGAGTATCAAGTCCACGTTGAGCACATTGGTGGTCTTCGTGCGGAATCCCTTGCCGTAGTAGGCGCTCAGTCCGTCGGTGCCTGAGAAGGAGGTGTACTCGGAGTTGGACATGATATGTTTGCCGTCCACAATGCCGGCACCGGCCATCGGCACGGCGTCGTAGAGTTTACGGAACAACTGGTTCTGGTCCTCAATGGACTCCGGGGTACGCTTGATCTCCACGCGGCCGCCGATGTTGACGGAGAGCAAGGTGGTCTTTGTCACGTCGAAGTCGAGGTTCGCACGGTAGTTGTAGCGCTTGAAGTTGAAGTTGAAGTCCTTCTCGGCGGCGAACTGCTTGAACATACCGTCCTGGGTGAAGAGACCTGCCGACACGAAGTAGCGCATGTTGTCCGTGCCGCCGGAGATGTTCATGTTGTGCTGCGACTGGAACGACGCCTTGTTCATACAGTAGTCTATCCAGTCGATGTCCGGGTAGAGCAACGGGTTGGTATGGTCGCGGAAGGCCACCAGCTGTTCTTCGCTGAAGGTGGGCGCGCCACCGTCGTTGGTCTGCAACAGGTTGCGGTAGGTGGCGTACTGATAGGAGTTGGCGAGCTCCATATCCTTTGTACGCACGTTCACACCGGCCGATGTGGTGAAGGAGACCTTAGCCTTGCTCTTGGCACCACGCTTGGTGGTGATGAGGATGACACCGTTGGCGCCACGCACACCGAACACGGCCGTGGCGGAGGCATCCTTCAGCACCGTCACGCTCTCTATCTCGTTGGGGTCAATCTGCGACATGTCGCGCTCCACACCATCCACCTGAATCATCGGCTTGGAGTTGTTCCACGAAGCCACACCACGCACATAGATGTCCGCCGCGTCGGCTCCCGGCTCACCGGAATACTGCACGGAGGAGACACCCGTCACCGAACCGGAGAGAATGTTCTGCACCGAAGCCACCGGAGTCTTCAACAGGTCGTCGCCCTTCATGGACGAGATAGCTCCCGTCACGGTCATCTTCTTCTGTACACCGTAAGCCACCACTTCCACGTCGCCCAGCAGTTGCGCGTCTTCCTCCAGCACGACGTTGAGTGTCTCACCTTTCTTCACTGTCAGCACACGGGTCTTGTAACCCACGAAGCTGATTTGCAATTTCTTCCCGACAGGGACGTTAATCTCGAACTGTCCGTCCAAGTCGGTTATCACGCCTGTCGTAGTCCCTACCACCTGCACACTGGCCCCTATCACGGGCTCGCCTGACGTGTCCTTAACGACACCTTTCACGAGCGACCGTTGCTGCTGCATCTCCACGGAAGGTTCCGCAGAGGCATACGCTGAAAAAGGCTGGGCAGAGATTACACCTACACAGAACAGCAAGCCGCACAGCAACTTGCCGTTACTACCTCTTTTTAATGAACTATCATTCATGGTACCTATTTTGAAATTAGTATTATCAACAGCTTGTCCTTACGAAGGACCTTCTCGGGAGTTTCCCCTAAGCCCTACCCGTATACCTATATGTAAGGTAGGGCACGCAAATCTTATGAGTGATTCATTTGTTATGTCTTCATATGTTCTAGATTTTGGTTAAACCTGTTTAAATATCACGATGCAAATATGAAAGAAAGCAAAGAGATAGCTCCTCAAAAAACAATCAATGATGGTAGATAATTGTGCAACCTCGGTAATCGCCTAATTTCTCCTCTCGTAGGAACGGATATTTGTGTCCTAGCCCACTGGATTACTTCACCCTACGAAGGATATAAAAATCAGTCAGCCAAGCACGAAAAATCATTCAAATGACGGTCTTGACTCCCATACGGGGCAAAATAGTGACGCACGAACAACTGTTATTCATTCTTTTCATCTACATTTGTGCAAAGCTACTTCATCAGAATAAATCGGTATACTCATGAAACTCATCTGTCTGCTATCCGCAATCTGCATCTACGCCCTGCAAGCCCCGGCGATGCCCGAATACACCTTCAAGCGACTGACCACCTCGCAAGGGTTGTCCAACAACTACATAGTGGACTTGGCGCAGGACAATGGCGGGTGCATCTGGATAGCCACCGAGTCGGGACTGAACCGGTTCGACGGCAACCGCTTCACCGTATTCAATACCTATAACTCCGACATCCTCAGCAACGAGCTGAACACCCTCTATGCAGACACCGTGCGCCGACAGGTGTGGATTGGCACCCAACGCAAAGGCATCAGTGTCATCGACTGCCGCACACAGCAGTTCTCCTCGTACACCATCGAGAACGGACTGATAACGAACGACGTGACAGACATCTCCCCAGCTGCCGACGGAGGCATCTGGATAACGCACTACCACGTGGGGTTGGAGCATCTCAACCCCGAGACGGGCGTGTTCACTCGCTACGAGGCACGCGAGATTCCGGGACTGAAACTGCCATCGTGGTGCGCCGTGGACGACGGACAGGGCCACGTGTATGTGGGACATAAGGATGAGGGCATGAGCATCATCGACCTGAAGACCCGCAAGGCACGCAACTTCATGCACGACGCCGGCGACGACTCGTCGCTCCCGGGCAACGATGTGCAGTGCATCTTCATCGACGACATGCATAACATCTGGGTGGGTACCAACGACGGACTTGCGCTGTTCAACGAGCAGACGAGCCGGTTCATCACCTTCCGTAACACCGATGGCGGTGCCATGTCGCTCCGGGGGAACCCCATCAACGACATCAAGCAGAGCACGAACGGCACCTTGTGGGTGTGCACCCAACTGGGCGGTGTCTACACCTTCAGCTTGCGCGACAACGTGTTCACCGCACCGGACAACATTCCCTTCGGTCACATCGGACTCACGAACGACCTACACGGACTCTCCACCCTGAATGCCCGCTGCTTCCTGCAGGACAAGTTCGGCAACATCTGGATAGGCAACTACCAAGGGGGCATCGATTTCCTCAGCTACACGAAGCCGACCTTCCACACCTTGGAACACACCGTACTGAAGGACGGCAAGCTGGTGCAGAAGCCCGTGTGGGGCATTGCCACCTCCCCATCGGGGTCGGTATGGACAGGTTGCGAGAACGAGTTGGTGGAGTTCCGCGACGAGCAGCGGGTGCGTTCCATCCCCCTCTCCTCCCCCAACACCGCCTACACACACGCCTCGTGCATCTACCGCGACAGTCGAGGCATCCTGTGGCTAGGCATGTACAAGGGTGGCATACAGACGTTCAATCCGCAGACGGGGCAACTGCGCCCCATAGAGACCGACGACGACCACTGCGAAATCTACGCCTTCCGCGAGGACCATGAGGGACGGATATGGGTGGCCACGCAACGGGGCATCTCATCGCTCCACGACGGGAAGATAGTAAAAGAGGAGAAACTCAACTCACTGCTGCCCGACGAGGTGGTGCGCGACATCGCCTTCGACAAGGAGGGCTACCTGTGGGCTGGCACCTTCGGCAAGGGGTTGGTGAAGCTCTCGCTGGACGCCAAACTGGTGGCGTGCCTGAGCGACACCTGCGGACTCCCCACCAACGCGGTGAACTGCCTGCACGTGGATGCACAGGGCGGGCTCTGGGTGGGACTGCGCAAAGGACTGGGCCACATCAACAACACCGCCCAGCCTCAGTTGCTACTCTACAACGAGGCGCAAGGACTGTACGACCAGAACATACGCAGCATCCTGGCCGACCGCAACGGGAATATATGGATAAGCACCTACAGCGGCATCTCGCAGTGGGACCAGAAACGACACGCGTTCTACAACTATACCCATCACGAGGCCATCGCCAACAGCGACTTCATGGAACGCTCCGCCTGCATGGACGAGCAAGGGACACTCTACTTCGGTTCGCAAAACGGAGCCTACTACTTCAATCCTGCAGACATCACCCATAGCCAGAGGGACATCCCCGTCTACATCACCGACATCAACAGCTACGACAAACCCGACGACCTCAACGAGGACGAGGTGCGCATCCCCTTCAGCGGCGACGAGCTGCGACTGGACTATCGCCACAACTCCTTTTATATACTGTTCAACGTCATCGACTACACGCTGGCAGGCCAAGTGGAGTATGAATATAATATGAAAGGTATCAGCGACACATGGTACCGCACGGACAACGACAACCGCGTGAACTTCCGCGACCTCGCGCCCGGCGAATACACCTTCCGGGTGAGGGCACGGCTACACAATCAGGAGTGGGGAAAACAGATCACCACCATCCGCATCGTCATCACACCGCCCTTCTGGCTCTCGTGGTACGCCAAGTTGCTCTACGCCCTGTTCATCTGCGGTGCGGTGTACGCGTTCCTGCGCTTCTACATGCGCAAGCTCACCCTGGAGAACCGACTGGAGCTGGAGCGCCAACGCCACGAGAACGACACCGAGCTGAACAACGAGCGGCTGCGGTTCTACACCAACATCACCCACGAGCTGCGCACACCGCTGACGCTGATACTCGGTCCCCTGGAGGACCTGCTGGCGGACCGTTCGCTCTCGCCCAAGCATGCCAACAAGGTGAGCATCATACACGACAGCGCCACACGGCTGCTCAACCTCATCAACCAGATACTGGAGTTTCGCAAGACGGAGACCCAGAACCGCAAGCTCTGCGTGGAGTATGCAGACATAGGGAAACTGATACAGGAACTGGGGCTACGCTACAAGGAGCTGAACCAGAAACAGCGGGTGAAGATAGACGTGGAGATAGACACGCAGGAGACGAAGCTCTACTTCGACCCCGAGATTATGACCATCATCGTGGACAACCTCATGAGCAACGCCATCAAATATACCGACGAGGGGAACATCACGCTGCGGCTGACCGCCGAGACGAAAGGGACCAACCGCTACACCGTGGTGCAGATATCCGACACGGGCTACGGCATCTCCGCCAAAGCCCTACCACACATCTTCCAGCGCTACTATCAGGAGGGTGGCGAGCACCAGGCCTCCGGCTCGGGCATCGGACTGGCCTTGGTGAAGTCATTGGTCGACCTCCATCAAGCCACCATCGGCGTGGTGAGCCACGAGAACGAGGGCAGCACCTTCACCGTGCAGCTGCTGACGGACAACACCTACCCCAACGCACAGCACAAGGAGCGGGAGCAACAACCGGAGGTGGAGAAGGTGGAAGGCAAGGAGAAGCCCATCTTGCTGGCAGTGGAGGACAACGAGGACATCCGCAAGTACATACGCAGCTCGTTCGAGGACGAGTATGAGGTGCTCAGCGCCAGCAACGGACAGGAGGGTTGGGAGCTAGCGCAGGCCCGCATCCCCAACATCGTGGTGACGGACATCATGATGCCCGTGATGGACGGCATCGCCCTGTGTCGCCTCATCAAGGAGGATATGCGCACCAGCCACATCCCCGTGATACTGCTCACCGCCAAGGACACGCTGACGGACAAGGAGGAAGGCTACCGCGCGGGGGCGGACTCGTTCATCACCAAGCCCTTCAGTGCCAGGTTGCTAAGTAGGCGCATAGAGAATCTGCTGGAGAACCGACGTAAGATAGCCGCACTCATCGTGCAGTCCACCACCCCGGCCCACGAGGCGGAAGTCATCGAGGAGGTCGGCGGGCAGACGGATGCGGAGAAGTCGCTCAGCAAGCTCGACATGCTGTTCCTCAGTAAGGTGAACGCCATCATCACCGAGAACATCAGCATGGAGAAGATGGACGTGGCCTTCATTGCCGACAAGATGTGCATGAGCCACTCCACACTCTACCGCAAGATAAAGGGGCTGACCAACATGTCCGTCAACGAGTTTGTGCGCAAACTGAAGATGAAGTGCAGTCTGGAG
>CAVFUK010000031.1:0-26062 GCA_963625535.1 Anaerovoracaceae bacterium | reverse complement strand
GGTTGCCCGAAGGCCTCCCGGGGGGAGGTTTTCTATGTAAGTATATCCCCCCATAAAGGGAAATGCCTTACTTTTGCGGCAATCAATCGCGTACAAAATGAAGCGAATATTCCTGACAGGTTATATGGGTGCCGGAAAGACGACGTTGGGCAAAGACCTCGCCACGTTGATGGGCCTTTCTTTTATCGATTTGGATTATTACATCGAGGAACGTTATTGCAGAACGGTGAGTAGGATATTTGCCGAGAAGGGTGAAGACGGCTTTCGGGATATCGAGAGGCGGATGCTCCACGAGGTGGCAATGTTTGAAGACGTGCTGATATCCACCGGCGGCGGCACTCCCTGCTTTTTCGACAATATGTCGTTTATGAACGAGGTGGGCACAACCGTCTACCTCAAGGTCTCGGTGAAGGAATTGGCAGCGCGCCTCAACATCAGCCGTACAACGCGCCCCGTGCTCAAGAACCGTTCGGGCGACGAGCTGTTGGCCTTCGTGGCAGAGAGCCTTGAGAAGAGGGAACCCTACTACATGCAGGCTTCGGTGGTGTTTGATGCCGAGGTGATGGATACCAAAGAAGACGTCCGTAGCTTGTCTCAAGCACTGATGGGGATGATAGGCTAATGTATTTTTGCGTACCTTTGCGGGCGTTTAACAAGTAGTTAAGACAAATATCAATAAATCATGGCAGAAAAAACAAAAGTAACAACCTTGGAAAAGGTCGTCATCCGTTTCTCGGGAGATTCCGGAGATGGAATGCAACTGACCGGAACGATTTTTTCTAATCTGTCGGCTATTTTTGGAAATGAGATATCCACATTTCCTGACTATCCGGCGGAAGTGCGTGCTCCTCAAGGTACGCTGAGCGGTGTGTCGGGCTTTCAGGTTCACCTGGGCTCGCGTAAGATTTTTACCCCCGGCGACAAGGCGGATGTCCTTGTGGCAATGAACCCCGCAGCCTTGAAGGTTAACGTGAAAAATATCAAGCCCGGTGCGATTGTCATCATCGATACCGACTCTTTCATGAAAAGCGACTTGGAGAAAGCTTTGTTTACAACCGACGACCCGTTCAAGGAACTTGGCTTGAACAGCGTGCAGGTGGTTGCCGCCCCAATATCCACGATGGTGAAAGACGGACTCTCGGAGTTTGGGCTCGACCATAAGACTGCTCTCCGCTCGAAGAACATGTTTGCTCTGGGACTTGTATGCTGGTTGTTCGACCGTCCATTGGAAGAAGCCATGCACATGCTTCAGAACAAGTTTGCCAAGAAGCCGGTGATTGCTCAGGCAAACATCAAGGCTCTTACCGACGGCTACAACTACGGTCATAATATCCATGCATCGGTATCGACCTACCGCATCGAAAGCAAGAAGGCCGAACCGGGATTCTATACAGATGTGAACGGCAACAAGGCAACATCCTACGGGTTGATTGCTGCAGCCGAGAAGGCAGGCTTGAGACTGTTCTTGGGCAGCTACCCCATCACTCCTGCCACCGACATCCTGCATGAGTTGGCAAAGAGAAAAGACTTGGGCGTAATCACTGTGCAGGCAGAAGACGAGATTGCCGGCGTATGTACGGCTATCGGCAGTAGCTTTGCCGGATGCCTGGGTGCCACATCAACCTCCGGTCCGGGCTTGGCTCTGAAGAGCGAGGCAATAGGTCTGGCTGTAATAGCAGAGCTCCCGTTGGTGGTTATCGACGTGCAGCGTGGCGGCCCCTCAACAGGTATGCCTACCAAGAGCGAGCAGACCGACCTCAGACAGGCACTCTACGGCCGCAACGGAGAATGTCCGTTGGTGGTAGTTGCTGCCTCCACCCCTACAGACTGCTTCGACGCAGCCTACTGGGCAGGGAAGCTGGCAGTGGAGCACATGACGCCGGTTATCCTCCTTTCGGATGCCTTCATCGCCAACGGCTCTTCCGCTTGGAAGTTGCCCGACCTTGACAAATACCCGGAGATTCATCCCAACTATGTATCCAACTACAAAGACGAAAAGCCGTGGAAGGCATACCGCCGCGACAAAGAAAGCTTTGTCCGCTATTGGGCTATCCCCGGAACAGAAGGCTTCATGCACCGCTTGGGCGGATTGGAGAAAGACTACGAAACAAGTGCCATCTCTACCGACCCGGCAAACCATCAGAAGATGGTGACCACACGTCAGGCCAAAATCGACAAGATTTCAGACTATATCCCCGAGCAGGAAGTGATTGGCGATTTGGATGCCGACCTCCTCTTGGTTGGATGGGGCGGAACCTACGGACACCTCTATGAAGCCATGGAGACAATGCATGAGCAAGGCAAGAAGGTGGCTTTGGCTCACTTCAAATTCATCAGCCCGCTTCCGAAGAATACGGCTGACGTGCTTTTAAAATACAAGAAAGTGGTGGTTGCCGAACAAAACAACGGACAGTTTGCAAGCTATCTCTGCGGCAAGGTGCCCGGATTCAAACCCTACAGATTCAATCGTGTGAAAGGTCAGCCTTTCGTTGTTGCGAGATTAGTTGAGGAGTTCACTAAAATATTGGAGGCATAAGAAATGACAGATATGAAATTCGAACCGAAAGATTATAAGAGTGACCAGTATGTGCGTTGGTGCCCCGGCTGTGGCGACCATGCCGTGTTGAGCTGTTTGCACAAGGCAATGGCAGAAGTTGGTGTGGCACCTCATAATATGGCTGTCATATCGGGTATCGGCTGCTCTTCCCGTTTACCTTATTATATGAATACATACGGCTTCCATACCATTCACGGACGTGGCGCAGCAATTGCAACAGGTGTGAAGACGGCTCGTCCCGACCTGAGCGTTTGGCTGATGACCGGTGATGGCGACTGCCTGGCTATTGGTGGCAACCATTTTATTCATGCCGTGCGTCGTAACGTGGACCTCAACATAGTATTGTTCAACAACAAGATTTATGGCTTGACCAAGGGACAGTATTCGCCGACGTCCGACCGTGGATTTGTCTCCAAAAGCTCTCCCTACGGAACGGTGGAAGACCCGTTTATCCCGGCTGAGTTGGCTTTGGGTGCACGTGGAAACTTCTTTGCCCGCGTGATTGACGTTGACTTGAAGAATACGACGGATGTGTTGGCAGCTTCTGCCCGCCATAAGGGTACTTCGGTTACCGAGGTGCTGGTGAATTGTATGATATTCAACAATGGTATCCACAAAAACATTGTTGACAAAGAATATCGCGACGACCGTACCATTTTCCTTCGCCACGGCGAGAAAATGATATTCGGAAAAGAAAAGAACAAAGGCATTGTGCTCGATGGCTTGAAGCTGAAAGCTGTTACGATTGGCGAAGACGGCTATACCATGGACGATGTCTTGGTTCACGATGCTCACGAGAAAGACAATACGCTTCACATGATGCTGGCAATGATGTCGGGCGACATGCCGCTTGCATTAGGTGTGATTCGGGATGTGGATGCCCCGACATACGATGAGGCAGTCCACAAGCAGATTGAAGAAGTGCAAGAAAAGAATCCTACTCGCAAGCTGAAGGACCTCCTGATGCAAGGCGAAGTATGGGAGGTGAAATAACAAATGGATAGGGGGATGTGCCGATTCAGACATATCCCCCTAACTATGATTTGTTAATTGCATGGAAAAGGAAGGGTAATACTGAAAAATTTCTTTAATAGAATATACGCAATAAAATAAAGTATTACTTTTGTGCCGGTGAAGAAGGGGTGAGAAGATGATTATTGACGAAGGAATTGACCTCCTACCGGTTTTATCTTGAAAGAGAAAAATTTATATAAAAGAATCATTTAAATTAGTATCAAGAATGGCTAAATTGGATTTAAGCAAGTACGGAATCACTGGTGTAACGGAAATCTTACACAATCCGTCTTATGATGTTATGTTCGCAGAAGAGACAAAACCCGGTCTGGAAGGCTTTGAGAAAGGTCAAGTAACGGAATTGGGCGCTGTCAATGTTATGACCGGTGTTTATACCGGCCGCTCTCCTAAGGATAAGTTTTTGGTAATGGACGAAACCAGCAAGAATACTGTTTGGTGGACTTCAGATGAATACAAGAACGACAACAAACCTGTAACAGAAGCTACTTGGAAAGTCTTGAAAGAGTTGGCTGCAAAGGAATTGTCGAACAAGAAACTCTATGTTGTGGATGGTTACTGCGGTGCCAATAAGGCTACTTGCTTGAAGGTCCGTTTCATCATGGAAGTTGCATGGCAGGCTCACTTTGTTACCAACATGTTTATCCGTCCTTCAAAAGAGGAATTGGAAGACTTCGAGCCTGATTTCGTTGTATACAACGCTTCTAAGGCAAAAGTTGAGAACTACAAAGAGCTCGGCTTGAACTCTGAAACAGCTGTTGTGTTCAACTTGACTTCCAAAGAGCAGGTTATCATCAATACATGGTACGGTGGTGAAATGAAGAAGGGTATGTTCTCAATGATGAACTACTTCAACCCGTTGCGTGGCATCGCTTCAATGCACTGCTCTGCCAACACCAACATGGAAGGTACTGACTCAGCTATCTTCTTCGGACTCTCCGGTACAGGTAAGACAACCCTGTCGACCGACCCGAAACGTAAACTTATCGGTGACGATGAGCACGGATGGGACGACGAGGGTGTGTTCAACTACGAAGGTGGTTGCTACGCTAAGGTTATCAATCTCGACAAAGAGAGCGAGCCCGACATCTACAACGCCATCAAGCGCGACGCTTTGCTGGAGAACGTTACCGTTGACGCTAACGGCAAGATCGACTTCGCTGACAAGAGCGTGACAGAGAACACTCGTGTATCTTATCCTATCTATCATATCCAGAACATCGTGAAGCCGGTGTCTAAAGGTCCTCACGCTCATCAGGTGATCTTCCTGTCAGCTGATGCCTTCGGTGTGTTGCCTCCTGTGTCTATCCTGAACTCTGAGCAGGCTCAGTACTACTTCCTGTCAGGATTCACAGCTAAGTTGGCAGGTACAGAGCGTGGCATCACAGAGCCGACTCCGACATTCTCAGCTTGCTTCGGTGCCGCTTTCTTGAGCTTGCATCCTACAAAGTACGCCGAGGAGCTGGTTAAGAAGATGAACAAGGTAGGCGCTAAGGCTTACTTGGTGAACACCGGTTGGAACGGAACAGGCAAGCGTATCTCTATCCGCGACACACGTGGTATCATCGACGCTATCCTCGATGGCTCTATCGACAAAGCTCCGACGAAGGTTATTCCTTACTTCGACTTCGTTGTTCCTACAGAGTTGCCGGGCGTAGATTCTCACATCCTCGATCCTCGCGACACTTACGACTGCGCTAGCAAGTGGGAAGAGAAAGCTAAAGACCTGGCTGCACGTTTCATCAAGAACTTCGCTAAGTTCACAGGAAACGAAGCTGGCAAGGCTCTCGTAGCTGCTGGACCGAAGCTCTAAAAAGTCTATTATTAATAATAAATATTCTTTTCTGAACCTCTCCGTTAACTCGACGGGGAGGTTCTTTTTTTGCTCACACACCACACAATAATATCATCCTTATTACATAAGCAGAGCAAGCCCAAAAATGAGCGAAGGCTCAATGGACAATGAGCCATGGGAAAAGTGCCATCGAGCCATGGCTCTATTTTCGATGACCTATAGAGTCAACTGTCCAAACACGAAACGTGAATTAACGAGGCTGTTGATAACTCAACGCCACAGATGCTCGTAACCCTGTTCATAACTGTTGAAAACCTATTGAAACATGAGTGCAAAAAAACTCATAACTTTTGATGCACTTTCCAACGGAATCACCATATAAAAAGATTCACCAACAATCCAAATAAAGAACGCACAAGTTATTTAGTTAGTTTCAACATCATTTTTAGCAGGTTTATGGGAGACTTTCGTCGTAAAGTTTTTAACTTTGCATGGTTTCAACAGCTTGTTAATGGAAATCATAAGGTGCCTTATTATCAAGCAGTAGGGCCCAAAGGGCATGTTGATAACTTGTTATCAATTGAAACTTAGAGACTAATAACTTCATATGCAAGAAAAAGGGGATTTAGTTACGAACAGTATGAACTGCCTATTATCATCAACATAAATTCCTTTTTAAATTTAAAACTAAAGAATATATATAATATGATGAAGGAAGAATGGGTGAAGAAAGGTTTTGTTTGCGAACCTGTGGACAAGGGCATAGACCTGAAAGCCGAGATAGATAAGTTGCGTAAAGAGAAGAACGCCGTCATACTGGCGCACTACTACCAGACGGGCGACATTCAGGACATCGCCGACTACGTGGGCGACAGCCTGGCCTTGGCGCAGTGGGCCGCAAAGACGGACGCCGACATCATCGTGCTGTGTGGTGTGCACTTCATGGGCGAGACCGCCAAGGTGCTCTGCCCCGAGAAGAAAGTGCTGGTTCCGGACATGAACGCAGGCTGTTCGCTGGCCGACAGCTGTCCGGCGGACAAGTTCGCGCAGTTTGTGGCCCAACACCCCGACCATACGGTCATCAGCTACGTCAACACCACCGCCGCTGTGAAGGCTGTGACGGACGTGGTCGTTACCTCCACCAATGCCCGCCAGATAGTGGAGAGTTTCCCCAAGGAGACGAAGATGATATTCGGTCCCGACCGCAACCTCGGCAACTACATAAACAGCGTCACAGGCCGCGAAATGCTGCTGTGGGACGGAGCCTGCCACGTGCACGAGAAGTTCTCGGTAGAGAAGATTCTGGAGCTGAAGAAGGAGTATCCCGACGCTCCCGTGCTCGTTCACCCCGAGTGCAAAGGCGCTGTGGTGAAGCTCGCCGACCTGGTTGGCTCCACAGCCGCCATACTGAAGTATGCTGTCCGTAGCGACAAACACGACTTCATCGTGGCCACAGAGAGTGGCATCCTCCACGAGATGCGCAGACAGTGTCCTCAGAAGAACTTCATTCCGGCTCCGCCCGACGACAGCACATGTGCCTGCAACGAATGCAATTTCATGCGTTTGAACACCATGGAGAAGCTCTACAACTGCCTGAAGTACGAGTATCCGACCATAGAGGTGGACGCTGAGGTGGCTCGCAAAGCCGTGAAGCCTATCCATCGTATGCTCGAGATATCGGCTAAATTGGGTCTCTAATTGCGTATAAAACGATATTGGTAATCTCTTTGGTAAATAGTATTACTGGAAAAACTTCGTCGTCATTCTCGTGTTTTTTAGCTATATTTGCCAAGTTGGATTTTTAAACGATTAAGATAGATATGGCTAATGATGTGGTTTTGACTCCCATGATGAAGCAATATTTCGAGCTGAAGGCGAAACATCCTGACGCTGTGCTGTTGTTCCGTTGTGGAGACTTCTATGAAACCTATTCCGAAGATGCTGTGATAGCATCTGATATTCTTGGTATTACGCTCACTAAAAGAGCAAATGGTCAGGCGAAGCACGTCGAGATGGCAGGCTTTCCACATCATGCGCTCGATACCTACCTGCCCAAACTCATAAGGGCAGGCAAGCGCGTGGCCATCTGCGACCAACTGGAAGACCCGAAGACCACGAAGAAGCTGGTGAAGAGAGGCATCACCGAGTTGGTGACACCGGGTGTGTCCATCAACGACAATGTGCTCAACAACAAAGAGAACAACTTCGTGTCCGCTGTTCATTTCGACAAGAACATCTGCGGCATTGCCTTCCTCGACATCTCCACCGGTGAGTTCCTCACAGCCGAAGGAACGGTGGATTACGTAGAGAAACTTCTCAACAGCTTCTCCCCCAAAGAGGTGTTGGTAGAGCGTGGCAAGAAGCCCCTCTTCCAAAGTTTATTCACCGGCAAATTCTTTCTGTTTGAACTAGATGACTGGGTATTCACCGAGAGTTCGTCGCGCGAGAGACTGCTGAAACACTTCGAGACAAAAAACTTGAAAGGTTTCGGTGTGGAGCACCTCAAGCGAGGCATTGTGGCGGCAGGTGCCATACTGCAGTATTTGGACATCACCCAACATACCCACATCAGCCACATCACCTCCCTCTCGCGCATCGAGGAGGACCGTTACGTGCGGCTCGATAAGTTTACCATACGCAACCTGGAGCTGTTGCAGAGCATGATGACCGAAGGCATCAGCCTGTTGGACGTCGTCGACAAGACCATCAGCCCCATGGGAGCCCGTCTGCTGAAGCGTTGGATAGTGTTCCCGCTGCGCAACTGCAACCAGATAGAGGAACGGCTCAATGTGGTGGAATATTTCTTCCGTGAGCCCGATTTCAAAGGCATCATAGAGGACCAACTTCACATGATAGGCGATTTGGAGCGTATCGTCTCCAAAGCCGCTGTGGGACGCATAGCACCGCGTGAGGTGGTGCAGCTGAAGGTGGCCCTGCAAGCCATAGAGCCCATAAAAGCGGCTTGTGAACAGACCGACAACACCAGCTTGAAGCATCTGGGCGAACGACTGGATGTCTGCAAGGAGGTGTGTGAGCGCATTGCCCGTGAGATAGTGGACGATCCTCCTTTGCTTATAAACAAAGGTGGAGTCATCCGCAAAGGGGTGAATGCCGAGCTGGATGAATTGCGTGAGATAGCCTATTCGGGCAAGGACTACCTGTTGCAGATACAGCAGCGGGAGAGCGAGCTGACTGGCATTCCCAGCCTGAAGATAGGTTTCAATAACGTTTTCGGTTATTACATAGAGGTTCGCAACACCCACAAGGACAAGGTTCCGCCCGAATGGATCCGCAAGCAGACCTTGGCAAACGCCGAGCGTTACATCACGCAGGAACTGAAGGAATATGAGGAGAAGATACTGGGTGCCGAAGACCGCATCCTCATCCTCGAGAACAAGATTTACACTGATTTGGTAGGCGACCTGAACGCTTACGTGAGCAACATACAGACGGATGCCGTACAGATAGCCAAGCTGGACTGTCTGTTGGCCTTTGCCAACGTGGCGCGGGAGAACAACTACGTGCGTCCTGTGGTGGATGAGAGCGACGTGATAGACATCCGTCAGGGCCGACATCCGGTCATAGAAAAACAGTTGCCTCCCGGCGAGAAGTACATTGCCAACGACGTGATGCTCGATAGCCAGAAGCAGCAGATTATCATCATCACAGGTCCGAATATGGCAGGTAAATCGGCTCTCCTGCGACAGACAGCCCTCATCACCCTATTGGCACAGATAGGCTGTTTTGTGCCAGCTGAGAGCGCCCGCATCGGATTGGTGGACAAGATATTCACCCGTGTGGGAGCCAGCGACAATATCTCGGTAGGCGAGTCTACCTTCATGGTGGAGATGAACGAGTCGGCTTCCATACTGAACAACATATCCAACCGTAGCCTGGTGCTCTTCGATGAGCTGGGCCGTGGAACGTCCACCTACGACGGCATCTCCATAGCCTGGGCCATAGTGGAGTATCTCCACGAACACCCGAAAGCCAAGGCGCGTACGCTGTTCGCTACCCACTATCATGAGCTCAACGAGATGGAGAAGAACTTCCCGCGCATCAAGAACTACAACGTGTCGGTGAAGGAGATAGACAATAAAGTCATCTTCCTGCGCAAGTTGGAGCGTGGCGGCAGCGAACACTCCTTCGGTATCCATGTGGCCAAGTTGGCAGGTATGCCCAAGAGCATCGTGAAGCGTGCCAACGAGATACTGAAGCAACTGGAGACCGAGAACCGTCAGCAAGGCATAGGCGGCAAAACCAAGGTGGAAAGTGCCGGCAGAAGCGAAGGTGTGCAGCTGAGCTTCTTCCAGCTGG
This sequence comes from Anaerovoracaceae bacterium, assembly GCA_963625535.1. Lineage (GTDB taxonomy): Bacteria > Bacteroidota > Bacteroidia > Bacteroidales > Bacteroidaceae > Phocaeicola_A. The sequence continues at coordinate 16,361 of CAVFUK010000031.1, read as the reverse complement.
ACGACCCTGTGCTGAGCCAGATACGCGACGAGATAATCCATCTCGATGTGAATAACCTTACCCCCATAGAGGCGTTGAACAAGCTCAATGATATAAAACGTATCGTTTTGGGTAAATAACCTATTTCAGAATATCAGATAACAGAAATATATGGAACAGAGAAAGCTTAAGATCACAGAGCTGGGCCGCATGAGTGCGGCAGAGTTTAAGGAGGCGGAGAAACTGCCCTTGGTGGTGGTGCTCGATGATGTACGCAGCCTGCACAACGTGGGCTCGGTATTCCGCAGCTCAGATGCCTTCAGGGTGGAGGCGATTTATCTGTGCGGCATCACTGCTTGTCCACCCCAACCGGAGATACACAAGACCGCTCTGGGAGCCGAGGACACGGTTGCATGGCGATACTTCAAGGATACGATGGACGCCGTCCGCAGCCTGCAGGCTGACGGCTATTTCGTCTATTCGGTGGAACAGGTGGAACGTAGCACAATGCTCAACAAACTGGAGCTGGAAGGCGACAAAAAGTACGCTATCGTGATGGGCAACGAGGTGAAAGGGGTGAAGCAGGAGGTGGTAAACCTCTCCAATGGCTGCATCGAGATACCTCAGTTCGGCACCAAGCATTCGCTGAACGTCTCTGTCACGGCAGGCATCGTCATCTGGGAGTTCGCCCGTCTATTGATGAAACTTTAACAGGGGGTGTTCATAACTCTTCCCTACATGGAACCCTCCCATGGGGAATTATAAGCAATCACAAGTATCATATCAACTGTAGATTCGTATGCATAAATTCTGTTTCAACAGTTTGTTGAAAACGCTGTTAATTATTTATATGACAGTTGCTTGTCCTGTGAATGGACATGCCGATGACACCCCCGATTGGGAGTCTCTACTGGAGCAGATCCTATCCGATGAGGATGGTGAGGACGCCGGTTGGAGGAATCTGTACGAAGACCTTTGTGAGATTTACGACAATCCTTTCAACATCAACACCATCACGAAAGATCAGTTGGAACAGTTGCCCTTCCTCACCCCGCAGCTGACAGAGAACATTCTGGCCTATCTCTATTCCTATGGACCTATGAAGAGTTTGGGCGAACTGCAGTTGGTGGCAGAGATGGACTACACCACCCGACAGCTACTCAGTCACTTCGTGTATGTGGGTGATGAAGAGGAGAAGAAGGGTGGTTCGCTGTGGAAAAACATGTGGCGCTATGGCAAGCACGAGCTCATTACCCGCCTAGACATACCGCTCTATGAGCGCGACGGCTATAAGTCCTACAGCGACAGCATCCTCCAACGCTATCCGAACCGTAAATATGCCGGTGACCCTTACTATCATTCAGTACGTTACAAATACGCCTACAGCGACCATCTGGCCGTTGGGTTCGTGGCCGAGAAAGACCCTGGAGAGCGGTTTTTCACCTCCGACCACAAGGGGTATGACTTTTACTCTTACTACCTGATGCTGCAGAACATCGGTTGTTTGAAGTCGTTGGTGGTGGGCAACTATCGGTTGAACTTCGGTCAGGGATTGGTTATGAACATGGACTTCCGCCTAGGAAAGAGTGCTGCGTTGACCTCCATAGACCGACTCAATAAAGGCATACGCAAGCATTCGTCCACCAGCGAGGACAACTATCTGCAAGGTGTGGCTTCCGCCTTCCGCTTCGGCAAGTTCACCGTCACTGGGTTCTATTCACGCAGGAAGCAAGACGCTACCCTTAAGCAAGACTCCACAGTGTCCACAGAGCCGTTCATAACCTCGTTGAAAACCGATGGCTATCATCGCACGCCTTTGGAGATATCCAAGAAGAATAATATCCGTAATACACTGTATGGTAGTAATATAACTTTTATTCACCGGGGTGTTCGTATTGGGTTAACAGCAGTTCACAACCGTTTCAACAAGCTGTTGAAACCTAGTAGCGAAGCCTATAAGAAATACTATCCACAGGGTCGTGAATTCACCTCGGGAAGTGTAGACTACAGTTACTTTCATCCTCGCTTCACCTTTGCCGGCGAGACGGCTCTGAGTAGGGGAGGTGGCTTTGCCACCTTACAGGTGCTGCAGTGGAAGCCGACACGCGACTACAAGTTCACCTTCATTCAGCGATACTATTCCAAGGACTACCAGTCGCTTTATGCCAGTTCCTTCTCTGAGCAGAGCGATGTGCGCAATGAGTGTGGATATTATATAGGTGTGGATGCTTCTCCGCTGGACCAGCTTCGCATATCGGGCTATGTGGATTTTGTGCGCTTCCCTTATCTTCGCTACCAGGTTTCCATCCCCTCGTCGAGGTGTTTCGATGGCATGTGTCAGACCGTATGGACGCCTAATGATCGTCACACACTGACGCTGAAGTATCGCTACAAGAGTAAGCCCATGGACTTCACGCTGACCAATTCCAAACAAAAGGGAGTGGACCCCGAGGTGCAGCACCGCATAAGGCTTCAGTGGCAGTATACACCACTGAAATGGTTGTCCACACGCACTTCCGCGGATTACACACAGATAGACTTCGTCACCCAACAGACGCCCGATCGAGGATATATGGTCTCCGAGGTGGTCTCCTTTCAGCCGGAGAAGTCATTCGTGCAGGGCAGCCTTTCCGCTTCGTTCTTCCACACGGACAGTTACGCCAGCCGTCTCTACCAATATGAGCGCGGATTGCTCTATGCCTTCTCCTTCCCTTCGTTCTACTACCACGGCATGCACTTCTCCACCTTGCTGCGATTCAACATGGGCAAGCACGTCACGCTGATGGCTAAGTACGGACTTACCTATTATACGAATAGGGAGTCCATAGGCACTTCGCAACAGAAGATTGACGGGAACTGTAAGCAGGACATCCAGCTGCAGCTACGCGTGAAGATATAGGAGGGTGGTCATCTGCTCGTCGGTAAACAGCTCGTTGGCAATCTGCTGCAGCAGGTCTGGTTGCAGGGCTTCAATGCGTTGGAACACGGCCTCCTGACTCTCATATTTGTTGTAGTGGAGATAGGTTTTCCCCATCTCCAGGGCAATGTTCTCGAAGTTGTCCGATGCCACGGCTATCTGCCCGATAAGTTGTTTCTGCGCGGCCTTCAGCTGGGAGGGTGTCAGTGGATTGTCCCGCAACACGTCGAGTTCTTTCCTAACTAAATGGAGGCATTTGTCAACATCCGCAGGGTCGCATCCGAAATAGATGCTGAAGGTTCCTGTGTCGGTGTAGGAGATGAGATTGCTCTCTACGGTATATACCAAGCCTTTTCGCTCGCGAAGCGACACATTGAGGCGGCTGTTCATTCCCGGTCCGCCCAGCAGGTTGTTGAGCAGATAGAGCCCTGTACGCCGTTCGTCGTTCGCCGGATAGCTGCGTGTGCCTATCATCACGTGCGCCTGGTGTGTGTCCTTGTCGCACTGTTTGCGCATAGGTTCATAATCGGGTAGGGTGGATTGCGGCTTCAGTGTGGTGATGGCGGGCACGTCTTCCGTGGCCTCTCTCACCTTACGCACGATGGTGTTGAAGGGTATGTTGCCGAATACGAAGAACACCATATTGTCGGGATGATAGTACTTTCCTACCCATCGCAGCGCGTCTTCGGTGCCGAAGGTGCGCAGGGTCTCGGGGTTACCCAGTATGTTGCGTCCCAACGGATGACCTTTGAAGGCCAGCTCCTCAAAATCGTCGAAGATGAGTTCCGAGGGCGTATCCTCGTAGCTTTGTATCTCGTCGAGAATCACCTCCACCTCCTTCTCTATCTCGTGAGGGGGGAAGACGCTGTGGAACACGATGTCCGTCATCAGCTCCAGTGCTCTGCCGAAGTGCTCCGCCAGCGAGGTGGCGTAGATGACTGTCTCTTCCTTGTTGGTGTAGGCGTTCAGGTCTCCACCTACATGCTCCATGCGGTTCAGAATGTGCCAGGCGCGGCGTTTCGTGGTGCCCTTGAAGATGAGATGTTCCACAAAATGTGCCAATCCCTGTTCGTTGTCGGCTTCGTCGCGCGTGCCCGCATTGATGGCGTAACCACAGTAAACCACTTGTGTAGGTGAGGAAGCGTGTATGATACGAAGTCCGTTTGGTAGCGTGAAAGTATTGTATAACATCTCTTGTTTCAGTTTTGCAGCTGCAAAGATAGTGGTTGCTATGGATAGAACCAAAAGGCGATGACATAATATCAATTTTCAGTGTTGGTGGAAGCTACCGCTTAATTGCCAACTGAATGGTTTCATAATTCAATTATTTCTGTATTTTTGCATCATCTATTTATATAAGTAGCATCTATGGATAAGATAGGAGTTTTTTGTTCAGCTTCAAATAATATAGACCACGTATACGTGGAACGTACGCGCGAGTTTGGCCGCTGGCTTGGTCAGAACGGCAAAACGCTCGTGTACGGTGGCAGTAACCAAGGCCTTATGGAATGTTTGGCTAAAGAGGTAAAACAGAACGGCGGCCGGGTATATGGTGTTGTTCCCATGATATTGGAAGAGAACGGCAGGGTGAGCGAACTGTTGGATGTGACGTTCCGTGCCTGCAACTTGAGCGACCGCAAGGACACGATGGTTGCCGAGTCGGACATCTTCGTGGCCTTGCCGGGCGGTGTGGGCACGATGGACGAGATATTTCATGTGGTGGCGGCCCACTCCATCGGCTATCATTCCAAGCGGGTGATACTCTATAACATCAACGGGTTCTACGACGGCTTGATAGTGGTGCTGAACCAATTGGAGGCTTTGCACTTCACCAGCAGACCTATTGAGCAGTTCATAAGCGTGGCCAACACACTGGATGAGCTGAAGAAGTTGCTCTCTTGAGCATCGTACGTTTGTGATATAATAAGTGGAACATTAACAAGATACATAAATAACGAACAACTATATGGCACGAAAAGTAATTGGTATCGGTGAGACGATACTCGACATCATATTCAAGAACGAGCAGCCTACGGCTGCCGTACCCGGTGGGTCTGTCTTCAACGGTATTGTTTCCCTGGGTCGCATGGGGATGAACGTGGACTTCATCAGCGAGGTAGGCAACGACCGTGTAGGGCAGCGCATCCTCGACTTTATGCGCAAAAACGGGGTGAACACCGAGCATGTGTCTGTCTTCCCCGAAGGAAAATCACCCCTGTCGCTGGCTTTCCTCGACGAGCACAACGATGCGGATTATGTCTTCTACAAGGACTATCCCAGTCAACGGCTCGATGTGGAGTTCCCCGAGATATCCGCCAACGACATTGTGATGTATGGCTCCTACTTTGTGCTCAACCCTGTGTTGCGCCCCCGTGTGTCCGACTTTCTGGAGTATGCGCGCGACAATGGCGCATTGCTCTACTACGACATCAACTTCCGCGCCACACACCGCATCGATGCCATCAAGCTGTCGCCTATCATCATCGAGAACCTGGAGTATGCCGACATCGTGCGGGGCTCCGTCGACGACTTCAGCAACCTCTATAATTGCGAGAACGCTACGAAGATTTACAAGGAGAAGATATCCTTCTACTGCCCGCAGTTTATCTGCACCAACGGAGCCAAGGAGGTGTCGCTCTTTGCCAAGGACTTCTCCAAGACGTACGATGTGCCTGCCATTGAGGCCATCAGCACCGTGGGAGCAGGCGACAACTTCAATGCCGGTGTGATATACGGACTGCTGAAGAACCGCATCCGTCGGGACGACTTGGCGGAGCTGACCGAGAGGGATTGGGACAACATCGTCCGCAGTGGAATCGACTTCTCGGCTGACGCTTGCCAGCATATCGGCAACTCCGTGTCCGATGAGTTTGTGGCCCGCTACGACAAGTAACGCTCTTAAATCGCTTGTTTATGGCCGACAATAGCTTCCCCTTCAAAATACTCGAAGTACCTCGTCACGTGCCTCTGCACAACGAAGGAAGACGTCTTATCTCCACGATGGACAAGTGTGGCGTGTTCCTCTGCACGGGAGGCAAGCTGACGGTCTCCATAGAGAAAGGTATGTTCGACATACAGCCTGGCGACATGTTCATCTACATCCCGTCCATGCTGCTTCATGTGGAATATACCAGTCCCGATGCTTCAGGGTTGATGGTGGAGGCGGACACGGACTATGCGCTCCTCTCGAGCAACAGGGTGTTGAGCATAGAGAACCTACTGTTCATGCGCGAGCATCCCTACCTGTCGCTTCCTGCCGAGCAGACCGACCTGCTCAAGCGTCTGGTGGCGGAGGTAAGTCACCGCATGAAGGCGGAGGCATCGCAGAACCTCAATCCTACTTGTCGGCAACTGGAGGCTGAGGTAGTGAAAAGCATGGGGCAGATGCTCTTCTACGAGGTGCTGAACATCTATTTCCGCAACTGTCCCACAGTGCCTGTGTCGCAGACCAAGCCCGACATGGTGCTACAGAACTTCATGATAGCTCTATTTCAGAATTTCAGAAAAGAGCGCGAGGTCACGTTCTACGCCAACCTGCAGCACATCACACCACGCTACTTCTCCAACATCATCAAGGAGAAGTCGGGCATCAAACCCTCCAACTGGATTGTGCAGATGGTCATCACCGAGGCAAAACAGTTGCTCGAAGCTTCTAACCTTAGCATAAAAGAAATCTCCGTGCAACTGAATTTCCCTTGTCAGACCTTCTTTGGCAAGTATTTCAAGCATTATGTGGGCGTGTCGCCCAAGGAATACCGCAAGCGATTCTTCCATACGGAAGAGGCCGACTAACTGAACGTCGCGAACTCGTCGGTCTGGTACACGTCTTTGTAGAGACGGCGTTTTACGATGTCGAAATAGATATCGGGGTCCAGATCTTCGGATGCCATGATGTGCATAGGCAACGTTTCGCCGCCTTCGCGGTAAGGAGGTTGTATGTAGTCGCACGTGTCCCACAAATTGAACCCTTGGCGCTGATAGAAGCTGATACGATGGCGGCTTATCTCGTTCTCGGGCAGTTCCACCTCGAGGACGAACGGACGTCCCACGATGCGCATCAGTGTGCGTATGGCGTCTCTGCCATATCCTGAGTTGCGGAACCGTTCGTCGATGGCAAAGTGCTCTATGTAGCAGAAACGGTCGAAATCCCATGCAGTGATGAATCCTAACTGTTCAGTCTCTGTCTTTATCAGAAAGCAATAAAATATTGGATTGTTATCGGTCATGTAACGTTGTGCACTAGTGTCACGGCGCTCTGCCTCGGGAAAGGCAGAAGCAAGCAACGATTCCACAAATGTGTATCGTTCGTCATCGGTGTGTATCTTCTCTAAAAAAATCATTATACGGTATTTGTTTAAGTTTATATTCAATATTCATTCCTATGGCCTCATGAGTTTATTTAAATGTACTTATGCGCGCTCGGAAATTATTAGGCCACAAAGGTATAGCTTAAATATGATATTATACCATAAAAATGGAATTTATTTCTCATCTAAGTGCATAAAAAAGAGGCGGTTCGCTTGATGCAAACCGCCTAGCTATGTAAAAGTAGTTGATTCTACAGTCTATTGAAGCCTCTTTACATGATGCCCTGAGCCATCATAGCCTTGGCAACTTTCATGAATCCGGCCACGTTAGCGCCCTTCACGTAGTTCACATAACCGTCAGGCTCTGTTCCGTACTTCACGCAGGCAGCGTGGATGTTCTTCATGATGCTCTTCAGCTTGTTGTCCACCTCTTCGGACGACCAACCCAACTTGATGGAGTTCTGTGTCATCTCCAGACCGGAAACGGAAACACCACCTGCGTTAGCTGCCTTACCCGGAGCGTAGAGGATTTTAGCCTCTTGGAACACGCGTATAGCCTCAGGAGTAGAAGGCATGTTAGCACCCTCTGACACAGCGATTACGCCGTTTGCCACCAACTGACGAGCATGGTCGCCGTTGATCTCGTTCTGTGTAGCTGAAGGCAGAGCGATGTCGCCCTTCTCACCCCAAGGTTTAGCACCTGCTACATACTTGCAACCATATTTCTCAGCATACTCGCGGATACGGCCACGGTAGAGGTTCTTCAGCTCCATGATGTAGTCCAGTTTCTCGCGGTCGATACCGTCCGGATCGTAGATGTAACCATCGGAGTCGGACATTGTGACAACCTTACCACCCAGTTCGATAACTTTCTCAGCTGTGTACTGAGCCACGTTACCAGCACCAGAGATGAGGCAAACCTTGCCTTTCAAGTCCATACCTTTGGTCTTCAGCATCTCTTGCAGGAAGTAGATGTTACCATAACCAGTAGCCTCAGGACGAATCAGTGAACCACCGAACTCGATGCCCTTGCCGGTGAATGTACCTGTGAACTCACGTGTCAGCTTCTTGTACATACCGAACATGAAACCTACCTCGCGGCCACCTACGCCGATGTCACCTGCGGGTACGTCGGTCTCAGGACCGATGTGACGCCAAAGCTCCAGCATGAAGGCCTGGCAGAAACGCATCACCTCGGCGTTGGACTTGCCTCTCGGAGAGAAGTCAGAGCCACCCTTACCGCCACCCATAGGCAGTGTAGTCAGTGAGTTTTTGAATGTCTGCTCAAAAGCCAGGAACTTGAGGATACCCAAGTTTACGGAAGCGTGGAAACGGATACCACCTTTGTACGGGCCAATGGCGTTGTTGTGCTGCACACGGTAACCCATGTTGGTCTGCACGTTGCCTTTATCGTCTACCCAAGTTACACGGAACTGGTACACGCGATCGGGGATGCAAAGGCGCTCAATCAAATTCACTTTATCGAACTCGGGGTGCTTGTTGTACTCCTCTTCGATAGTTCCAAGTACTTCTTCCACTGCCTGATGATACTCAGGTTCATTGGGAAATCTTCTTCTCAAATCTTCTAAGACTTTCGCTGCATTCATAATTAGAATCCTTTATTAATCGTTCTAAGTTGTATTAAAAACTGCGCAAAAGTACATACTTATTTTGGAATACCAAACATTTTGAAAGAAAAAAGAAAGAAATGTATCAAAACGAATGTATATTCCCAATATTTATGCAAAGTGTCAGCATCTATCCTGTGTGAGGCCGTGTTCGAGGCGGTGTACACTGACTGCTTAATACACCCGTGTAGTGTCACCTAGCGCCCGTGCGGCTATTTCTGGGTGTCATCGTACATGTCCCACATCTCTTTGACCCAACTTTTCATCGTTTCGCGCAGCGATTGAGGCTCCATCACCTCCAGCATGTTGCCTGCGTGGAGCAGTTCTAGGCAGAAGTCGTATGTGGGTCGCAGTGTCAGCTCGAAGTCGGCATACTCCTCGCAACTGAAGATTTCCTTCTGGGACGGATGCAGTGGCAGGGAGCGCATGTAGTGCTGATGCGACTCGATTGCCCGCAACACGATACGTTGCACGGGGACGCTCTCGTCCATCACTATCCCGAAGAACGAGGAGAAACACTCCTCCGCGTTGAAGTCTTTTGGTAGGGTAAAATGACTGTCCGTTGTTTGTATGTCCTCCATGCGGTCCAGTCCGTAGAGTCGTATCTTGTCCTGGTTGACGTTGCGGGCCAACAGATACCAGCGTTTTTGAAACATCTTCAGACAGTATGGCTCCACGGGGAACGTGGATGCCTCGTTGCTTTGGAAACTCTTGTGGGTCATCGTCAGCACCACATTCTTCTTCATTGCCTCGATGATGCGGGTCAGGAAATTCTGGCTCGATGGTACGTCCTCCACCAGTATGCGGTCTTTCAGTTGTGTGCATTGCGCCAAGGTGTTGGCTGTCGAATAGGTGTCGAGCAACCATCGGCCCAATTTTCTTTCCGACAGTTCCTCAGGGTTAGCTATGTAGTAGCGGTAGTATCCTTTCTTCTGACACTCGATGGTTATGCCCAGTGCCATAGAGATGTTTCCCTTCCAGCGGTCAAATGTTTGGCGTGGCAATGGCTCGTGGCTACAGATCTTTGAGTCATTCATCCACTTTACGTTGAGCTCTTTCAGCGACAGTCCCCTTTCGCCACTCTCATAGAGGGTCTTTACCACCCACATGTATTTTTCAAGAAGTGTCATATTCTTATTTTTATAGTAATCGTCAACAAAGGTGAGAGGCGAGGTGCCTCAATATCTGCGACAAGTCTCAGCTACTTCATACGTACGAAAAATGACCATATACTCAAGGGCTCGAAAGTATATACTCAACGGCCCACGAGTATATACTCTCTAAAAGGGACCTATACCTCTTCCATCCGCTTCACTTCCCAACCGCTGAACTGGATGATGATTTTGTGGAGCGTAGTGCCTTGGCGCAAAGCTTCCACACGCGGTGCCGCGGCATATTTGTTTATCTGCTCCACAGCCTCTTGCCACTGTGCTTCGGCGGATGATAGCCAATTTCTCTGACGATTGGTTAGTGGCGTATACACCTTCCTTTACCTCCTCTTCATAGAGGTCTGAATAGTAGTTGATAAATGCGTCTAAGCAGATGCCGCAGTAGGAATTGAACCGTTCCTCCAGATGCTCAAAGTCACCCCCAACTTGTGAGAAGTCGAGAGTCAGCACCTGGAACTGTCCTTGCAGCGGGGTAGGTTGGCTACCTATCCACAGATTGCCAAACAGGGCATCGAAGTTCTCTTTCTGGTTGCAGTCGTAGTAGTACTCGAGCATGCTTAGGAACAAGCTCTTGCCAAACCGGCGTGGGCGTATGAATATCAGGTAGTCGGGTTGTGCTTCCAACAACGGGATATACATCGTCTTGTCCACATAATACTGGTCTTCGAGAATGACTCTTCTGAAGTCAGATACTCCGTAAGGAACTCTCTTTGGTGTAACCATGTTGCTCTGTATTTATTATCCTCTGCAAATTTACAATAGTTTGTCAATAATCACGTTTTGTCGGAAGCGTTTTTATTCTATTGTGCATAAACTCGTTCGAGGTCATCTTCTTCCGGCCAGTGTGGGAGGTAGAACAGGGGAACTGGCTTGCCGCCGATGCCGCTCCATTCGATGCGATGAACGTAACTGAAATCGGGTGAGCCGAAGTCGAACGAACGTCCGTAGAGGAGTATGGCTCCCCGGCTCTCGTCTATCTTCCATAGTCCACCGCCAACACACTCTTCGCCAAACGCGAGCAAGTCACGGTGCAGGTACACATGGCCGAAGCGCAACACACCATCCCGAGTTATAATGAACTTCTGATACATAATGTTTTGGGGTATTTATTATTCACCTCATTCAGTCTCTCATTGCTGGGAATCATCACTTAAGTTGAGTGCTTTCAATATTTTGGGAACAACTTCTTCTTCGTTGGTGTCTATTTCAAAGCAACTATTGGAGTCCTCAGGGGTTAGCTTAGTCCCTAATTTTATGGCAAGCTCCGAAAGATTATTCATATCGCCAAGCGATGTCCCCTCAAACCATATGGCCCAGTATTCTTGGCACCAATTCAAACGTATAGCAACCCCCTTCCTGTTGTAGGTCATTTTGTATCCATATTTGTCTGGTGTAATACCTTTCAAGTGGTTATCTTGTATGTAAGCCTCTATTTCTTTTGCGAATCTCTTCCTACAAGAGGTCTCGTATTTATTGTTTACTCTATCTTTGGCGTTGATTACTTCTTCAATCGCATCATAAAGTTCGTCTTCGAGTGCCGAAGTTTCCTCATCGTCATCTTCGGTGCTCTTTCGAAACTCATGATCAAGTCTATCGAGTAGGACATCCAGTGCTGACAACTTCTCTTGAATGGTCATTCCTTCTAACTTCTCCAGTTCATCGTCGATATTAAAATTCTTCATAGCATTATCGTTTAATGGGTTGATGAAATCGTTTGGGCAAATGTAGCGAAAAGTATCGGTTAATGCCAAACTCCATCGTTTCACTCTTTCCAGGTACAGCAATATTATCTTCGTCCACAAGTCAGCAAAAGCCGATGCGCTTGGCACCGCCTTTCGCTATCTTCTCCTCGCCGCACATCGCTTGGAGGGCTTGCAGGGTGGGTTTCTCTCCTTTGATGACCTCTTGCATCAGGGCCTTGCGTACGATGTTGTCTATCTGTCCGCCGCTGAACTCGTAGCTCGAGGCTAGGGTTTGCGCTTCCTCCGTTGTGAGGCGGGGCAGTTTGTTCAGCCAGATGTTGGTCTTTGCCTCCACGGTGGGTCTGTCGAAGCGTATCTTGAAGAGGAAGCGGCGCTCGAACGCTCCGTCGAGGTTGTCGGGCAGGTTGGTCGTGGCGATGAGGATGCCGTCGAGGTTCTCCATCTCCTCCAGGATGATGTTCTGTATGGCATTCTCCGTCTGGTCGCAGCTCCCTTGGCCCACGTCCTTGCGCTTGGAGAACACAGCGTCCGCCTCGTTGAAGAGCAGGATGGGCTTCACCTTGCTTTTGTCGCAGAGCTTCTTGTAGTCGGTGAACACCTGTTTGATGAGCTTCTCGCTCTCGCCGAACCAGCAGGTCTTGGTGGCGCTGATGTCCACGTGCATGATGGCACGTCCGGTAGCCTTGGCTATCTGCATCACGCTCTCCGTCTTTCCCGTACCTGGCTCGCCATAGAACAGCACCGCCATACCCTTTGGCAGGTGGTTATCCTCCAGCCTTGCGCAGAGTGCCTTGTAGTGGCTCTCGCTCAGACTGTCGCGTAGGAGCGACAGCTGTTGCTCCAGTCCGTTGGCGAAGAAGAGTTTCTTCTCAGCAATCTTGTCGCACGAGATCAGTTGCTCATTCGATGCCTCATGGATGTACAGAACCGCGTCCTCGCCCAGCAGCGTCTCTTTCCCCTTGTCTGTCAGCGTAAGGTTGGTCTCTTCCCCCATCATCCAGGAACATTTCTCCAGCTTCACCAAGTCCTCTTGTTGGAGGAAGTTGACCTTCTCCTTATAATCGTTCAGGGCGTCCTTACGCATGTGGCGAGGATATAATGTCCTGATTTCATCTGTCAGGGACGTAGCACAACCATCCACCATATTGCTTCCGATGCAGTAGAACAGCACGCGCTCGCGTGAGTTATGGATGAGTTTGGCGATGTTTCCTACCTCCGGTATGTGTTGGTTCTGCTTTTCCAATTTCTCCATCAGGTCGTTTATGAATACGAAGTCTATTCTGTCGCAGTCGTACTCGCTCTTGTCGTGGAAGGTCTCTTTCACCTTGTCCATGAAACCATAGATGTCGCGGCACCTGTACGACTTGCTGAAAGCTTCTATATCTTCGTCGTAGAAGAGGACCTTTCCCTTGGAACTGAGGCAGATGTGGTCGTCGTTCCCATAATCTATCTCGATGAGGCCGAGCTGGATGAGTGTGTTTTTCTCCTCCTTGATGGATCTCTTTGCCAATATGCGCTCACCCATATTGGAGTATATGTCCTTCATCGTGGTGCTGATGTTCGAATGGCCTATGCCGTCTTCCCTAAAGTCGTCGTAGCACATGTCGTAGAACAGGATGCGGTCCAGCGTCTTCTTGACCTGCTTCTTCACCTCTTTCACAAATGGCAGGTGCGCATTGGCGCGCTCCATGCTCTCCGTGTACGAGACCAGCACATTTGTAGTCACACTGTCGTCCTCTGTCTTCTCGCCAATCTGTTCGCAGAAGTCATATTTGTCTATCTTCACCTCCTCCACTTTCAGCTTGCCAAAAGGCACCGGTCGGTTCTCTATGACGGCCGTCATGACGATGTCGCTCACGCAGAAGTTTTGTTTGATGATGTTGTTCTCCTTGCCGTAGCAGCGCACAAGTATCCCCTTGCCGGCAAGTGATTTGAGGGCGGGCACATATTCTATCAGGTCCAGCGACGAGCACTCAAAGTAGCTGGTAAGGTTGTCCAGGTTGGATGGGTCGTCTTTGCAGGTGCAGTCGAAATAGGGCACAAACAGGTAGACCTCCTCTATTGATTCCAGTCCCACCGTGCGCATCACTCCCTGGAGTATCTCCTGTGTCTTGGGTGCGCCTAAGCGTTGAAGTTTGCTGTGCATCAGTTTCTTTGCAGCCTCTTTAATGTACTGAATACTTGTCTTTTCCATCTCTGTCCATTTTATCTTGTTCGTAACTGCTGCAAATATGGGGCACATGGTGCCTCAAAAAACTGGACAGGTTTAGACTATCTCACCGAGTGAGTCAATTATCTAATGTGAGGGGCATGGTTCGTTTACACGAGCTTTGTACCTAAGTATGCGGCAACGAGTCCCGCTGCTACACTACATATAATATAGGTAATGCACAGCAACGGCTGACCGTCACGCATGAGCGACAGTGCTTCGTTGCTGAATGTGGAGAAAGTGGTGAAACCTCCGCAAAGGCCCACCACCAGCAACAGCCGAAGGTCTGGCGACAGACTATGACGGGCAATCCATGTCCCGAGCAACCCGATGAGGAAACAGCCGACGATGTTCACCACAAATGTCGCCCAAGGGTAAGTTGTGGAGCCCACGCATTTTCCCACCAAATAGCGTAGCACGCTGCCCGTGCCGCCACCGATGAATACCAATAGTAAATGTCGTATCATGACTTTCTGTTTTATGTTTTCCTCCTCACGTCAGCGCACCGACCGCTTTAACCACTTCTCGGTGAGCCATTTGCGGACGGGGATGTCGTACAGCTTCAGTGCGGCATAGGCTGCGGCTATGGAGGCGATGTAGAGCGTGACGGTCAGCATCACCACGGCCCCCGTTGCGGCATCGGGATGATTCTCGATCCAGGACAATTGCAAGTAGACAAACGAGATGTGGGTGATGTAGAGCGGATAGGAAAGTTCTCCCAGGAAGGTGCAGATGCGGCTGGCTAGCTTGCCCTTCACCACACTGCCCGCACCCATGGAGACGATAAGCGGCAGTACCAACAGGATGGCGATGGCTTCGTAGATGCCGTTTGCCAACCCATCTAGCTGTGGCATCAGCAACAGGGCGGCAACCATGAGCGAGCACCAACCGAACGCGCCGCGTACGTTGATGACACACTTGACGCGAGACAGCAACAGGCCGACGAGGAACGGATAGAATAGACGTACCACGGCTACATATAGCTCGGGTGTGGTGAGGCTCCATCCGCCGTTGACGGTGAAGGGTGCGCCTATGCGTCCATCCAACAGACCAAATACGTTGATGTTGCAGGTGAGGTCTATCGTGCCCAGTGCGGCAACCACCAACAACACACCGAGCAATGCCGTAGGCAGGAAGCGGAAGAAGACGGCGTACAGAATGTTGGCGACATACTCCCACAGCAGCGACCACGAGTTGCCGTTGAAGGAGTTGTAATCCTGCCACCCGCGTATATCCCACGAGTTGGGCATGGGGAGCATCAGGCTGGTGTAGACGAAAAGCAATAGCACCACCCACCATGGCGACTGTCCCACAAAGGGAAACGCAGCCCCTTGGCTCGGGTAGTAGAATATCAAACCGAACAATCCTCCCATGATCACCATAGGGTGCAGACGCACGATGCGTCGCTTGAAGAAACTGCCTATGGACATCCTGTCCCAACGGTCGTTGTAGGCGTAGCCAATGACGAATCCCGAGAGGGCGTAGAAGAAGTCGACACCAAGGTAGCCGTGTCCCAATGGGATGTGGCATCCTTCGAAAAAGTGGTAAGTGAGAATGACGAATGCCGCAACGCCTCGAAGGCCGTCGAGTATCTCGTATCGGGGCTTGGAATTCAGGTAAGTCTGCATCTGGATAGTATAGTAGTCTGTGTTTAGTTTTGAACCGCTAAGATATGAGTCCTTTTGCAAAAAATCAAGAAATGCGGTACCTTTAACAAGTTTTGGTCTCACGGTGATGAAATCGGATGTCTTTATTTCATCTCCTTGGTTAGGGAAAACTTTTTTTCTTACGGGAGAAAAGTTTTTTCCCAGTTAGGGACTTCCCTATAGGTACTTTTCGACTGTCGGCTTTGAACGGTTGGGTGATGGAAAAATACTGGAGGGAGGTGTGGGGCATTGTAGTGACTCTGCCTTGCTTGATCGGGTTGATGGGCCGAACGCTGTGCAGCGAGGTGAATGCCTTGTAGGGAGAAACGAGCACCGATGAGTGTCGGACAGTGGTTTCAGTGAAAGTGCTGTGGAGGGTCGTGATTTTGCAAAAATGGCAGGGATTTGTGCTCTTGAAAGGTCAAAACAAGCTATTAACCCTTGATTTTAACATTGTATAAATTCGGCTCTTTTGAAGGGTTTCGAGGGAGGTCATAGGGGTAAAATCCCGATTTCGGGGTTTTACTGGAGGTCGGAATGACCTATTTTTGGGCCTTTTTGAGGCAAACGGAGGTTGTTGAAACCGTTCGGACGGACTGTTTCTCTGACTGTTAATGATGTAAAGTGCTGTTATATAGTGAGATACATATCTATCTGCGGATGATATTAACAAATAGGATTTCAGATATCAGATTTCAGTTATTTTTTCGGGGTATACCATCTTTCTCGGAAATTTCTCTTTCTTTACATTCTCCCCTTTGTACTATATATAATATACTATATATCAATATATTATATAATAT
>CAVFUK010000030.1:0-18810 GCA_963625535.1 Anaerovoracaceae bacterium | reverse complement strand
GTTGAGGATGGTGACGACAACTCCTTCGAGGATGTGCTCTTCGTGGTGAACGGCGATCCTAAGTATGTGATTCAGGACCATGGACTCCCTGTAATCGACAAGACGAACAAGGAGATGCTGGTGACCGAGTACACCTACAAGACTTACGCTTTCGAGGATATGTGGCCCAGTGGTGGCGACTACGACTTGAACGACGTAATCGTAGGCCATCGCCGTGCTATCACTTTCGGTAACAATGCCAATGAGATAAAGACCATCGAGGATGTGTTCACATTCAAACAGCCTGCTGGTGCCGCTACTTACACCGACGCCTTCGCTGTGCAGTACCCTGACTTCGGTGCTTCGATAACTTTCTCTTCTAACAGTATGGTTAAGGAATCGGAGACCAACAGCGTCATCGTTACCGAGGATGCTATGGCTTCCCGTGGTGGATCGTGCACTGTGACTCGTACCTTCAGCGGCGTGAGCAAGACGAACTTCTCCGAGGAGATCAATCCGTTCGTCATCAGTAAGTATGTGCGTAACGCCGACAACCGCCTCGAGGTACATTTGCCGAAACATGAAGCCACTTCGAAAGCAGACGCAGAGAAGAGCAACACTCGTGATGACGCTTGGTACATCGACGCTAAAGGCAACTATCCGTTCGCCATCAGCCTGCCGATTCAGAGCTTCACTCCGTCCGACGAAGGTACTCCCATCAACGTGTTCTACACGAAGTACGCTTCGTGGGTAGAGTCCGATGGTGAGAAGGATACTGACTGGTACCTGTACCCGAAGACTTCAACAGCCACTGACGCTCAGTAACCATAGCGTTTGTGCTGGCGAATCCTTCGCCGACAGACATCAAACGAATAATTCAATTGTTCCATAAATAGATAAGGGTGCGTTCCGTAAAAAGGGCGCATCCTTTTTTTTGTCGGCAGACAAGGACCTTGCCCGTCTGATGAAAGTCTTGAGTAACCCCCAAAACTGTATTCGCGTAGCTAAGGACAAAGGAATATACGAGAGCGTCATGTGGAAATCCCTGCCAGGAATTAGGTCGTTATCCCGACATTGTGTACTTTTGTCAACGTTTCGCTCGCAGAGGATAAATGGAACCTAAGAAGTCAATTATTCGGAATCCACCCGAAGAGACTAGTTCGGAGAATTGGAATATCGAAAAAGACAATTCGGAATTTCCCCGAAGAGGCTTGTTAGGTCCCCTTTAAACTCTGTGGAGTTAAACAAACGTTGAAATCATATCGTAGCCTCGGGCTGAAGCCCGGGCTTGAGACGCTAATTTAAAGACTAAGAACTTATGAACTTGTTTTATACACCGGACATTGAGACGACGGACGAGTTGCCTGAGGAAGAGGCGGCCCACTGCGTGCGTGTGTTGCGCCTGCAGCAAGGCGACGAACTGATGCTGACCGACGGTAAGGGCTATTTCTATAAGGCACAGATTGCCGGCGTGAGCGGTAAGCGTTGCCGTGTGACGGTGCTCGAGCGCACCGAGCAGGAGCCGCTGTGGAGTGGACATTTGCATCTGGCCATGGCTCCCACGAAGAACATGGACCGCACGGAATGGTTTGCCGAGAAGGCCACGGAGATAGGTTTCGACGAGCTGACCTTCCTCAACTGCCGCTACTCCGAGCGTCGTGTGGTGAAGACGGAGCGTGTGGACAAGATCCTAGTCTCCGCTATGAAACAGTCGCTGAAGGCCCGCAAGCCGGTGCTCAACGAGATGATGGACTTCCAAAAGTTCATCGCTCAGCCCTTCACGGGACAGAAGTTCATCGCCCACTGTCATCCAGGTGAGAAATCGATTCTACGCCAAGCCCTGAAGCCCGGCGAGGATGCTCTGGTGCTTATCGGTCCCGAGGGAGATTTCAGCGAAGAGGAAGTCGCCCTGGCCTTGTCGAAGGGTTTCGTACCAATCAGCCTCGGCCGCTCGCGCCTGCGCACTGAGACCGCCGCTCTAGTGGCGTGCCATTTGATGAACCTCTGCAATCAGAAGGACTGAACGGCGGTCATTTCCATTCCTCGCTCGAGTCACATGCAGTACGTTTACTCGGGGCGTTGACGATGACATCTTCCTAGTTTACTTCACGTCCGTAGCGTTGCCATACTAAAACACTTCACTCGTCATCAATTCCTTTTACCGCTATACCTATTATATATAGTCACTCCAAATGTCGGAAGGTTTACTTTATCCCACGTCGGTGGGGAGGGAAGACTGGCTATTCCTCTTTGTGTTCTTCCTTCAGCCGACGATAGTTGGCTCGGAGTTCCGTGGTGTCGGTCTCCTGGTCGGTGAAGGCCTCCAACAGTAGCGGGCGGTCCTTCTCCTCGGGGGCGGTGAACATCCGCATCACCTCGTTCAACTCATTGCCGTCTTTCACGGTGAGGTAGGTGAAGCCTCTCTCCTCGGCCCAGGCGCGTGCAGATGTCTGGTGCCCGGCTGTCAGGTAGGGCATGGAGTTGCTGCCCTTGTCCATACCGGGCAGGGTGTGAAATCCTTCCGCCCCGCCATTGTTGAGCAACAGAATGCGCAGGTTGGGACGAACGTGTTGACACCACAGAGCATTCATATCCACAAAGAAACTGAGGTCGCCAATCACTACAAAGTTGAGCTTGTCCGAAGCCGTCGCATAGCCAATGGCGGTGGACAGACACCCTTCGATGCCGCCCGTGCCTTGGTTGCCGCACACCTCCACCTCTGGCGCGAGGGGGAATAGCTGGGCATAGCGCACCACGGAGCCATTGGCCAGATGCAGGGCACAGTTACCGGGCAGCGACTGCATCAACTTGCCGATGACGGCCATCTGTGTGTAGGGGAACGACGGGGCGACGATGGTCTTGCAATAGTTTTCCCACACCAGCGGGAAGTTGGTCGGCTTCCCATCCATCAGACGCACCACCTTCTCGAAGAACTCGAAGGGGTTCATCTCTATCACCGTGGTCTGTATGCCGAAGGGGTCGGTCAGCTTGCCGTCCTGCGACACATGCCAATGCTCTTTGGGTGGGTAGTTCTTGAAATACTTCTTCAGCTGCTTCGACACCACCTGTCCGCCGAATGTGATGAGCAGGTCCGGCTTCATGGTGATGAGGCGGTCCTCGCTCATGGAACTGATGGCCGAGTCGAAGTTGCGTATCGGCGTACCCGGTACGGTCTTGTTCCCCAGGTGTTCTGTCAGCCACACGAACTGCTTGGCCAGGGGCTTCTCATACTGCTTGTCGTAGAGGTAGATGAGGCTCATCTGTCCGGCCACCACCATGCGGCGGTTGTGTTTGTTCAGTCGGTCTATCAGGTCGTTGTAGTCGCGGTCGTAGAGGCTGAGTCCTTGGTAGCGGGTGATGGTCCGCACGTCGGGCAGCTCCTTGGCGGTGAACCGATACATGGGCTCTGCCACCGGCACGTTGATGTGCACCGGCCCGTTGCCGTGGTGATGGGTCTCCAGTATGGCCTCGTTGATCATCCGGTTGCAATGCAACTCTTCCTCGTCCGTCCGTACGTCGGGCAGGGTGACGGACAGCTTGACGAGCTCGCCGAACAAACGCTCCTGAGGTATTGAGTAGGACTCTACCGTCCCGTTGCAGAGGGTGGGCTGGTCCGCCGACACGATGATGAGCGGTATCTGTTGACGGGCGGCTTCCGCCACGGCAGGGTAGAGGTTGGCCAGCGAGGCTCCCGCGTCGCAGCAGACGACCGCCGTGCCCCCTCCTTGCATCGAGAGGCCGATGGCAAAGAACCCCGCACTGCGCACATCCGTCATGGCATAGCAGTGGAACGAATCTATGTTGGAGAGTGTCTGCACGATTGCCGCATTGCGCACACCGGGGCAGAGCACCATCTTGTGGATGCCGTGTGCTTTGAGCAGCGCAGCCAATTGAAGTATATTCCTTTTATCTGAATACATGAACACAAACTGTTAGTTGGTGATTTACGTCACAAAAATAGGACTTTTATTTGAATGTGCCAACTCATGCGCCCTGTTGTGCGGATTTATCAGATAAAAGTGTTATCTTTGCGCACTAATGACGGCACGGGTCTTTGCGGGTCCGGCCTTTTCCTGTATTATTGGTTAGATTATGTACGTAGATTATAAATTATTCTTTCAGGACCTCGAACCGTCGGAAAAAGTCCTGGTCGCACTCTATACCCTCTATGACCTCTCGAAGGTGGATGCTAAACAGTTGAGCCAATTGGTGCAACAGTTGTCGGGCGACAACGCGGTCGACCTCCGTAGCGTCTCCACTGAACTCTTCCAATGTGGGCTCATTCGTATAAAAGATTACAACTACTTCTCGACTGCATACACCTTCAGCATCGATAATTCTATTATGATTTATTCCATGCTCTACTTCATTGAGTACGAGAAACCGTTGATTGAAAAGGTGGTCAAAGCCGAAAAGACTTATAAACAAGACCCTTTGCAGAAAATGTTTTGGGACTACATCTACGGAGGGTTCAAAAAACCTGTGGTGGATCGTCGGGTTAGCCTCTCCAGCACAGAGTTGACGAATATATTGGGACCACACATCGATGATGCCCGCTTCCGTCCGTTCATCAAGAGTCTCCGATGGGATAATTCAAACGCCATCATAGGCTACACACTAGAAGACGCTTTACATCATGAGGCTATACTCAATGTAGGCAACGTAAAGAGTCTGATAGAAGAGATTGATTGGCAGGTATACACGGATGTGAAACGACGGTATCTGTGCCTGTGCGACCTCATCGACTATATGTCCTATGGCCATTGGCCATCCACGCCTATCCTTTACAACAACAAGTACCACTGCATCCTGTCCGCGCTCAACGAAGCCTACCACCACAATTATGACGAGGCGTTCAAGCTCTACAGCAAGGCGCTGACGTTGCTGTGCAAGGAGGAACGCAAACACACGGTACTCTTTGACAGCGAGATTCTTAACTTCTTCTTTGTGCTCATCTGCTACCTGTCGCAGTCCGAGGAGGGTAAGGCGGCGTGCGTGTCGTTGAATAAGTTAAGCACCACCACCAACGAGGCGGCACAGATACTGTATAATATACTCTATGTCCGCGCCTCCAACGAAACCATTCAAGCCGATGTAGACCGATTGTTGAGAACCAATGAAAGCATGAACCGAGTGATGGCTTATCTTATACTCAACTATGTGGAAATTCCTGCTACAGAATACAGATTTCGCTCCCCGCGTTGGCTCATCTTTAAACAAGAACAGCGAAAGTACATCCCGCTCGACGCAGAGTCGGAACAGGAGGCCAACCGTGCGTACGGCACAGAGGGGTTACTCTCGTCCATCTACCGAAAGCCGGAGTGGAAAAAGGTGCTCGACGATCTCATGGGTAAATCCAATGAGGATGGTAGCAACCGGACTACGCGCCTGGCCTATTTCCTTAGCAAACGTGGCGATACGGTGGACGTACGTCTGCAGTCGGTGCTGAAGAGCGGCGCGTGGAGTGCCGGCAAGGCTGTCTCCACGCAGAAGTTCCTCTTCTTGAACATACCGGAAATGGATGCCGACGACAGGCGCATCGCCAAGCGGGCCTTCAACGACTCGGAATTTTACTACGAGGACCTGCGCCTGAAACACGTGTTGCCCGAGATGGTGCAGGAGAGCCGACTCTACAGCGGCAACTCGGCCCCCTATACCTTGATGGAGGTGCGCGAACAGCCTGCCTTCATCAGTCTGAACCGTACAGACGCGGGATTCGAGGTGACGAGCAATGTGCCGCTCGATAAACTGGACGACGGAAACATCGTGGTCAAGAAGACCTCCTCGGCGATAGACTTCGTCCGGGTGACCGACGAGCAGAAGATGTTCTACCGCCGTCTGCTTACGTTGAAACAATTCCCCCTGGAGGCCGAGGAGCAACTGAAATCTTTCCTGTCCCAGTTGGGCGGAAAGATAGAGGTGAACAGCGACCTGATAGAAGGCGGCAGCACGCTGCCTACCGTACAGGGCGATGCCATGCTCACCTTGCAGATAACGCCCCACGACGCTGTCTCCTACAGCGTCTCCGCCTTCGTGCGCCCGCTCGAGGGGAGCCGGACGCAGTGCAAGCCCGGCCGTGAAGGCAAGGAGGTGATAGCCCAAAATGCCGAAGGACAATATGTGCGGGTGGTGCGCGACACCTCGTTGGAGAGGAAACGGCTAAAACAACTGATAGAGGACACCGGCATAGAGGAACTGAAGACGGAAGAATCCGTGGTGCTGGGTTCCGACGAACTGTTGCCGCTCATCGACTATGCGCAGCAACATACCGACTACATCGTGTGCGAATGGAAAGAGGGCGCGCGCATTAAGGTGAGACGTCCGGGCGGTGCCTGGAGCGGTTCCATCAAGAAGAAAGATAACGGATGGTTCGAGATAGAAGGCAACGTGCAAGTGGACCAGGACAAGGTCCTCTCCATGGCGCAACTGTTGGAGCTGGTCGGTCATAGCCATGGACAATACGTCCGCTTGGGCGAAGGAGAGTTCCTGGCAATCAGCGACAAGTTGCGCAAGCAGTTGGACCAGCTCAATGCCATCGCCTCCCGGTCGCACGGCAAACTGCAACTCTCGCCCTTCTCGGCCGCCCTGCTGGGCGCTGACGTCACCGAGGGAGAGCTGACGCTGGCCGAGGACGAGGAACTCAAGAAGATACGTGAACGCATAAAGACGGCAAGCACCTATACGCCGGCCGTGCCCAAGGCGCTGAAAGCCAAGCTGCGTAACTACCAGAAGGAGGGATACTGCTGGATGGCGCGACTCAATGAGTGGGGCGCGGGAGCCCTGCTGGCTGACGACATGGGACTTGGAAAGACCATACAGACCATTGCCTTCCTGCTGTTGAAGGCGAAGGAAGGTCCGTCGCTGGTGGTGGCCCCGGCATCCGTGGCACCCAACTGGAAGATGGAGTTCGAGAAGTTCGCCCCGTCGCTGAACGTCACACTCCTCAATTTCGCCACAGACCGCACGGCGACCATTGGCGAGGCTAAGGCAGGCGATGTGGTCGTCACCACGTACGGACTGTTGCTCAGCGTGAAGGACGACATCACCGCGAAACATTGGAACACCATTTGCCTCGATGAGGCTCATGTCATAAAGAACCGCGGCGCGAAGACATCCGCCGTGGCTATGCAGCTGAAGAGCGACAACCGTGTGATGCTGACCGGCACTCCGGTGCAGAATCATCTCGGCGAGTTGTGGAACCTCTTCCAGTTCGTCAACCCCGGCCTGTTGGGCTCGTTCGAGGACTTCAACCGCCGCTTCATCACCCCCATCGAACAGAATGGCGACAAGGTGATGCAGGCTGAGCTGGACCGCCTGATAAAGCCCTTCATGCTGCGCCGTACCAAGGAGAAGGTGGCGAAGGAGTTGCCTCCCAAGGAGGAGATTTATCGACACGTGGCTCTCAGCGAGGAGGAGATGCTGGTCTACGAGGTGCTGCGTCGCAAGGCTGAGCAGATGCTGCTCAACGAGAAAGGCAGCAAGGTGTCGGTGAATACCCTCAGCGAGATTACCCGTCTGCGCCAGTGCTCGTGCGACTGCCGTCTGGTGGAGGAAGGTAAGAAGGGCAACAAAGGCCAGCAGGGTTCCAAGATAACCGCGCTCGTCGAGTTGCTTCAGACCATGTTGGAAGGTCTCTCCCCGGACAAGGACGGGAAGAAGAATGGGGGAGTGTTGGTGTTCTCGCAGTTCACATCGTACCTGGCTCTCATCCGTGAAGCCCTCGACAAGGAGAAGATTACCTATTTATATATAGACGGCTCGGTGGACATCAAGACTCGCCAGAAACTGGTGAAGCAGTTCCAGGACGGCGAGTGTCCCGTGTTCCTCATCTCCCTCAAGGCGGGAGGTCTGGGCTTGAACCTGACCCGTGCCAACTACGTGATTCATGCCGACCCATGGTGGAACCCTGCCATCGAGGCACAGGCGACCGACCGTACGCACCGCATCGGGCAGCAACAGTCCGTCATGGTTTATCACCTCATTGCCGAAGGCACCATCGAGGAGAAGATACAGCGGTTGCACGAGCAGAAGCAAGCGTTGGTGCAGGACATCCTCGAAGGTTCGGACATGAGCCATAAGCTCACAGGCGAAGACCTCTTGAATATGATACAGAAACGATGAGCGTACACAAGTTTAGCATAGACCGAAACCGAAACAGGGAGGTATACCTCGATGGTCGATGAAGTATACCTCAAGTGCCGATGAAGTATACTTCGATGCCCGATGAAGTATACTTCATTGGACAATGGCCCTCGGGGGGGGATATGTCATACCCCCCCCTGATTCCACTTGTCTTATATAACCGAGTCGCTAGTCGACATCAGCGGACGTTGGGCGGCGGATGCTATGGATTCCCTAGAGTGACTTGTTTATCTCGTCGATGTAGGAGAGTAGCTCGTCGCGGCCGGTGCCTTTCTCGCTGGAGGTGATGAAGTGGGGCGGCAGCTCCTCCCAACTCTCCTGCAACTTCTGTAGGTAACTGGCCTCGTTGGCCCGCACCTTCTGGGCGGAGAGCTTGTCGGCCTTTGTGAAGACGATGGCGAAGGGGATGCCGTTCTCACCCAACCATTCGATGAACTCCAGGTCTATCTTCTGTGGCTCCAGACGGATGTCAATCAGCACAAACAGACAGGTCATCTGCTCGCGTTCCAACACATAGTCCTCTATCACCTTGGTAATCTTGTCCTGTTGCTTCTTGCTGCGCTGTGCGTAGCCATATCCAGGCAAGTCCACGAGGTACCACTTTTTGTTGATGATGAAGTGGTTTATCAGCAGCGTCTTTCCCGGCGTGGCGGAGGTCATGGCCAATTTCGGTCGTTTGGTAAGCATGTTTATCAGACTCGATTTGCCAACGTTGGACCTTCCTATGAACGCATATTCAGGCAGTCCGTCCTGCGGACATTTGCTCGGTTGTGTGTTACTGATGACGAAGTCAGCACTGGTAATTTCCATGATTCTTGTGTTTATAGATTGACAATAATAAAAGTTCCATGAAGGTGAGCAGTCCGTTGAGCATCAGCATCTCGTAGCCGAACCGATAGCCTGTGTAGCGATAGGTGAGCCAGTCTGTGAGGTAACAGATGATGGGCGAGGCCACGGCTACGTAGGGCACGAACCGGTCGCGCGGCACGCGCCGGGTGAAGAGGCCGAACGTGAAGAGTCCGAGTAACGGACCGTAGGTGTACGATGCCAGGATGTAGATGGCATCTATCACGCTCTTGCTGTTGGCCGCCTTGAAGAGCCAGATGAAGAGGATGAAGATGACGGAGACTGCTATGTGTACCCGCTTGCGGGTGCGTTCCGCTTCGGTCGGCGTGCGCTTGTCCACGTGGAGGATGTCCACACAGAAGCTGGTGGTGAGGGCCGTCAGTGCCGAGTCGGCACTGGAGAACGCCGCGGCGATGATGCCGATGGTGAAGAACACCAATACCGCGAAGCCCAGATGACCCTCGGCGGCAAACATCGGCAACAGGTCGTCGCCTGCCGCGGGGATGCTCAGCCCCATCTGCGGGGCAAGCATGAGCAACAGGATGCCCAACGAGAGGAAGAGGAAGTTGGCCGGGATGAACGAGAAGCCGTAGCAATACATATTCTTCTTCGCCTCCTTCAGGTTGCGGCAGGTCAGGTTCTTCTGCATCATGTCCTGGTCCAGTCCGGTCATGACGATGGTGATGAAGATGCCGCTGAAGAACTGCTTGAAGAAGTTCTGCTTCGACTGCCAGTCGTCGAACACGAAGATGCGGCTGTGGTCGCTCTCGCGTATGGTGGTCAGGAACCCGCCGAAGTCGAGCCCCAGCTTGCCGCACACGTTACACAGGATGAGTATCAGCGCCGCGAAGAGACAGAAGGTCTGCAGCGTGTCAGTCCACACGATGGCACGGATGCCACTCTTGTGGGTGTAGAGCCAAATGAGTATCACCAGGACGGTGACGGTCACCACGAAGGGAATCCGCAGCGGGTCGAAGACGAAGTGCTGCAGGATGACGCAGACCAGATAGAGTCGCGCCGCGGCACCTGTCATCTTCGATATCAGGAAGAACACCGCCCCCGTGTGGTAGGCCCGCGGGCCGATGCGTTGTCCCAGATAGGTGTAGATGGAGGTGAGGTTGAGCTTGTAGTAGAGCGGCAACAGCACGTGGGCTATCACCAGATAGCCGACCGAGAAGCCGAACACCGTCTGCATGTAGGTCATGTCGATGGAGCTCACCATGCCCGGCACGGAGACGAACGTGACACCGGAGAGCGAGGCGCCCACCATGCCGAAGGAGACCACATACCACGGCGACTGTCGGTTGCCACGGAAGAAGGCGTCGTTGTCCTGACGGTTTCTGCTGGTCCATCGGGAGATGACGTACAGCAATCCGAAGTAGATGATAATCGTGAGGAGGATGAAAGTCCCTTGCATCAGTTGTTGTCTTTGTTTTGGCTGCAAAATTAGTGCACAGAATCCGTACGGGCAAGTTTTCGCTCTCCCTTTCGCCAATTACCGCCCGTAAGATTGGGAGATTGGACGAAAAAGTCCTACTTTTGCAACCTATCAGCAACAATATAGTGTTAACAATAGATATGTTACAGAAGAACGTACAATTAGAGGGTAAAACCATCTTGGTGACCGGCGCGGCAGGCTTCATAGGCAGCAATCTGTCGCGCAGACTTTTGAGTGAGGTGAAGGATGTGCGGGTGATAGGCATCGACAACATGAACGACTATTACGACGTGCGCATCAAGGAAGAGCGGCTCAGACAGCTGCAGGCATACGGCAACTTCGTCTTCGTGCGGGGCAACATCGCCGACAAGGCTGCTGTGGACGAGTTGTTTGCCACCTACCGGCCACAGGTGGTCGTCAACCTGGCGGCACAGGCCGGCGTGCGCTACAGCATCACCAACCCCGAGGCCTACATCGAGAGCAACCTGGTGGGCTTCTTCAACATCCTGGAGGCTTGTCGCCACAGCTACGACGGCGGATGCAGCGGGGTGGAGCACCTGGTGTACGCCAGCTCGAGCAGCGTCTACGGCTCCAACAAGAAGATTCCCTACGACACGGAGGACAAGGTGGACAATCCCGTGAGCCTCTACGCCGCCACCAAGAAGAGCAACGAGCTGATGGCACACGCCTACTCTAAACTCTATAACATCCCCAGCACAGGACTGCGATTCTTCACTGTCTATGGCCCTGCCGGCCGTCCGGACATGGCCTACTTCGGATTTACCGACAAACTGGTGGCGGGCAAGACTATTCAGATATTCAACTATGGCAACTGCAAGCGCGACTTCACCTTCGTGGACGACATCGTGGAGGGTGTGACGCGCGTGATGCAACACGCACCGGAGAAGCAGACGGGTGAGGACGGACTGCCCGTGCCTCCCTATAAGGTCTACAACATCGGAAACAACCAGCCGGAGAATCTGCTCGACTTCGTCCGCATCCTGAAGGAGGAGCTCATCCGTGCGGAGGTGTTGCCTGCCGACTACGACTTCGAGGCCCACACTCAACTGGTGCCCATGCAGCCGGGCGACGTGCCTGTCACCTATGCCGACACCACACCGCTGGAGCAGGATTTCGGATTCAAACCGTCCACTCCGCTGCGCAACGGCCTGCGGGCTTTCGCCGAATGGTACAAAACCTATTATAAATGCTGACCCCTGTCGCTATGGAAAAGGAATATCAATATCACATCTTCTCGCCCTATCGCGTTTGCCCCATAGGAGCGCACGTCGACCACCAGCACGGTCTGGTGACGGGATTCTCCATCAACAAAGGTGTGGACCTGTGGTTCACGCCCACCCAGGACGGACACGTGCATCTGGAGTCGAGAAGCTTCGAGGGGGTGGTGGATTTCGACATCGCCCAGCAGACCCAAGTGAGGGCGAAGAACTGGGGCGACTATGCCCGTGGCGCCAAGTATGCGCTGAAGAAACGCTTCGTGCTGAAGTACGGTATCGAGGGAGTCATCCAAGGATCGTTGCCCGTGGGCGGACTGTCGTCCAGCGCAGCGGTGCTGGTGGCTTACGTCATGGCCTACGCCAAGGCGAACAACATAGAGCTTGCCCCCTTCGAGATAGTGAAGATAGCCTCGGAGGCAGAGCGCGAGTACATCGGCCTGAACAACGGACTGCTGGACCAGGCCTGCATCGTGCTGGGCAGGGAGGACGGACTGCTGTTCCTCGACTGCGACAGCGACGAGTATCGCATCATCAAGCGCAACCCCGCGTTGCCCGACTTCGAGATAGGCATCTTCTTCTCCGGCTTGACGCGCAGTTTGGTCAACAGCGACTATAACCTGCGGGTGTATGAGTGTAAGACGGCCGCATGGAATGTGCTGGCCTACACCGACCAACCGCTGAAGACCTTCGACAAGACTTTCCTCAGGGACATCCCCAAGGCGACGTTCGACAAGTGCAGCATCGCCATGCCGCAACGCTTCGCCCGCCGTGCCGAGCACTTCTACTCGGAGTATCGGCGTGTGCGCCAAGGTGTGACGGCCTGGGAGACTGGCAACCTCAAGCTCTTCGGCAAACTCAGCTTCGACAGTTGCGAGAGCAGCATCCACAACTACGAGTGCGGGTCGGCAGAGCTCATCGCCATCTACGAGATCATGCGCTCGCTGCCCGGTGTCTATGGCGGACGGTTCTCCGGTGCTGGCTTCAAGGGTGCCTGCATCGCTTTGGTAGACCCGGCCGAGAAGGAGAACATCCAGCGGGAGATAACACGCCGCTATCTGGAGAAGTTCCCCGAGTACGAGACCACCTTCAAGGTCTACTTCGTGAAGCCCGACAACGGAGCACGCTTCGTCTGAAGAACAGAACGAAGGAATAATACAAGTTCGGCGAGCCTAAAAACGAGCCTTGGCTCAATGCCACTTGACCCATGGCTCAAATATCGGAGAGCGATAACTCGTGAACCGAACCCCTTGTGAGCTGTTGCCTACGTAGTGGCAGAACTTGATAAAGACATAATAAAAGCCGCATGGAAACAACCCCATGCGGCTTTTATTATGCACTCGCAAACGACCTATATACTCAACAGGCAACGAGTGTAATACTCAAGTGCCATTGAGTATTTAGCTCATTATTCCGCCACTTTATACTTGTGGAACTTCATTTACAGTATCCATTTCTCTTTCGGGAACAGCGGGAAGACGTGGATGTCTTTCGGAGCCTCGGTGGGGATGATATCCTTATACTCATCCTCGATGCCGGCCTCGTTCATGATACCCTTGGCCTCGTCGTTGAAGTCGCAGTTGCGGAACACCTGGGTGTCGAGCACCTGGGTGCCGTTGCCGTTGTTCACCAGATAGTTGTCCTTCACGAAGTTGCGGCGGGCGGTGATGTCGTAGTTGCGGTCCGAAGCCAGGTGATACCACAGCTGGAACAGACTGTTGATGACGTTCTCCTCGATCAACCAACCGGACGAGCCGTCGTCGGGGTAGATGCAACGTACACCTTTATATATATAGTTGCGCTTGATGACCGACCCCGGCTGCTTGCCCAGCAGGTAGATGGCTCCGCCGTCGTTCAGCGTCAGGTGAGTCTGCCCAATCTTGTTGTAGTTAATGGAGTTGTTCTTCGCCACGGTGGACTCGGGAATCTTGGCGTTGCCCCACCACCAGCCCAGGGCGATGGCTCCGTAGGGTGTGCGCTCGATATCGTTGTGGTCGAAGTGTACGTCCTCCACGAAGAAGCCGAGCATGGCCTCCACCTGGCGGAAGTCTAGGCTGACATTGCGCACGTAGTTGTTGGTGATGTGGATGTTCTTGCAGACACCCTCCACTGAGGCGGGGTATTTGCCTTCACCGTCGCCTATCTCATAATGCTGCGGATGGCCCACGCTGATGACGTTGCCCAGCATGTCGTTGAAGTAGTTGCCAATGACATCCGTCGCTGTCACGTCGTTCACCAGGTTGACTGTGACTGCCGAGCCGATGTGCTCAAACCTGTTGCG
Organism: Anaerovoracaceae bacterium; assembly: GCA_963625535.1. Classification (GTDB taxonomy): domain Bacteria; phylum Bacteroidota; class Bacteroidia; order Bacteroidales; family Bacteroidaceae; genus Phocaeicola_A. Next base: position 4,889 of record CAVFUK010000030.1, on the reverse strand, counting down.
CACGAACCGGATGCCGCTGGCGTTCTGCACCTCCACACATCCCTCGGGCACGTCCACGCTGTTGTACTTCGTGGGGTGCCAGTTGCCGTCGGGGATGTACTTCACTGCCAAGCCCAGGCTCTGTATGCCGCCGAAGCCACGCGAACCCTCGACCTCCATCAGACTCCACGTGTCGTTGGCGAAGGTGATGCCCTCGAACGAGATGTTCTCCACCCGCGAGGTGAGCGACGAACCCTTGATGCGGAGCAAGCCTTCGCTTACGGGAACTATTACCTCGGCCTTCGCCATATCCTCGCCGTTGCTCATGTAGTAGAGCGTCTGCGCCTTGCGGTCGAAGTAGAACTCGCCCGGCTCGTCGAGTAGCTCCATGGCATTGCGGAAGTAGAACTCTTTGAAGTAGTTGATTTTGCCTGCCCAGGCCAAGGAGTTGAGTATGGCTCCGTAGGGCTGCTGGAAACGTACCACGATGGTGTCGCCCCACTTCTCTATGTCGCGTAGGCAGAGAATCTTCTCCGTCCACACCTTGCTCTGTACCAACTCCACGTCCTCGGGGTTGTGGAAGGTGGTCACCTCTTTGTCCGCTAGGAACTTGATGCCGTCCACACCTTTGCCGCTGCCGAATGCCCACGGCTCCGTTCCGCTGATGGTGATCTCGCCCTCGCTGCCGTAGCCGTTCACCCGCGTCTTGGCGCCTGCCATGCGGCAACGCTCGCCGTTCACCAGCAAGGTGCGCAGCTTCTTATCGCTTTTGAAAGGTGCTTTGTAGAGATTGCCCGACACGTGTTGCCATCCGGTGACTCTGACGCCTCCGCTGATGACTGGGGTCTCGCCCTGGGCGGCCCGGAAGGTGACGCGGAAACCATTGCGTCCGCTGAACGCCTCGTCCAGCACCAGTGGCTGTTGCAGACTGTAGGTTCCTCCGTGCAAGGTGACGAGGATGTCCTCCTTTTGTTTCTTCACAGCCTTCTTCACGGCCGTGAGCGCATCGCCGAAGGTGGCCGGAGTGGCTTCGATGACTTTCTCGGCAAATGCGCTTGCCGGCATCATCACGCTTAAACTTAGTAGTGTCAATAAGACGGTTCTTCTTTTCATGATATTATAATTAAAAGTATTTCCCATGCAAAGGTAGCATTGTTTGCGGTATCCGCCGCATGCCTTCTCAAATATTTTAGAAGGCATCCTGTGGTCGATAGGTCGGCATGCGACGAAAATATCTCGGCATGTGGCGAAAATCGGAATACGTGTTTTCCCGCTTTGTTACGTATTATATTATATAGAATATCATAAAAACACAGATGAATACACTGAAAACTTTGGGGCTCTGCTTGGCGCTGCTCACCGCGCAAGGTACGCTGCAGGCGCAGGACGACACCCTCTTCACGCCCGACTGGCAGTCACTGTCGCGCCATCAAGCCGTCCCCGAGTGGATGCGCGACGCCAAGTTCGGCATCTATTGCCATTGGGGAGTCTATTCCGTTCCTGCCTACGGCAACGAGCAATACTATTATTATATGCATCGCGACTCCACGTCGGCGGACTTCCTGATGGGCGGACACAAACGCCACGAAGTCATCTACGGGCCGCTTACCAAGTTCGGCTATCACGACTTCATCCCCATGCTCAAGGGTGAGAAGTTCGATGCCGACGAGTGGGCACAACTCTTCCAGGAGAGCGGCGCGCGATTTGCCGGCACCGTGGCCGAGCATCACGACGGATTCTCGATGTGGGACAGCAAGTACACCCCCTTCAACGCCAAGAAGATGGGCCCGAAGAAGGACATCATCGGTCTGTTGGGAAAGGCCATCAAGGCACGCGGCATGAAGTTCTTCACCTCGCTGCACCACGAGATCAATTACACCTACGTGAAGGTGAAACCCGAGTGGGCCGCCAACAATCCTAAGTATGCCAAGCTCTACGGATGCCTGATGCCCCACGACGAATGGCTGCAGATGTGGCTCGACAAGAGCAACGAGGTGGTGGACAAGTACAGCCCCGACATCGTCTACTTCGATGCCTGGATGGATCAGATTCCCGAGAAGTATAAGCTCGACTTTCTGGCCCACTACTTCAACCACGCCCAGAAGGAGGGCAAGGAGGTCATCTTCACCTATAAGTATAAGGAGTTCCCGCGTAGCATCGGCATGCTGGACCACGAGCGCAGCAACCCCGAGCAGATTGACTCCATCCCCTGGCTGTGCGACTACACCATCAGCACGGGCTACCATCAGTCGTGGGGCTACGTGAAGGGCATGCAGCTCTCCTCGCACAAGGACATCATCCACAAGCTGATACAGGTGGTGAGCAACAACGGACAGCTGTTGCTCAATCTCTCGCCCATGGCTGACGGCTCCTTTCCGCAGGACCAGAAAGATGTGGTGGCGAACGTGGGTGTGTGGCTGTGGTCCTACGGCGAGTGCATCTACGGGACTCGTCCCTACGTGGTCTCCGGCGAAACTACCACCGACGGCTATCGGGTCTACTACACCACCAAAGGTAAGCAACTCTACGCCATCTTCCTCGATTGGCCAGAGACGGGCAGGCCGGTGTTGCTCACCAAGCTCACCCCGGCGGACATGAAGGGAACGGTGAAGCAGGCCACCTTGCTGAGCGTGAAGAAGAACTACGCCTGCGAGGTCGTCTGCACCCCTGGCGGACTGATACTGACCATCCCCAAGGGAGCACGCCTCCCCTCCGACGTGGCGCAAGTGGTGCGCTTCGACTTGGAGTGACAGAAGAACTGATTGTCAACCATAAAGGTCCCAGGATAACAGAAAGCCGTCCGTGTCTCATAAGCAGACCGGGCGGCTTTCATTAGTTCTGAGGGTTGTGAGATGCGCAATGCCCTTCAGAAGTCACCGACGGATTTAGCGCAGCGCATTCTTGATGGCATAAAGCGGGTATACCCTTATGTTGTCATATTCAGAGAAATTCTCTAGCGAAGTGCGAATGCCCCAGGTGATATTCTTTTGCTCCAAAAATAACCGCATGCTCTGCATGGAACCTTTCATGCCGGACTTTACTTCTATGGGGTGAATCTCGTTCCTAATTTGCACCACATAATCCACTTCTGCATTGCTGCTACTCTTCTCTCTGTGCCAGCAATACAGAGCCTGCCGTTGGAACACAGAACCGGATTTGATAATCTCGTTCCCGACAAACGTCTCGGCGATAGCACCGCGGTTGATGACTTGCAGGTCGGAGGATGGACTGAAGAATTCCGAGATGTCGAGCCCGAGCACACATTGCAGAAACCCTGTGTCGGTGAATATCATTCGCTGATATTTCTCGTTTATCTCCGCGCCGAGGGGAATGCCGTTGGCCGACGTGTGGGTGACGGGATGCACCAATCCGGCAAGGATAAGCATCTCGAGTGCGGTGCGAATCTGCTCGTTGTTGGCGTCCGAATTCACACGAGTGAAGACAAACTTGCCTAAGCCCTGCTCCGCAACGGACCGAAACACGGCATCGATGCGCATCGAGGGAACCTTGTTGCGGTATTTGGCAAAGTCGTCGCGGAACGATTGCACCAGTTCACCGAGGATGCGTTGGCATTCCAATATGTCCCCCGTCTTGCAGAATTTAGCCACGACGGCAGGCATTCCGCCTAAAACGAGGAATTGTCGCAAGAGCCTAATGGCTTGTTGGTGGATAGTGTCGGGTATGGGTTTCGATGGCGAGGCCTCGTTGATGAAGTCGGCAAGTGCCGCATTGCCTGTTGCCCGGAAAAATTCTTCGATGCTGAAAGGGTACATGAAGATGCTACGGATGCGTCCCACACCATAGGAAGGGAGGCTCTCGAGCGCGAATTCGAGTAATGAACCTGCTGCGATGAGATGTTGCTCGGGATATTTCTCGTAGAAGTAGCGTAGGCGGTTGATGGCGGCAGGACAAGCTTGTATCTCATCGAAGAAGAGCAAAGTCTTCCCCGGCTCGATGGGCGTACGTAGTTGCAACGAGAGGTATCTGCATATCTCTTGTGGGGAGTAACTCCCATCAAACAGGTAGTGAATGTCTGTGCGTTCGTTGAAGTCAACTTCGGCGAAGTACTCGAAATTCTCTGCCAGATGACGCACGGCCGTAGTCTTCCCTACTTGTCTGGCTCCCCGCAGTAGCAACGGCTTACGGTCGTCGCTCTGTGCCCAAGCCTTCAGTTCTCTGTCTATAAGTCTGTCGTAATACATAACTTTCCACTTTCTAGTTGATTATCAGCTGCAAAGATATAGAATCTGAAATAATTGGCACCATAAAACAATAGAAATCTGAAATAATTGGCATCATAGAATGTCTGAAATCTGAAATAATTGGCATCATAGAGCCCGCCTAGGTACTATGATGGATTGCCTGTGATTGTTGGCTTGACAATCTCTGCAAAACTCTTCGGGAGGCAGGTGTTCTTCACATCTTGCGCATCTGCAAACAGCGGCGCAATCTCCTCGTCCTTGAAGCCGGCGATGCCGCAGCCCATTCTTGTGACGTAGAAGAATAGTTGTGGATTTTTCAGGGCAAAGGTGATGAACTCATTCACATAAGGCTTGATGGTGTCCACACCACCTTGCATGGTGGGGATGGCGTAGCTCTGTCCCTGTAAACCGACACCTTGACCCCAGATGGCACCAAAGTGATTCAGAGCAGCACGGGCGGCACCGCCGCCATGATGACCTAGCAAGTTGCTTCCGAAGACGAACACTTCGTCGGGCTTCAGCGCGGAGAGTCTGCTCGGAGTGAACCTTGGACGAACAATCCCCTTGTACGAATAATCGGACTCCGAGTCTTCTGCATCCTGCTGAGCGTGCGCCGATTCTTCCTTTGCTAGCTTGTCAAGGGTGCCTTTGCGCCCTTCCGTATCCTGCTGAACTTCCTTCGCTAACTTGCCGAGGGTGGCTTTGCAC
>CAVFUK010000029.1:0-10075 GCA_963625535.1 Anaerovoracaceae bacterium | reverse complement strand
ATGCACATGTTCACGGTCATCATCATCGGCTTGGCCATGGGAACCACGGTGCGCATCGCCCACACGGTGGGGGCCAACGACCGGGAGCAGACCTCGCGCACGATAGGCAACACCATCACGCTGTTCATGGGACTGTCCGTCGTGCTGGCCGTCATCCTGCTGCTGGCCTGCAACGGCATCGTGCGGATGATGGACACGCCCACCGAGGCCATCGGCAAGACGGTGGCTTACCTCACCATCTGTTTCATCGGCATCCCGTTCATCGTGGCCTACAACGTCATCGCTTCCATCTTCAGGGGGCTGGGCGACTCGAAGAGTCCGATGTACTTCATCGCGGTCGCCTGCGTGGTGAACATCGCGCTCGACTATCTGCTAATCGGACTGTTCGGCATGGGAGCCGCCGGTGCGGCGCTGGCCACCACACTGTCGCAGATGTGCAGCGTCATCTTCGCCTACGTGGCCATACGCCGGCAGAAGTCGATGCTAGCCATCACACGTGGGGACCTGAAGCCGCACAAGGGAACTCTGTCGCAGATACTGAAGATAGGCATCCCGGTGGCTATGCAGGACGGATTCATACAGGTGGCGTTCATGGCCATCATGATTATCGCCAACGGACGTGGACTAAACGACGCGGCCGCTGTGGGCATAGTGGAGAAGTTCATCGGACTGCTGTTCATCATCCCGTCGGCCATGCTCTCAACGGTGTCGGCCATCTCGGCACAGAACATCGGAGCTGGCAAGACGGAACGGGCGCTGACGACCCTAAGGTACTCCATCGGCGTCTGTGTGGCGTACGGAGTGGCGGTGGGTGTCATCTTCCAGTTCATCCCCGAGGAGGCAGTGCGGCTGTTTACCGAGGATGCCAAGGTGATTACGCTGGGAGGTGAGTACCTGGAAAGCTATTCGTGGGACTGTCTGTTCGCCGGCATACACTTCTGCTACAGCGGACTGTTCACGGCTTGTGGTTACTCCATCATCTCGTTCTGCCACAACTTCCTCTCCATCGTATGCGCCCGCATCCCGTTGTCATACTTTGCCTCGGAGATGTACCCCGACACGCTGTTCCCCATGGGCATCGCCTCGCCGGCTGGTTCGTTGGTTTCGGTCATCATCTGCATCGTAGTGTACCGATGGCTGATGAAACGCAATAAGTTCCGGATAGATAAGTAGTCCTGGGGATGTCGACAGGTCATCCCTTTCGTCCGAAGTCGGCAGGCACCTCGCCCCATTGGTCGGTCTGCCACTTCAGCAAGGGGTTGGCGTAGGTGTGGGTGCGCAGCCACTTCTCGGCGCGTTCGATGAGTTGGAACAGCTCCTCGGTCTTTGCTGTTCGCTCCAGCTTGGTCTTGCACTTCTTCTGACGCACCCAGTTGATGGCATTGCGGCTGTCGGAATAGACCGGCATAGCGGTGAGGCCTTTCTGCTGGAGCAAGGCGAGTCCGTGCACGATGGCCAGGAACTCCCCGATATTGTTGGTCCCATACATAGGTCCGAAATGGAAGATTTGCTGACGGGAAGCGATGTGCACACCGCGGTATTCCATCTTCCCGGGGTTGCCGCTGCAGGCAGCGTCCACGGCCAAGGCGTTGTCGCAATAGGTAGCAGCGCCGGCAGGCACTGCCACCGTGGGTTCCTTCTCGGCGGACTTCCCGATGTATTCATACGGAGAGGACGAGTAAGCGAGCTGAGCCTCCGCTTCGCTGGAGAACGACTTATAGAGCGCACCGGCAACACCATTGATCTGCTGCTGGCACTCCTTCCACGAGGCGTAGACACCCGGCTCCACACCTTTCCACACGACATAGTATTTCTGCTTGCTCTTGTTCATGCCTACTGCTCGGGGTTACGTGTCTTGGCTTTATAGCCGATGACCAGGTTGCGCACATAGGCAAGGAAGCCGAAGGACTGGCCCAGTATCAGCACGGGGTCGCTACGGTAGATACCGTAGGCGATGATGATGCCCGAGCCGACGAGACTGATAATCCAGAATCCGGCGGGGAGTACGGACATCTTCAGGCGCGACGACACATACCACTGGTAGACGAACCGCAGGGTGAAGACGATCTGTCCCATGGAGCCGAAGAGCAACAGCCACAAGGGTACCTCTTCGTTCTGGAAGAAGTCCGCCACGAAATCGGGCACGTTGTGAAGCACCATGCAGAGGGCCACGGCGGGCGTCGCCAGCAGGAGACCTCGGAGCAAGAGATGCAGCTTGGCCCAGATACCCTTCTCCTTGAGGTTCCACAGATAGATGTAGTAGGACACGAGCTGTCCCAGGATGATGGCGAAGTCGTCGCGTATCCATCCGTAGATGAAGAGCAGGTAGGCCCCGAACAGACTCAGCACCCAATAGATGGAGGGTGAGACCACCCGCTTGGCCTTCTCCGAGAGCGCCCACTGGAAGAGGATGCGGGCCGAGAAGAAAGCCTGGGCCAGGAAGCCTATGGCGTAGGTCAGGTATTCGTTCATGGTCAGTCGGCTTGCGGAGCTACGTTGTCAGAGGCGATGGTATAGTTGATGTAGCGTTTGGCCATCCAGCGATAGGCGAAGCAGTCCTTGAAGGGAGAGACCAGACGGTTCCATAAGTGATACTTCGACACTCCTGCCACACGGGGGAAGTGACGGACGGGAATCTCCTTGAACTTGCCGCCATCCTGCAGCAGTATCAGCGCCGGGATGAAGCGGTGCATGCCCGTGAAGAAGGGAATGCGCTTGGCATAGTCGGTGTGAATCACCTTCAGCGGGCAGCCCGTGTCGGTGGCACCGTCGTGGGTCATCATACGGCGGAAGCCGTTGGCTATCTTCGACTGCAGGCGTTTGAAGGCTGTGTCCTTGCGGTTGGCACGGATACCTATCACCAAGGGATATTCCCCGATATACTGTAGCAGGGCGTTGAAGTCCTCGGGCGTGGTCTGCAGGTCGGCGTCGATGTAGCCCACGTATTTCGACTGGGCCACATCGATGCCGGCTTTGATGGCGGCACTGAGTCCGGCGTTCTTGGCGAAGGAGATATAATAGAAGTGCGGGTTGCGGGCACAGATTTCACGGATGCGCTCGCCACTGTTGTCCTTGGAGCCATCGTTGACGAAGAGCACACATGCCGGGCAAGCGGCTGTAGGCAGGTAGGACTGAAAAGCCTTTTCCAAAGCGGCCATATTATCCTCCTCGTTGAAGATGGGGACAATGATAGTCAAATCGTAATCGGCGGTCTTGTTCATAGTCTATTTGAGTTTCAGAATTGTTACGTTATAGAGGAAATTATCGCTGTACCGACGGGTATTCTTGGGACGGCGGTTGTTGTCGTAGCGTCCCACCCACACGGTGTCTACCCTCTGGAGCATGGCACCGGGGAGCACCTCTCCTACCCGCTTGTGGGTAAGCAGGGCGCAAGGCAAAGCGCGGAGCACGGCCGTGGTATCGTTGATGTCCAGCGGACGAATCTTCTTGTTGGCCTCGTAGACCAGTTCGATGCGGAGCTCCTCACCGGCCACGGAATAGAAAGGCAACGGACGCAAGGACTCAATGTCGCGTGTGGCGCTGATGCTCTTGAAGTCGGGGTTGTTCACCAAACCACCGATGTAGGGCATGCAGACAATCTCGGCGAAGACGAAGAGCACGACCACCCCAGCCAGGAATCGCCAGGGGCGAATGCGAGTGAGCGAGGTGACCATGAAAGCGGTCAGTGTCCACAGCACCACAGCCAGCACGATGAGCAACGTCAGGGAGATGATGCCCTTCTGATAGAGGAAAAGGTAAGCCGCCACGGGCAGCAGGGCCACGATGACGGTCATCAGACCTGCGTTGGCGTAGTAGAGTCTGCGGCCGACAGCATCCATCCGCTTAGTCTTCAGCTGCTCAAGCCAAGTGGCGAAGAGGAAGCTGACGGTGTAGGCGGCAGGGATGAGCATGGGCAACAGGTAGCGGTTCTTCTTCTCGGGGAAGCACGAGAGGCACACGACCAGCAGCAACATCCACGAAAGGCCGAACAGATACTCGCGCTCCTGCTTCGCTTGCCGTTTCCAGTAGGGAACCAACAAGGCGGTGAGCACCATCAGCGCCCACGCCCCGGTCTCGAGGAAGAAGGTGCCGTAGTAGTACCAGGGCCGCACATTGCGTTCCACCCAAGCCGTCGACTCCTTGTGAAGCACGTACTGTGCCTCTTCGGCGTGGAAGAGGTAGATATAGATGTACCACCAGCTGCTGATGAGCAGGCAGAGCAGAATCATACAGAAGAGAGGCCACCCTTTACCCTTCATCGGTCGCCGCATGAACAGCAGGTAGCTGAGCAGGAACGGGAGCAGCAAGGCATAGAACGACACAGGGCCCTTGCCCATGAAGGAGAGTCCGAGGAAGAGCCCGGCACCCAGGAAGTTGCCCCACTGCGGGCCCTGCTGCTGCAAAGCCTTGAAGAGGAAGTAGATGGCGCCCATCATGAAGGCGTGGCAATAGATGTCCCACGAGGCGGTGCGGCCCATCAGAATCAAGTTGTAGGAGGTGCAGAGCACGAGCGATGCGATGAGGGCTTGGTTGCGGTCTTTGGTAGAGGTGCGCACGAAGCCGTAGAAGAAGAGCACCAACAGCGTGGCGGCCAGACCGGCCATGGCACGTTGGGCGGACATATTGTCCGGACTGACAATCTCGGCCGCGGCGGCTATCCAAGTTGGCAAGGGAGGTTTCTCCAAGCGCAAGTCGCCGTTCATGGTGGGCACTAGCCAATGTCCGTCGTAGACCATCTCACGAGCGGTGACGATGTTGCGAGACTCCATGATGTCTGTGTGTATCACGCCGTTGTTGATGAAAAACGTGAAGAAACAGACTACCAACAACAGGATAACGTAGAGTTTGTTTGCTCTCATGCCTCAAAGATATTATATGCCTTGTTCGTTTTGGAGGAACAAAGATAGCGCATAATCTTGAATGAAATTTGTATCAAGGAGAATTTTCACCACTTTTATAGTTTCCGGTTCGCCCTCTGACACACAAGCATGCGATTATTATGCGGTAAGGCGTTCCGTTTCTTACATTTTTCATACTTTTGCGGTCAAATTGTCCAACACACATAGGATGGATATCGACATGAACGAAAAGGCAAAGACCAGATACTGTTATCTGTCGCGCAACTACAATCGTACGGAGAGCGCCGGCGGCAAGGCTAAAATGGATATCGAGAAACATTGTGGAGAGTGCAAGAATCCCCGCTCGTACGTTGCACGGCAATTGTCAAACGGGTGTACGGCAATTGCCATCCACGTGAACGGCAATTGTCAAACACGTGAACGGCAATTGCCAAACACGGGGGATGTTGATATTCAAGCACTTATAGACACACATCTTTACATCGTCAAAAAGCCGTGTTTACACCGTTAGATACGCAAGGAGCACAGTGTACGACAGCACGTCGTCACTTCTGGGTAACGCCGCGAACGATGACAACAGCCAACAAAATAACGATTCACTAGACTGCAAGCCAGTGAAATACAGAATTATACGATGAAATATGCAGTGAGGATTAAGCCTTGCTCAACCCCTCTTTCACCCGCTGTTCGTACTGTTCCTTGGTACGTTTCCAACGGTCGTGGCTCCAGAGCCAGATGGAGGGAGTGCGGCGCACCATCTCTTCCAGACGGGCGGCATAGAGGTCGGTGAGATTGAAGTCAGGAGCCGACTGAGGGTCCTCGGTCAACTTCTTGAACTTACAGTGGTAGTAACCACGCTTGGGACGAGTCACCTCGGCATAGTAGACGAGGGCACCCATCTTCTTGGCCATCTGCTCGGTGCCGGTGAAGAAGGCCGTCTCCCGATGGAAGAAGGGAGTGAAGTGATGGATGCTACTCCACTTGGGCAACTGGTCGGAGATGAATCCGATGATGGTCTTCTGCTTGTCGCGCTTGAGTTCGATGATACGACGGAGGGTAATCTTCATCGGGATGCTCTCGCCACCATATTGGTTGCGGACGCGCAGGAAGAGCTTATCGAAAGCCGCATTGCGCAGCGGGTGATAGATTTGGGCACAGAGCACATCCTGAGGTGTCCAGTATGGCAAGGAAGCAATCCACTCCCAGTTGCCGAAATGGCCTAGGTAGACGAAACAGAGTTCCTTGTTCTGCGCGCGGAGTTCATCCACTATCTCGTCCACACCTTCGAAGGTCATGCGACGGCGGAGCTGACTACGTGAGATGGAAAACAACTTGATGGTTTCCACGGTATAGTCGCAGAAGAAATGGTAATATTCCTTCTCGATGCGCAGAATCTCCGACTCACTCTTCTCGGGGAAAGAGTCCAACAGGTTCTTGCGGACTATCTTACGGCGATAGCGGATGCAGTAGTAGAGCGGATAGTAGAGCAAGTCGGACAATATGTAGAGCACGCCCAATGGCAAGAGCGACAGCAGGTACCACGAGCAAAAGACCAAAACGTAGAAAGGATTCATAAGTTGCGTATTTAAGAGGTAAAAGAGGTTATTCGTCGGGGTTGTCGACTGGGGGAAGATGTTTCTTCAGCTGGGCCACCACCCGCTGCGGTTCAATCCCGTTGAGACAAGCATAGTCGCCCCGCAGGCAAGGCTTGTTGCCATATACAGAGCAAGGTCGGCAGGGCATATCTAACTGCACGGCATCCTCGGCATGCTGCAGCCAGCCCATGAAACCAGCGAATGGATGCGTGGCGCCCCAAATGGACACAACCGGGGTGTGAACCAACGAGGCGAGATGCATGTTGGCAGAGTCCATGGTAAGCATCACGTCGAGCCAGCTCATCAGCACCAGTTCGCGGTCCATCTTCATCTTGCCGATGACGGAGACCACCTTCGTAGGGTATCGGCTCATCCACCCTTCGGCCACTTGACGCTGAGCCTCACCGGCACCGAAGACAAACACACGCAGGCGAGGCTCGCCGGCCAACATCTCGACGACTTTATCGAGCTTTTCCTGCGGATAAATCTTCCCGGCATGGGCAGCGAAGGGAGCCACTCCCACCCAACGTTCATCGCCTTTGGGCCCGGTGATGTCGGCCACCAAGTCGAGATTTCCCCGATTGGGACTGAAGATTGACTGGAAGGTGGAATGCGACCGCAGTCCGAGCCGGGCAAACACCTCGGCATAACGTTGGAACGAGGTCCTCTGTTGCACCTTCACTTTGCCATTGGCCTTTACCAACAAGCGTTTGCCTCTACGGCCCTTGTCGATGCAGGCCACCCGTTTGCCGGCTAGCCGGAACCGGAGGCACAGGTATTTGCTGCGCAACACATTGTGGAGGTCGGCAACAGCGTCGAAGCCCTCTTGCCGCAGTTCGGCATAGAGCCGATTCAGACCGCGGATGCCCTTGTACTGCTCCGCCTTCAGGTCTACACCTTTGAAGCGGACATTGGAGGGAATGTGGTCGAACAGCGGCTGCAGGAAAGAGCGACTCAGCACGGTAATCTGCAGGTCAGGATTGTCCACAGCAAGCGAGGTGATGACGGGAATGGTCATCGCCACATCGCCGATGGCAGAGAACCGTATGATGAGTAACTTCTTCAATCTATTGGAGTTGTGATTTACTTTTTGTTTCCGTAGAGGACAGGGTTCAGCGAAGGGTCGTTATACATCTTCATCTGCTTGTAGACCTTCATGTACTTGCGGCCTGCCTCGATGTCGGCAATCAGTTGGTCGATGGCGGCGGAGAGGTCCTTCTGTTGCTCCAACAGGATGCGCAGTTTAGTCTCGCACTGCTGATGGTGAGCCGCGTCGGTGTCGGTACGCTCCACCTCCTTGCGCATGTGATAGATCTTCAGCGCCAAGATGGAGAGGCGGTCGACAGCCCAGGCGGGGCTCTCGGTATTGATGGAGGCATCGGGCAGGGCCTTCACCGATTTATATTTGTCGAGGAAATAGCTGTCAATAAGTTCCACAAGGTCGGTGCGGTCCTGGTTGCTCTTGTCGATGCGACGTTTCAAGGCCAAAGCCTCCACCGGGTCAATCTGCGGGTCGCGGATGATATCCTCGAGATGCCACTGAACGGTGTCAATCCAATTCTTGAGGTAGAGATAATACTCGATACTCTTCATCTCATAAGGATTCTGGATGGGCGTATCTACATTGTCCTTCAGGTGATAATCGCGTATTGTCTGTTCGAATATCGGGTTACAAAGCTCGGTAAATGTCTTCATTTCGTTATGTCATTTAGTTTATAAGGATTGCAAACATAACCAAAGTTTTCCGATTCAACAATAAATATGACCTAAAATGACTACCTTCGCGGAGTTTTAATCCAAGTAAAGATGATAAAGGTTATTGTTGACGATAAGATTCCATACATAAAAGGCGAGATAGAGAAGCTGGCCGACGAGGTGGTGTATGCCGACGGAAAAGACATTTCCGCCGCGATGGTGAAGGATGCCGACGCACTGATTATACGTACCCGCACGCATGTGAACCGGCAGTTGCTCGAGGGCAGTAAGGTGAGGTTTGTGGCGACAGCTACCATCGGGTTCGACCACATCGACACGAAGTATTGCCAAGAGGCAGGCATCGTGTGGCGTAACGCACCGGGTTGCAACGCGACTTCGGTGCTGCAATATGTACAGTCCTCACTGATACTGCTGCACCAGCAGTGCGGTCTAGCGCTGGAAGGGAGCCGTCTGGGAGTGGTAGGCGTAGGTCACGTGGGAAGTGAGGTAGCGGATACTGAAGATTGCTTAGGCCTGGAGATATTGCGATGCGACCCACCGCGAGCCGACAAGGGAGAAGAGGGATTCGTTACATTGCAGGAGTTGTGCGAGCAGTGCGACGTCATCTCGTTCCACACACCGCTGACGTACGACGGCCCCTACCCCACTTGGCACTTGGCGGACGAGCGGTTCTTCCAGTCGCTGAAACGCCCCATCTATCTCATCAACACCTCCCGCGGGGAAGTGGTGGACAACAACGCGCTGCTACGGGCGTTGCAAGAGGGCCGTGTGAAGGAGGCCGTGATAGACGTGTGGGAAGGTGAACCGAACATCAACCGACAGTTACTGGAACGGGCGTTCATAGGGACACCTCACATAGCAGGCTACTCCGCTGACGGCAAGGCCAACGCTACCCGCATGGCGTTGGATGCGTTCTGCAAGTTTTTCCATCTGAAGGGAGATTACGTCATCGCCCCACCCGCCCCGGCACAAACCTCACTGGAGGCGAACTCCAACAATGAGATACAACTGATGGTTTACAATCCGATGGAAGACAGCCAACGACTGAAAGCCGCTCCGGAGACATTCGAACACTTGCGTGAACATTATCCGTTGCGACGTGAGTGGCGGGCATACAATCTCAGAATAAACTTTGGCAAAAACTGCCACTTAGAAGTTCCCAGCCATTAGTATCCGGTAGAATACCAATGGCTGGGAATCAATTCGCTGTCTGTCGAGGGACGGGTCCTCGGCTAGAAGAGTGTTAGTCGATAAACTTCACTTTGGAGACATCGCGAGGTTTAGCGGCTGGAGTCTCAGCGGGATAGCCGAAGCCTATACAATAAAGCAACTCATAACCTTCACTGAACTCCAGCTTCTTCATGTATTCCTGCGCCTCAGCATTGGATTTCAGGAATCCGACCGGGCCACCCAGGCATACCGAACCGATGCCCATGCTCCAGGCAGAGAGTATCATATTCTCGCCCATCAGTCCGCAGTCGATGGGAGACATGGCGTACGAAGGATCGTTAGCGATGAAGACCACCGTAGGAGCATTGCGGAACATGTTGACAAACGTGGAATCCTCGGCCATCTTGGGGTTCACCTTCTTGAAGATTGCCGTCAGGCCATTGATAAACTCGGGATTGTCCACCACACGCACTTCCCACGACTGGCGGTTCATACCATTGGGGGCATTGATGCCACAGTTGACAATCACTTCCATCTTCTCGCGCTCAACAGCCTGGGGCTGATACTTACGCACGCTACGGCGCGAAAGGATTGTTTCCATTACGACGGCGCTGTCCGAAGGAGCGGCAGCCTGCTGACAAACTTCCTGTTTGGTGCAAGGTGTACATCCTATCAAGGCCACCAGGCACACAGAGGTAATAATCGATTTCATTGCATTCATGATTTATTGGATTT
>CAVFUK010000028.1:0-17318 GCA_963625535.1 Anaerovoracaceae bacterium | reverse complement strand
GATTTCCTACATCTTATCACAATAAGGCAGTAATTGCCGAAGGTATAAAGCCTATTGTCCCGCTTCGGTGGGGCTATTTTCTCCCGCTTCGGCGGGAGTTTTTTTTGCCCGTGTTCTAAATCCACTCTATAGGAATGCTTTGATAATCAACTCTATATTATGGCATGAATTTCAACCGGCGACAAGTTGCCACCGGTTCAAAAAACCGTCTGAACTGGGGCGGTAACCCACTTCCGGGAGGACTTACCGCCCCGGTTCAAGCATAATCTCCACACCGGGGGCACCATCGGGACGGCGTTAAATGTAAAAGAAACCGTACGGCGCCGAACGAGACGCCGCCGCACGTCAATACACATCCAGCGTCACGTGCTCGGTGCTCTGCAGGGGCGTGGGCGGAAGGGCATGGCCGCCTACGGTGACGCTGTCGAAGGTGACGCGCGCGGTGTTCATCAGGTAATAGGCGTTGGGGGCCTCGTCCACACTGAAGCGGCGCACGAGGATGTCGTCGATGTTGCCCACGTCGCTGCCGTCCATGAAGATGGCGTAGCGGTCGGCCCGGCGCGCGTCGACGTCGCTGATGACGAAATGCTCGTAGCGCGAGGGATAGTCGCCGCCACGGTAGCCGAAGTAGTTGGTCTCGAAGCGGAGGATGGCGCCCAGGGCATGCTCCACGGTGATGTGGCTCACGTCCACGCCACGGATGTAGCCCCCGCGGTCGCGGTTGGACTTGAAGTAGAGGGCGTTCTTCACCGTGCCGATGGTGATGTGGCTCATGTGGACGTTCGCCACGCCGCCGGACATCTCGCTGCCGATGCAGAGGCCGTTGCACTCGGAGTGGAACAGGCAGTGGCGGATGACGATGTTCTCCGACGGACGGCCTATGGAGCGCCCGTCGGCGTCGCGGCCCGACTTGATGGCCACGGCATCGTCGCCGGTGCGGAAGGTGCAGCGCTCGATGAGGACGTTACAGGTGGACTCGGGGTCGCAGCCGTCGTTGTTGGGGAAGTGGCTGTCGATGGTGACGCCGCGCACGACGACGTTGTCGCAATAGACGGGGTGGATGGTCCAGAAGGGGGAGTCCCTGACGGTGATGTCCTCTATCAGCACGCGGGAGCATCCGAAGGGTTGTATGCACGAGGGTCGCAGCACAGTGCCCTCGCCGAAGACACGCTCGCGCACGGGCACCAGCTTGTCGCCCATCTCGCGCAGGCGGTCGCGGTCGGCGGCCTCGCGCTGGCTCCAGGCGGCGAACTCCAGGCCCCCCTGGGCGTCGATGGTGCCCTTGCCGGTGAGGGCGATGTTGGTGGCGTGGTAGGCGTAGATCATGGGCGAATGGCCGTAGAGCTCGGTGCCTTCCCAGCGGGTGAGCACCACGGGCAGAAAGTCCGCCGGGCGTCCGCTGAACTGCAGGTAGGCGCCCTCGCAGAGGTGGAGGTCGACGTTGCTACGGAGGTGGAGCGGGCCGTTGAGGCGATAGTATCCGGCGCTGACGGACACGCGTCCGCCACCCGCCAGCGAGCAGGAGTCGATGGCCGTCTGCAACAGGCCGCGGGCGCAGGCGGCGCTGTCGCCCAGGGGACGTACGGTGGTTTCCCTGTCGGGGAATGAGGTGAGGGCGATGCCCTCCACGATGCGGTCGGCGGCGGACACGGTGGCGTCCGGGGCCTCAGTCTGTTGGTCGCCGCCGCAGGCCGCCAGGGCGGCGCACAGGGCGAGGAGTGCGATTGAGTGTTTCATCATAGTTGTCTTTATTATAATTTATAATCTTCAATATTTTGTTGCCGGCAAGTTACCGGCAAGTTACCGGCAAGTTAAATCACAACATGTTAACCATCTGTCTATCAGTGATGTTTCGAGCTTCGCATAACTCGGCGCGCCCGCTCCGGCAAGTTACCGGCAAGTTACCGGCAAGTTAAACTTATGCCCAGGAGGGAATGTATCTCATATAGCGAGGAGCCGTGTCCGGGTCAACGGGCTTTATCAGATTCTTCGCTTGCACTTCTTTTATAAGCCTCGACACCATGCCCGACGATGAGGACTTGAGCCCAAAGCGTTCCCTCAAAGAGGAATTTGACAGGGCGTCGCCCTCGATGTATTTGATGCAAGCATGCAGATAGGTAGACCAAATGCGGTCGTCCGCCGGGATGTTGACGAAATCGATGAAGGCGAACAGCGAGACACGGGTCGACTCTTGATAGACGTTGATGCGCGGCGCGGCCAGATATTTACTCTCGCAACTGATTACCATTCTGTCCCATCCGCGTCCAAGTTCCTCGCACATACCAAGACGGCGCATCACAGAGGCCAACTTCTCGTTTCTCGACTTGGGCGGGTTGTCGATGATGCGCATCACATCCACCAAAGGCACACCGGGGTTGGTGACCTCCACACGGTTCTCGAACAGCTCCACGACAGGGCCGGCTCCCGTGACGTAGAAATCCTGGTGGATTACCGCATT
The DNA here is from genome assembly GCA_963625535.1 of Anaerovoracaceae bacterium. Lineage (GTDB taxonomy): Bacteria > Bacteroidota > Bacteroidia > Bacteroidales > Bacteroidaceae > Phocaeicola_A. The sequence goes on along the minus strand of CAVFUK010000028.1, from coordinate 14,860 downwards.
GGCCATACTCTCGCGGATGGCCGGGAAAGGGAACATGCTGACTGTACGCAACTGCACCTCGTTGGGATCCTCTTTCGAAGGCAGAAGTGTGTCGACATACTTCACGGCTTTCGCCAGACTCGTGGCATATCCCTCGTCGAAGGTCTCCTCCTTGAGAATGGTCAGGCGGTTGTGCTTGTCATACTGCACCACACGAATGGCCTTGCGTCCCAAGCGGGGAAAATCGGAGAGCCGCTTTGCCAGGAGTATAGCCCCCAAATTGGTTATGGCGAAGAGCCCGTCGTCTTGGCGAACGAGGAAACCCTCCTCGAGCATATAGTGCGCCACCTGTTCGGTTTCCTCAGGCATCGGGGTATGGAGCAGTTTGAAATACGCCTCGTAGTTGAGCATGAGCAGGGCTTTCTTGGCGGTCAAGCCTACTGCCGAGAAGGTGTCCTCGAACTGGCTATGGCGCAACTTGTCCCAAAGTTGAGCTTGCATGACAGGAAATTCTATCAGTTTCTTCGTGTAACTGCCCGAGCGGATGTAATCCACCTTCTCGAATGTCACAGGCAGGCCCTCGGCCCGTGTTATCACTATCAGCTCCACGTGTTTCCCGTCTATATCCACTTCCTGAAACTCGAAGTTGGCGTTCTTCGACAGCAGATAGCGCAACCAGTTCTCCAATTCCTGGTTGCCTTTCTTCTCACTTTTCAGCCTCACCGTAGTGCCCACAATCTCGTGGCTGGCATCGTCGACACCCCATATCATGTAAGCATAGCTATGGTCAGCAAGCACCGCGCTGTTGGCGAGGGCACTAATGTCCTCACCGATCATCCCCGGTGACCAGTTGTTGTGCTTAAACTCCACCCAACCCGATTCATTGGGTTGCTTGCACAATTCCTTCACAAGTATATCTAAATTTTCCATCTGCACCTCCAGTTATTTGTAAGCATACTGTTGATAATGTACAGGATGGCACATCCTTCAAAATTTCCTGTACCGAGAGGCAAATGTAGCGCTTCCCCTCGAAGCTGGCAAGCCGACGGCGGGTTTTAACAAAAAAAGGAGGCGCACACGGGGCGCGCCGCGCGAAGGGAATAATATTTTTTAAGTGATAAAAGCGAAGGGGATGCGCAAATTGCGTTACCTTTGTACTTCGGATTATGGAAGAGCTGAAGATTGACACATCGAACCAAGAGTTTCAGAACGCGCTGAACCTGATACAGTTCACCCGCCAGTCGGTGTTCCTCACCGGTAAGGCGGGCACGGGCAAGAGCACGTTCCTGCGCTACGTGTGCAGCGTGACGAAGAAGAAACACGTGGTGCTCGCCCCCACGGGCATAGCCGCCATCAACGCCGGTGGCAGCACCCTGCACAGCTTCTTCAAACTGCCCTTCTACCCCCTGCTGCCCGACGACCCCAAGTTCAGCCCACGGCGGATAAAGGAGTTCCTGAAGTACAGCTCGTCGCACCGCAAGCTCATCGACGAGGTGGAGCTCATCATCATCGACGAGATCTCCATGGTGAGGGCGGACATCATCGACTTCATCGACAAGGTGCTGCGCGTATACTCGCGCAACATGCGCACACCCTTCGGCGGCAAACAGCTGCTGCTGGTGGGCGATGTGTATCAGCTGGAGCCCGTGGTGAAGCAGGACGAGCGCGCCATACTGAACCGATTCTACCCCACCCCCTTCTTCTTCTCGGCACGCGTGTTCGAGCAGATGGAGCTGGTGTCCATAGAGCTGAGGAAGGTCTACCGGCAGACGGACCGCGTCTTCATCAACGTGCTGGACCACATACGCACCAACACCGCCGGGGCGGCGGACCTGCAGCTGCTGAACACACGCGTGGGCGCCGAGATGAGCCAGCAGAGCGAGCGGATGAGCGTCACCCTGGCGACCCGGCGCGACGTGGTGGACTACATCAACGAGCACAAGCTGGCGGAGCTGCCCGGCGAACCGACGGTGTTCCGGGGCGTGATAAAGGGTGAGTTCCCCGAGAACAGCCTGCCCACGGCCATGGAGCTGAGCCTGAAGCCCGGCGCGCAGATCATCTTCATAAAGAACGACAAGGACCACCGCTGGGTGAACGGCACCATAGGCGTGGTGACCGGATTCGACGAGGAGCACAGCACCCTCTACGTCACCACCGAGACGGGCGAGGACTACGACGTGGCCCTGGAGCAGTGGCAAAACATACGCTACACCTACAACGAGGCGGAGAAGAAGATTGAGGAGGAGGAGCTGGGCACCTTCACGCAGTTCCCCCTGCGCCTGGCGTGGGCCATCACCATCCACAAGAGCCAGGGCCTCACCTTCAGCCGCGTGATAATAGACCTCACGGGAGGCGCCTTCGCCGGCGGACAGACCTACGTGGCCCTGTCGCGCTGCACCTCGCTGGACGGCATCCAGCTGAAGAAGCAAATCTCGCAGGCGGACATCTTCGTGAGCAACGCCATCGTGCAGTTCGCCAGCCGGTTCAACAACCGACAGGTGTACGACAAGGCCATGAAGCAGGCGCAGGCGGACATCCTCTACCGCGACACGGTGCGCCACTTCGACGAGGGCGACTTCGGGGCTTGCCTCGACACCTTCTTCCAGGCCATACACGCCCGCTACGACATAGAGCGTCCCCTGGTGAAGCGGTTCATACGCCGCAAGCTGGTCATCATCAGCACCCAACAGGCCACCATCGACCACCTGAAGGAGGAGCTGGTGCGCAAGCAGAAGATGATGGAGAAGCTGGCGGCGGAGTATTGCGAGATGGGCAAGATGTGCGGCCCCAGGCGCGAGGAGCAGGAGGCGGCGCTGGCGAACTACAGCAAGGCCATAGACCTGGCGCCCCAGTACGTGCCCGGATGGATGGGCAAGGCACGGACGCTGATGGAGATGGAGCGATACGCCGAGGCGGAACCCTGCCTGAGCCACGTGATAAAACACAGCCGACAGAGCGCCGAGGCACGGCTGCTGCGCGGACAGGCGCGGCTGAAGCTGAACAACGTGACCGGAGCCGTGGCGGACCTGGACAAAGCCACCACCCTGGCGCCGGACGACGCCGACGCGCACGAGTGGTTCGGCAACGCCCTGGCACAGCAAGGCATGACGGACGAGGCCGAGCTGCAGTGGGAACTGGCGGAACGCCTGCGACGGCAGCAGGGCGGCGGCGGCAAGCCGAAGGAGAACAAACGGAAGAAGAATTGACAACACACATACATATATTATAATATAGACGAAAACATGAAGAAAAGTATCAAAATCGCGGTGCTCGTCATCGCGGCCATCTTCGTACTGTTGCTGGCGCTCCCCTACGCGTTCAAGGGGAAGATAAAGGAACTGGCTATCAGCGAAGGAAACAAGTTGCTGAACGCGGAGTTCTACTTCGACGACGTCGACATCAGCCTGCTGCGCAACTTCCCCAAGGCGACCCTGTCGCTGGAGGACTTCTGGATAAAGGGTGTGGGCGACTTCGAGAACGACACACTGCTGAACGCCGGCGAGGTGTCGGTGTCGGTGAACCTGATGTCGCTGCTGGGCGGCTCGGGCTACGAGATCTCGAAGGTGGAGGTGAACGACACCAAGCTGAAGGCCATCGTGCTGAGCGACGGACGCGCCAACTGGGACGTGATGAAGACCGACTCCACCGCCACGGCGGAGACCGACACCACGGCCACGGAGAACTCGTTCCGCATCAAGCTGCAGAAGCTCACCCTGTCCGACGTGGACATCATCTACGACGACCGCCAGAGCAACATGTACGCCGCGGTGGACGGCCTGGCGCTCACCTGCTCGGGCGACATGAGCGCCCAGCACACGGTCGTGAAGCTGGAGTCGGAGATAAAGGCGCTGCTGTTCCGCATGAACGACATCCCCTTCCTGAAGGACGCCGAGATAGCCGCCACGCTGAACGTGGACGCCGACCTGCAGAACCAGAAGTTCACCCTGCAGGAGAACAAGCTGCGCCTGAACGCCATAGAGGCGAACCTCGACGGATGGGTGGCCCTGGCGGACAGCACCACGCAGATGGACCTGAAGATGAACACCTCGGAGATTCAGTTCAAGGAGATTCTCTCCCTCATCCCCGCCATCTACATGAAGGACTTCGAGACGCTGCAGACCAGCGGCAAGGTATCCATGGAGGCATGGGCCAAGGGCACTCTTGACGAGACGAACCTGCCGGCCATGGAGGTGAAGCTGAAGGTGGAGGACGGACAGTTCCGCTACCCGGCGCTGCCCGCTGGCGTGGACAACATACAGGTGCTGGCAGAGGTGAGCAACCCCGGCGGCAGCGCCGACCTGACAGAGGTGAAGATAGACCCCTTCAGCTTCTCGATGGCAGGCAACGCCTTCGCAGCCACGGCCACGGTGAAGACTCCCGTGAGCGACCCGGACTTCCAGTTCTCGGCCAACGGAGTGCTCAACCTGGGCAAGATAAAGGAGATCTATCCGCTGGAGGACATGACGCTCAACGGCGTGGTGACGGCGGCCATGAGCGTGGCAGGCAAGCTCTCCTACGTGGAGAAGGAGCAGTATGACAAGATAGCCGCGCAGGGCACTCTGAAGCTGAACGACATGAACCTCGACATGAAGGGCCTGCCACGGATAGGCATCAAGCAGTCCGTCTTCACCTTCACCCCGCAGTACCTCAACCTGAGCGAGACCACGGTGAACATTGGCGACAACGACCTCACCGCCGACTGCCGCTTCGAGAACTACATGGCCTTCGCGCTGAAGGGCAAGACACTGAAGGGACGCGTGAACGCATCCTCCAACCACTTTAACCTGAACGACTTCATGACCACCTCCGACAGCACCATGGTGGCCGCCGCCGACACCACACAGACGGCCGCCGCCACAGAGGCCACGGGAGTCATCCGCGTGCCGGACAACATCGACTTCAACATGAACGTGAACATGAAGGAGGTGCTCTTCGACAGGATGACGCTGAAGGACCTCAACGGCGCACTGACGGTGAAGAACAGCGTGGTGGACATGACGAACCTCTCGATGAACACCATGGGAGGCAAGGTGGTGATGAACGGCAGCTACGCCACCCCGAAGGGACAGAACCCCGACCTGAAGGCGGCGTTCAGCATGACGGGACTCTCCTTCACCCAGACCTTCAAGGAGCTGGACATGATACAGAAGTTCGCCCCGATATTCGAGGGCATGGAGGGTAACTTCTCAGGCAAGATGAACCTGACGGCGGCGCTCGACAGCACCATGACGCCCGTGATGAACACCCTGCAGGCCGACGGACAGCTGCAGACCAAGGACATCAACCTGAGCAACGTGAAGTGCATCGGTCAGATAGCCGAGCTGGTGAACAAGCCGAGCCTGAAGAGCCTCAGCGCCAAGGACCTGACGCTGGACTTCACCATCAAGGACGGACGCCTGAGCACGAAGCCCTTCGACATCAAGTTGGGCGACACCACCATCAACCTCTCCGGCGACACGGGCCTGGATCAGACGGTGAACTACAGCGGCAAGATAAAACTGCCCGCCAGCGCGGGCTCCATCTCGCAACTCACCACCGTGGACCTGAAGATAGGCGGCACGCTGACCTCGCCCAAGGTGAGCATCGACACCAAGAGCATGGCGAACCAGGCCGTGCAGACGGTCACCAACAAGGCCCTGGAGAAAGCCGCCCAGAAGCTGGGCCTGGACTCCACCGTCACCGCCAACACCGACTCGCTGAAGAAGAAGGTGGCCGAGAAAGCCACCGAGAAGGCTGTGAACAAAGTGCTCAACCTGCTGAAGAAGAAGTAAGCCACGCCATGATACGCAAGCTCTACGAAAAGGACACCAACCCGAAGGACCTCTATGAAGTCCTTCGGGTGCTTGGCGACGGCGGCCTCGTCATCTACCCCACGGACACGATGTACGCCATAGGCTGCCACGCCCTGAAGGAGCGGGCCATAGAGCGCATCTGCCGCATCAAGGGGGTGGACCCGCGCAAGTGCGACCTCTCCATCATCTGCTACGACCTGAGCGACATCAGCGAGTATGCCCGCGTGGACAACGCCACCTTCAAGCTGATGAAGCGCAACCTGCCGGGGCCCTTCACCTTCATACTGCCCGCCGGCAGCCGACTGCCGAAGGTCTACAAGAACCGCAAGGAGGTGGGCATCCGGGTGCCGGACCATCCGCTCATTCGCGAGATATGCCGACAGCTGGAGGCTCCCATCCTCACCACCACCCTGCCCCATGACGAGGGCGACGACGTGGAGTACACCACCACCCCCGAGCTCATCGACGAGAAGTTCGGCAACCTGGTGGACCTGGTGATAGACGGCGGCATAGGCGGCACCGAGCCCAGCACCGTGGTGCGCTGCACCGACGGCGACTTCGAGATAGTGCGCCAGGGCAAAGGAGAGCTCGAAGAATGAAATTTGTTCATCTTTTGCTTAATTCTTCTGAATTTCTTGCAGGGCAATCATTTTTTTCCGTATGTTTGTGCCGCGATTTGAAAAGTATCGAAATATCGTTATGAAGAAAATTCTCTTATTGCTACTGATAATCCCCGCATGGGTGTATGCTCAGACCGACGCCAAATATCTGGCAGGGGCTGTGCCCGTGGTGGACGGCCGTGTCACCTTCACGCAGACCATCAACGTGCCGGGGCTGACGAAGGACGTGCTCTACACGTACCTGGACAACTGGGCCAACGAACAGTTCAAGACCGAGGAAGGATTCCCCAACAATAAACTGATTTCCGAGGACGCCTCGGCAGGTGAGATAGGCGCCATAGGCGAGCAGTTCATCGTCTTCAGCAACAGCGTGCTGTCGCTGGACCGCGCCCGCATCTACTATCAGTTCACCGCCAAATGCTCCGACGGCCGGTGCGACATGACCATCACCCGCATACGCTACCTCTACGAGGAGGCGCGCAGCGGCGGACAGCGCTACAGCGCCGAGGAGATCATCACCGACGAGACCGGACTCAACAAGAAGAAAGACAAGCTGGCGCGCGTCATCGGCAAGTTCCGCCGCGAGACCATCGACTATAAGGACAACCTCTTCAAGTCCATCTCCACCTCCATCATGGAGCAGCTGCAGCAGACCGCCAAGGCCTCGCAGCCCCAGGTAGAGACGAAGGCCGTGCAGACCGACACCCCGGGCGTGGTGACCATAGACCCCGCTGCCATCAAGGCCGCTGAGACGGCACCGGCAACAGCGGCCGCCGTCATCCCCGCAGCCACCGTGGCCACGACAACCGTAGCCGCCACCCGGATGACACCCGCCGGCGCCAGCTCCGACATGGCAGGCTATCGCAAGGTGGAGGTGAAGGACATCCCCGGCAACATCTACCAGATGCTGTCCGAGGACTGGATGCTCATCACCGCCGGCAACGACGCTGAGTTCAACATGATGACAGCCAGCTGGGGCGGCCTGGGCAACCTCTACCAGAAGCCCGTGGCTTTCTGCTTCATCAACCCCAGCCGCTACACCTACCAGCTGATGGAGAAAGGCGACACCTACACCCTCTCGTTCTACAAAGAGGAGAGCCGCAAGGCCCTGCAGGTGTGCGGCACCACATCCGGCCGCGACGGCGACAAGGTGAAGGCTTCGGGCCTCACCCCCATCACCACCCCCTCGGGCAACAAGGCCTTCGGCGAGGCGTGGCTCATCATCGAGTGCCGGAAGATGATAGCACAGTCGTTCAACCCCGACGTGGTGAAGCAGGACGCTCTGAGACAGGAGTGGGAAGGAAAGGCCATGCACAAGATGTACATTGGTGAGATCACCAACGTCTGGATGAAATAGAAAGATAGAAAGAAGAAACTGTATATTTGATTGTCCATCATGTAAGAAGCCGCCGTCCATGGTAGCGTGCAGCAAACCATTGAATTGCATAGCTACCGGACGGCGGTATATTTTTGCGTGCGCGCACAGATTCCTCCACGCAGGAACCCCGTCACTCCACGCAGGAGCCCCTGCCATTTTAATTTAAGTATTCTGAATTCATAAAGTTAAAAAGCACTTTCAATTTCAATAAAAGTCTCGCCACATAGGTCGGTGCAACGATAAAAAATCTATCTTTGTACGCAAGTAGTGAATATGGATGAACTTATGGATGAACTGACAGAGGTGAAGCGGTTGCTTCAAGAGGGAGACACCGGCGAGGCCATCAGGCAGCTGGACGCGCTCATAGCCGCCGCCCCCGAGGCTTCGGACGAGCTCTACTACCTGCGCGGCAACGCCTACCGCAAGCAGAGCAACTGGCAGATGGCGCTTGGCAACTACCTGCAGGCCATCGACATCAACCCACAAAGCCCCGCACGCGCGGCGCGCGACATGCTCATGGACATCCTCGAGTTCTACAACAAAGACATGTACAATCAATAATAATAACTTATTATGGCTACAATAAAAGGAACAATCGTGGTGGACACGGAACGTTGCAAGGGCTGCAGCCTCTGCGTCGTGGCCTGCCCCTTCAAGATTCTGGAACTTACCAAGAAAGAAGTGAACAAGAAAGGTTACCCCTTCGCCACCCAGGTGGACGAGGACCGCTGCACAGGATGCGCCTCGTGCGCCATCGTTTGCCCCGACGGGTGCATCACCGTTTACAAAGCCAAACTTTAAGAAATCAATGATATGGCAGAAGAAGTTGTTTTAATGAAAGGGAACGAGGCGATAGCCCGCGCCGCCATCCGCTACGGCGTGGACGGATACTTCGGATATCCCATTACTCCGCAGTCGGAGGTCCTGGAGACACTGGCCGAAGAGAAGCCGTGGGAGACCACAGGCATGGTGGTGCTCCAAGCAGAAAGCGAACTCGCCGCTATTAATATGGTATACGGAGGCGCCGCCACCGGCAAGATGGTGATGACCTCCTCATCGAGCCCCGGTGTGAGTCTGAAACAGGAGGGCATCTCCTACATCGCCGGAGCAGAACTGCCCGCACTCATCGTCAACGTGCAGCGCGGCGGCCCCGGTCTGGGAACCATACAACCCAGCCAGTCGGACTATTTCCAGAGCACCAAGGGCGGTGGTCACGGCGACTATCACCTCATCGTGTTGGCACCCTCGTCGGTGCAGGAGATGGCGGACTTCGTGGGCCTGGCTTTCGAGCTGGCGTTCAAGTACCGCAACCCCGCGCTCATCCTGGCGGACGGTGTCATCGGCCAGATGATGGAGAAGGTGACGTTGCCCCCCTTCCGTCCGCGCCGCACCGACGAGGAGGTGATAGCGCAATGCCCCTGGGCCGCCACCGGCAAACGCGGCGGACGCAAGCCCAACATCATCACCTCGCTGGAGCTGGACCCCAACATCATGGAGCAGCGCAACATCCACCTGCAGGAGAAGTACCGCGCCATTGAGCAAAACGAGGTGCGCTACGAGGAGCTGCAGTGCGACGACGCCGAGTACCTCATCGTGGCCTTCGGCTCGTGCGCCCGCATCGGCATGAAAGCCCTGGAGATAGCCCGCGAGCAAGGCATGAAGGTGGGCCTCTTCCGCCCCATCACCCTCTGGCCGTTCCCCACCGAGCAGATAGAGCGCCTCTCGCGTCAGATGAAAGGCATCCTCACCCTGGAGCTGAACGCCGGACAGATGATAGAGGACGTGCGCCTGGCGGTGAAGAAGGACATCCCCGTGAACCACGCGGGCCGCTTGGGCGGCATCGTGCCCGACCCCGACGAGGTGGTGGGATGGCTCAATGAGTTAAAACGATAAACGCCACACACTAGAGAGATGGACAGATATACTATCAGAACCGTATTGAACACGCTCTTCCTCGTGGGAGCTCTGGTGGCCATGATTCTCTACTTCGCCGTGGAGGACAAGCACGCGTTCTTCTACGCCTGCTCGGTAGCCCTCACACTGAAGTTCATCGAGATCGTGCTGCGCATCATGCGTTGAGTCAATACACCAAACATTACCGAATTATGACAAAAGAAGATATCATAAAACCTGAGAACCTGGTCTACGCAAAGCCCAAGTTGCTCAACGACAATCCCATGCACTATTGTCCGGGATGCAGTCACGGTGTGGTACACAAACTGGTGGCCGAAGTGATTGAGGAGATGGGCATGGAAGAGAACGCCATCGGCATCTCCCCCGTAGGATGTGCCGTGTTCATGTACAACTACGTCGACATCGACTGGGAAGAGGCAGCCCACGGACGCGCGCCTGCCGTCGCCACCGCCATCAAGCGCTTGTGGCCCAGCCGCCTGGTGTTCACCTACCAGGGCGACGGCGACCTTGCCTGCATCGGCACGGCCGAGACCATCCACGCCCTGAACCGTGGCGAGAACATCACCATCATCTTCATCAACAACGCCATCTACGGAATGACGGGCGGACAGATGGCCCCCACCACCCTGGTGGGCATGAAGACCTCCACCTGCCCCTACGGACGCGACGTCCACATCCACGGCTATCCGCTCCACATCACCGAGATAGCCGCCACACTGGAGGGCACCTGCTACGTCACCCGACAGTCGGTGCAGAGCGTGGCCGCCATCCGCAAGGCGAAGAAGGCCATCCGCAAGGCGTTCGAGAACTCGATGAACGGCAAGGGATCGAACCTGGTGGAGATCGTCTCCACCTGCAACTCGGGCTGGAAGATGTCACCCGTGGCAGCCAACAAGTGGATGGAAGAGAATATGTTCCCCTATTATCCGTTAGGAGATTTAAAAGATAAGGAGTAAAAGCGTTATGAAAGAAGAGATAATCATCGCCGGATTCGGCGGACAGGGCGTGTTGTCAATGGGCAAGATACTCGCCTACGCAGGCCTGATGGAGGGCAAGGAAGTGACGTGGATGCCTGCCTACGGTCCCGAGCAACGGGGCGGAACGGCCAACGTGACGGTCATCATCAGCGACGAACGCATCTCGTCGCCCATCCTCAGCAGCTACGACACGGCCATCATCCTCAACCAACCCTCCATGGCGAAGTTCGAGAGCAAGATAAAGCCGGGCGGCACACTCATCTACGACGGATACGGCATCATGGAACCGCCCACACGCACCGACATCCAGATCTACCGCATCGACGCCATGGACGCCGCCGCGGAGATGAACAACACCAAGGCCTTCAACATGATAGTGCTGGGCGGACTGCTGAAGCTCCACCCCATCGTCACCATCGAGAGCGTGCTGAAGGGCCTGCGCAAGACACTGCCCGAGCGCCATCACCACCTCATCCCGATGAACGAGGAGGCCATACGCAAAGGCATGGAGATCATCCGTCCCCACGCATAGCGCAAAGCGCTCCCCCGAGGGGGCAAACGAAGAGACAACCGCTAGCGGAACAGGCATCATAGCCCCCCGATAGCGGTTTTTCATGTAGAAAGGTGCTCGGGTTCGGGTTTTTATACTACTTTTGCACGGAATATGTCTATCACCTTTTTTACTTAAGGCACACACAGAGATGAAACATCGTTTGATTACCATACTGCTACTGCTGGGCATGGCGGCTCCAAGCCTCTGGGCCCAGAGCACCGACTACGACTACGGCGACGGCACCACCTTCGGTCCGCGCAAGACCACACGCCGCAGCCAATTCGAGAAGGGCGACACCACCACCGTGGACTCCAAGACCGTGCCCATCGGCATCTCCACCTGGAAGGTGGACTGGCTCGGCAACGTCACACCCACCGAGGTGGACACCCTGCGCCATCAGTTCCAGAACGTGCAGCTGACCGACGGCATGAACGGACACTACAACTACCTGGGCAACATGGGAGCGCCGCGCTACTCGCGCCTCTTCTTCGAGCGCCGGGCTGCCTCGCAGTTCCTCTTCACCGACCCGCTGGACTATTGGATGGTGCGCACCGAGGACTTCAACTTCATCAACACCAAGTCCCCCTTCACCAACCTGTCGTACTATTCCGCCGGCAACCAGACCGACGGCGAGGACCGCTTCCGCTCCTACTTCGGCGTGAACGCCAACCGCCGACTCGGCTTCGGCTTCACCACCGACTACCTCTATGGACGCGGCATGTACAACAACCAGGCCACCTCCTACTTCAACGCCAGCCTCTTCTCGTCCTACATGGGCGACCACTATAACCTCCACTTCATCTTCAGCAAGAACCACATGAAGATGGCGGAGAACGGCGGCATCGAGGACGACATCTACATCACACACCCCGAGGACCTGCCAAACACCTACAACTCCACGGACATACCCACCGTGCTCGACAAGACGTGGGCCCGCAACGACAACTACTCGCTCTTCCTCACCCACCGCTACAACCTCGGATTCTATCGCGAGCCCGAGGACACGGCGCAGATTGACAAGGAGTTTGTGCCCGTGACGAGCTTCATCCACACCCTGAAGGTGCAGAACTACAAACGCAAATACATAGCCTACGACACACCGGACAACTACTACGACCAGACCTACCTGCCGGGCGACTCCACGCTGGACGTCACACGCCACTTCTCGGTGAAGAACACCTTCGCGCTCGCCTTGCGCGAGGGATTCAACAAGTGGGCGCAGGCAGGCATCACGGCCTTCGTGTCGCACGAGCTGCGCAAGTATGAGCTGCCCGACACGCTGGGCACGAGCGGCAGTCAGTACACCCGCAAATACTCCGAGAACGTGGTCTCCGTGGGCGGCGAGCTGTCGCGCACACAGGGCAACACCCTGCACTACCGCGCCCGGGGCGAGACGGTGCTCACGGGCGAGGACGCCGGACAGTTCGAGCTCGACGGACGCATCGACCTCAACTTCCGCCTCTTCAAGGACACCATACAGCTGGCGGCACACGCCTTCGCCAAGCGCTTCAACCCCTCGTTCTACCTGCGCCACTACCACTCGCAGCACCTCTGGTGGGACAACGACCTCAGCCAGGAGTTCCGCACACGCGTCGAGGGTGAGTTCACCGCCAAGCGCCTGGGGACAAACCTGCGCGTCGGGGTGGAGAACCTGAAGGACTACGTCTACCTGGGCAACGCCTCCACGCAGGGCTCCGACGACAGCTACCGCATGGGCATGAACGTGCGCCAGTGCTCGGAGAACATACAGGTGTTCAGCGCCGTGCTGCGACAGAACTTCAAGCTCGGCATCCTGCATCTGGACAACGAGATAGCCTACCAGAAGAGCAGCAACCAGGACGTGTTGCCCCTGCCGGACCTCTCGCTCTACCACAACCTCTACCTCGACTTCTCCGTCGCCAAGAAGGTGCTGAAGATAGAGCTGGGAGCCGACGTGCGCTACTTCACCAAATACTATGCCGAGGACTATGCCCCCGCCTTAGGACAGTTCTATGCGCAGCACACCTCCAACCGTGTGGAGATAGGCAACTACCCCATCGTGAACCTCTACGCCAACCTCCACCTGAAGCACACGCGCATCTACGTCATGATGTACCACGTGAACGAGGGCACGGGCACGCCCAACTCCTTCCTGGTGCCTCATTACCCCATCAACCCCATGGCGTTCAAGTGGGGCATCTCGTGGAACTTCTTCAACTAAACCTGTCCGTCTATGCGCCGCCGCTATCTGAGATATCTCCTGCTGGGCATCGCCTCCGTAGCGCTCGCCTCGGTCATCTTCCCGAGCCGCTCGAGTCGGCACGGCCGTCCTCGCACGTATGAGGAGATCATCGCCTCGGACACGCTGCGCGTCACCACGGAGTACAACTCCGTCAGCTTCCATGTGCGGGGCGACTCGCTCGAGGGCTTCCACTACGAGCTGGCACGGGCTTTCGCCCACGACAAGGGGCTGCAGCTGCAGGTGCTGCCCGAGATGTCCATCGGCCGACAGATAGAGGGCATCTGCCGTGGAGAGTATGACCTCATCGCCAACGGACTGCTCGTCACCGTGGAGTCGAAGGACTCGCTGTTGCTCTTCACCGAGCCCATCCTGAAGAACAAGCAGGTGTTGGTGCAGCGCAAGCACCAGGAGGGCGACTCACTGACCTACGTCCGCAACCAGCTCGACCTCGGTGGCAAGACGGTCTACATCTCGTCCCACTCGTCCATCGCCCACCGCATCCACAACCTGAGCCACGAGATTGGCGACACCATCTTCATCCACGAGGAGGAGTCGTACGGCGAGGAACAGCTCCTCTTCATGGTGGCCCACGGCGACATCGACTATGCCGTGTGCGAGGAGCACATCGCCAGCCGCCTCTTGCCGGACTTCCCCCAGCTGGACATCGCCACGCAGATCTCCTTCAACCAGTTCTACGCCTGGGGCGTAAGTCGCGAGAGCACCGCCCTGCGCGACACCCTCAACGCCTGGCTCACCCACTACATGCAACAGCCCGCCTACCGCCGCCTGCTCAAGAAGTATAAGTTGAAGTAAGTTTCCAAATACTCTCTCTCATAAACCTTCTGCTCCCTCCACGATTTTTATCTTCTCCTTCTTCTCCGTTTTCTAAATTATTCCACCTCCAAACCATCCACCACCATAAGTTCCAAGCTTTCTCTTCTTCCAAGTTCTCCCTCTTCTAAACCTTCTATCCTCCGCGATTTCTTTCTTCTCCTTCTTCTCCGTTTCCTAAATCTTTCCTCTTCCAGACCTTCTGTTCCCAATAAATCCAAATACTTTCCTTTCTCTCCCCCCCAAGTAGTTCCACCTCCAAACCTCTATCCTCCCCTCCACGATTTTTAGCTTCTCCTTCTCGTTTCTCTAAATTTTTCCACTTCTAAACCCACTATCCACTGCGATTTCTATTTTTTCCTTCGACACCCCGAGGCGTTCCACTAGTTCCATATTCCCCTTTAGGCGTTGGCCTTTTCTTCCCAATAAATGTCTTTCGTTTAAGATAGGTCCTCTTCCAGCGTGATTATTCGGACGAATTGTATATCTTTGCACATCGATAGAATAAAGAAGAAAGGACAAAAAGATGGTTATCAAATGGGGATTCATCGGCTGCGGCGAGGTAACAGAGCGCAAGAGCGGCCCGGCATTCAAT
>CAVFUK010000027.1:0-15086 GCA_963625535.1 Anaerovoracaceae bacterium | reverse complement strand
CCCGCGCATTCTATAAAAAAGACCTGATGAACGGATTCTTCGGCCGCATCCCCTTTGCCTACATCCCACGTGGCGAGCGTGTGGGACGAATCCCACGCCAAGGCAACTACAGCGAGGAGTTCCTCCAGGTGTGATTTTCGAAAAAAAGGACGGTGTGATTTTCGAAAACATTATTCCCCCTCATACAGATGCTGTTGCACATTCTCGGCGATTTGTCCGGCATACGAACTTGTATCCTCCACAGATTGTTTGTTCACCAGGACGTAAAGCGACAGCTCATTCCATCTGAAATGGTCGAAGCGAACATCAGAGACCGTGGAAATGACAAACCGTCGGTACAAGCGGAAACGCCTGGGCATCACACCCGGGATGTCCCTTTCGTCCTCCGCCCCTATGAAGAAAAACGAAGCATCTTCGTCACGGTGCAACACATCGAGCATGATGTAGAACACCGTGTAGAGTATGGTTCGCACCTCGAAGGTGTTGTTTCGCAGACTGTACTTGTTCTTGCTGTTTATGTTTGCCTTGTCGAAGAACTTCAGACAATAGGCGTGACGCTCATACTTCTCCACCCTTACGATGTAAGTATGATGCGATTTCGTGGACTTGAATCTATATTGCAGGATTTCGGTGCACAGACCATCGTCCCTGCACTTGTCCACCATTTGAAAGACAAATGGATATCCTTCCGTCATACGCGCGGCGTCAGATCAGTTTCTTATAGACGGGGATTCCCACATTCTCCATTTCCTTCTTCGAGATTTTCACCAATCCCGGAGTCGCGTCAAAATAGTCCACCGGATAACGGCATTTCCCGTTGGGCATCATCACGGTCATCACCCTGCGGAAGAGAGCCACACCCTCGTCTGTGACTATTTTTGTGATTGAGACATTGATTATTTTTCCCATGTCAAAAAAAACATCTTTAGTTTCCCGGCAAAGGTAACGACAATTTCCGAATCCGCAAACTCCGTGCGAAAATAACCTTCGCCATCCTGCGACAAACCGCAAAAAACTACCAAATCCTACCAAATCCGCCTCGAACCTCCCGAAACCCCCAACCGCCCGTTTCCCCCGCCGTACCTTTGCAATGTGAACGATGAGGGACAGCGCTTAACCGACACCGCTCACGGCGCTCTGACGAGGAAAAACGATTTTCCTAACCAAAGAAAACATTTTTCCTGACCGGGCATTTTTCTTTACAATTTATGAACCCGACTCCGAGCCCCGAAACGAGTCCTTCCGACCTCCCGAAAACACGAAACGGAGGCGAAGTCAACAGGGGACATTATTGAGAATTATGGCAATAAACCTTAAAGCAAAGGAGACGCTCATGCAGGCCCCTCACCGCCATCGCCACCACACTGGGAATCACCAGCTGCATGGGATGACAAACATCAGGAGGCGAAGCCAGCGAGCGACACGGCTGAAACGCACAAGAAAAGCCCTTGGACAACCTGCGCTGCCCAAGGGCTTACTTATCATACAGTAGCTAAGCCCGAATGCCCGTTAGTTGGCGTAGCCCGGATTCTGGTCCAGGTTCGGGTTGGCGTTGATTTGCTTCTGCGGGATGGGGTAGATGCCACGCCACGCCTCCGTGTTGCCGTCGGAGTAGAAGGTCTTCTCCGTGAAGTAGGAGCCGAAGCGGATCATGTCCTTGCGGCGCTGGTTCT
The DNA here is from genome assembly GCA_963625535.1 of Anaerovoracaceae bacterium. Lineage (GTDB taxonomy): Bacteria > Bacteroidota > Bacteroidia > Bacteroidales > Bacteroidaceae > Phocaeicola_A. The sequence goes on along the minus strand of CAVFUK010000027.1, from coordinate 13,413 downwards.
CCCAGATGAACTCGCGGGCGCGCTCCAGCTCGAGGTTCTTCAGGTTGAGCTCTATGGGGGCGCAGTTGCTGCGGCTGCGCACCTGGTTCATCAGCGACTTGGCCACGTCCAGCTGTTTGTTTTGGCGGAACAGGGCCTCGGCCTTCATCAGCAGGATGTTGGAGTAGCGCTCGGCCACGTAGTCGTTGTCGGCGTTGGAGCCGGAGAAGGTGGCGCCCACGGGCGAGTACTTCAGCACACGGTAGCCCTCCCAGTTCTCGGCGGCGGTCTTCGACTTCAAGGTGGTCAGCACCAGCTGCTCGCCCTTCTTGTCGGGATTCTCGATGGGGGTGCCGTCCAGGTAGTACTGCGGACCGTACTCCAGATAGTTGAGTCGCTCGTCGGCGGGGTCGTCATACCAAGCCAGGGCCTCGTCGGAGAAGCAGTAGCCGCAGGCGGGAGCGAAGGGCAGACCGTACTTCTGCTGGTCCACAGCGTGCTGGGCGTAGAGGATGAACTGGTTGGCGTCCACGTTCTTAGTGGGGTCCACGGAGAAGGCGATGATCACCTCCTTGGTCTTGCCCTCGTTGGTGGAGAGGAAGCAGTCGCCCACCTTGGCCTCCAGGTCGAAGGCTCCGCTGTCGATCACCTTCTGGCACATGGCCTCGCAGTCGGCCCAGCGGGCTGTTCCGGTGTAGACCTCGGCGTTCAGATAGAGCGAGGCCAGCAGGGTGTAGGCGGCCTCCTTCGTCAGGCGCGGATAGTAGCTGGAGCTGACGTCCTTGGCCGACGGCAGGTCCTCGGCGGCAGCCAGCAGCTCGCTCTCGATGAAGGCGAACACCTCGGCCCGCGGTGTGGTGGTAGGCATGTTGTTGGCATCCGGCCGCGGGTCGGTGAAGAGGGGCACGTTGCCGAAGTAGTCCATGGCGTAGAAGTACTCGTAGGCACGTAGCGCGCGCACCTCGGCGATGGGTCCGCTCAGCTGGTCGGCGACGGCCGACGACTGCATGGCCTGCAGCACGGCGTTGTCGGCACCGATGCCGGGGAAGATGTTGGAGTTCCAGCAGCTGTTGAGGCGGTCGTTGTCGGGCGTGCATTTGTGCTCCATGATTTGGTTCACATACTCGTCGTACCATCCGCCGTTGGCGCGGCCAGGGCAGTAGAGCTCGTCGGTGCCATACTCGCCGATGCGCCAGGTGTCGCCGCCGGCGCGGTTCATGTAGGCCATATACTCGTAGCATCCGGCAAGTGAGGAGAGGGCTTGCTCTTCGTTCTCGTAGTAGTTGTCGGGAGTCAAGCGTCCGTAGAGCTCCTCGTCGAGGTCGGTGCAACTTACGGCCATGACGCCTCCCAACAGCAGGAGGGTCGCTTTTGTCATTATCTTAGTCACTTTCATAGTTCTTCTTTTTTGAGATGATTATACATTGGTTAGAAGTTCACGTTTACGCCGAAGATGAACGTGCGTGTGCGCGGATAGCTCAGGTAGTCGACACCCAGGATGGAGTTGCCCGAGCCGGATGTGTCGGTGTTCACCTCGGGGTCGAGGCCGCTGTATCCGGTGATGCAGAACAGGTTCTGGGCGGTGAAGTAGGCGCGCGCGCTGGTGATCTTCAGCACGGGAACCTTGAAGTCGTAGCCCACGGTCATGTTGTCCAAGCGGAAGAACGAGCCGTCCTCGATGAACTGTGAGGAGTAGGTCTTGGCCTGGTTGGTGGAGATGCCCGAGGTGATGGCTGCCTTCATCACGTTACGTCCCGGCAGGCCGTTGGGGTACATGAAGTTGTTGGCGGTGTTGTTGTAGACATCGTTGCCTTGGCTGCCGCGGAAGTTGAGCGAGAGGCTCCACTGTTTGTAGCGCAGGGTGGTGGCCAGGCCGTAGGTGAAGTCCGGCTGGGCGCAGCCGATGATCTGCGACTTGCCGTCGTTGGCGTACTGCTCCATGCCGTTGGCGTCCAGTCCGATGAACTTCTTGCCGTAGAAGGTGCCTAGGGGCTGACCTACCATGATGAGCTGGGAGTATTGTCCTGACAGGCCTTGTCCGTTACAGGGTGCCCACAGCACGTCCTCGCCGGACCATTTGCTGTTGGAGAGGCTGGTGAGCTCGTTCTTGTTGGTGGCGATGTTCAGTGTGGCGTCCCATGTGAAGTCCTTCGTGCGGATGATGTCGGCACCCAGTTCCAGCTCCAGTCCGGTGTTGGTGACGGTGCCCACGTTGGCCAGCTGGGTGGTGATGAGCGAGGGCGAGGGCACGGCTACCTTCAGCAGCAGGTCTTTGGTCTTCTTGTAGTACCAGTCGATGCTACCATGGATGCGGTTGTCGAGGAATCCGAAGTCGAGGCCCAGGTCGGTCTGTGTGGTCTCCTCCCACTTCAGGTCGGGGTTGGCATATTGCTGCGGCAGCACCACGGTCTTCTTGTCGCCGCCGAAGATGTAGCCCCACGAGTAGGCTCCGAGGGTGGAGATGGCGTTGTAGTTACCAATCTCCTGGTTACCCGTGATACCCCAGCTGGCGCGCAGCTTCAGGTTGGAGACGGGATCGAAGTGGAAGAAGGGCTCCTCGGTGATGCGCCACGATGCGGCGAAGGAGGGGAACACGCCCCACTTGTTGTCCGAACCGAAGCGGCTGGAACCGTCGCGACGTACGGTGGCGGTGAAGAGGTAGCGGTTGTCGTAGCCATAGTTCACGCGGCCGTAGAAGGAGATGAGCTTGTTGCTCTCGGCGTAGCTGGTGAGGCTCTCGATGGTCTTGGCGGCAGCCAGATTGTACCACTTGAACTCGTCGGACTGGAATCCGTAGGCCGCGGTGGTGATGCCCTCGTTCCAGAAGTACTGGTAGGAGTAACCTGCCATGGCGTTGACGTTGTGCTTGTCGAACTGCTTGTCGAACTTCAGCACCAGCTCCATCAGTTTGGAGTAGTCCTTCAGTCGCTGCACGGTCACGCGGCCGCCGTTGCCGTCGCCCAGGAGGTTGCTCTTGGAGATGTAGGCGTTGCGGTCCTGGCTGTTGTTGGTGTAGCCCAGGTTCACCTCGAAGGTGAAGGGTTTGTAGAAGTTCCACTCGGCCTTCAGGTTACCGATGAAGCGCTTGTTGTTGCGCTTGTCTATCAGCTCGTCGATGTAGGAGAGGGGCTGCACGCGGTAGGGGCGCACGTCGTTGTAGTCGCCGTCGGCGGTGTAGACCGGCAGTGTGGGGTTGAAGACGTACGACTCGTAGAGCATGCTGGTTCCCATCTCGCTGCCCACGGTGCTGGATGTGGGAGCCTGGTTGGCGTGCGTCTCGCTATAGTTCATGTTGAGGATCATCTTCAGCTTGCCGTCGAGGGCGGAGTGGTTGATGTTGACGCGTCCGGTGTAGCTCTCGGTGCCGGCTCCGCGCATGATGCCGTCGTTGTCGTTGTAGCTGAGCGAGGCGCGGTAGTTGGTGTATTCGCCGCCGCTCATGAACGACAGGTAGTGGTTCTGCTGCAGGGCGGTGTGCATGATCTCCTTTTGCCAGTTGTGGCTCTCGCCGCCGTCGTTGAGGGGCAGGCCCAGGTTGGTGCAGGCCTCGCGGTATTCGTCGCCCGAGAGCATGTCGAGCGTCTTGGCGGCCGTGCTGAAGCCGATGCTGTAGCCATAGCTGAGCTGCTGCACTCCGGCTTTGCCCTTCTTGGTGGTGATCATGATGACACCGTTGGCGCCGCGGCTACCGTAGATGGCCGTTGCGGAGGCGTCCTTCAGCACGTTGATGCTCTCGATGTCGTTGGGGTTCAACATCGACAGGGGGTTGGCGGCCTCCTGGTCGAAGAAGTCGTCGTTGTTGGCGCGGATGTTGGCGTGGCTTGCGCCTGCTGTGGCGTCGATGGGCACACCGTCGATCACGTACAAGGGGTCGTTGTTGGCGTTGACCGACGTACCTCCACGCACACGGATGGTGGTGGAGCCGCCGGGCTTACCGGAGTTCTGCGAGATGTTGACACCGGCGAAGGCACCCTGCATCAGCTGTTGCGCCGACAGGTTGCTGCCGCTCTTGATGTTCTCGGCTTTCAGTTGCGACACACTGCCGGTGAGGTCGCTCTTCTTCATCGTGCCGTAGCCCACGACCACCACCTCGTCGAGGCTCTTGTTGTCCATACGCAGGGTCACGTTCATGCGGGTGTTTTGTCCCACCATCTTCTCCACTGTAGCGTATCCCACGTACGAATATACGAGGATAGTTCCCGGGGAGTTCACCTCAATGGAGTATTTACCGTCCATATCGGTCACCGTACCGACCTTGTTGTTACCCTTCACCTGAATGGTAACACCAATGAGCGGCTCATTTCCATCGCTTACCGTACCAGTTACGGTTTTCACTTGTGCCCAAGCGCCTTGCACCATCAAGGTCATCAAGAGCAGACACAATGTCCTAAGACTGTTTTTAAGCTTGCTGTCCATAAGCATTGATTTTAGGTTAGAAAAAATAATTATTGTATATAGTATTTTAGAGTTTTACGCCTCAACAAGACCTGTCGGCGGTCCGTTTGCTACTGAACTCAGTCACAAAGGTAACCGATGGAAGCTTAGGTTGGAGTGTAAAAAACGATTTTTTAAGTCGAAAAAAAGGTCAGATTCGGGTTGTCCTCACCTCGGGGAGGCGCTTTGACCGAATTTTTCCTCTAATAAACCGGAATCGACACCTCGCCGCGTCCGAATGACGATACATTTGCATTAGTAACCAAACATCGATAACCATGAAACGATTTTCCTTATTCCTTCTCGTGCTAGCCCTCGTGGGCGCAGCACCTTCGTGGGCTAATGACGGATGTGTGTTCCACTGCGTCGTAGCCCAGGACGGCACAGGGTCGTACGCCACTGTGCAGGATGCCATCGACGCCGCTCCCGACTCGTTGACTACACCTTATATTATATATATAAAGGCAGGCCACTATCACGAGCACGTCTACATCCCCGCTTCCAAACCCCACCTGCACCTGATAGGCCAGCACAGGGCTCTCGTGCGCATCAGCGACGACCGTGTGAGCGGAGGCCCCAACGCCTCGCCCGTGGACGTGGCGGCCACGGTGGTGGTGCACGCCACCGACGTCTATCTGGAGGGCATCACCTTCGAGAACTCGTGGGGCACACGCCACAACGACGGCCCCCAAGCGCTGGCGCTCTACACCAAGATGGACCGCATCACAGTCAACCGCTGCGCGATGCTCTCCTTTCAGGACACCTACCGCACCGCCAACGCACTGAACGAACGCAACTATGTGAAGGACTGCTACATAGAGGGCGCCGTGGACTTCCTCTACGGACAGGGAAACGTCTACTTCGACCATTGCACCCTCAGCATCGTGACCAAACGCGGCGGTTGGATAGTGGCTCCCAAGCACTTCGAGGGCACCACCTGGGGATATGTGCTGAAGAACACCACCATCACCGCTCCCGGCAACCCTAGGGAGACGGAGGTGTGGCTTGGCCGTCCGTGGCTCCATCAGCCCAAGGCCGTCTTCATCGACACCAAGGCCGAGGTGACGATACCTGCGGGAGGCTGGGACGACCACATGGGCACACTGCCTCTCGTCTTCGCCGACTACAACACCACCGATGCCGACAACCGCCCCGTGGACCTGAGCCGGCGCATCGACACCTATTACAAGGTGACCGAGCAGAACGACACCCTCTGGGGCAAGGCGAAAAACCACCTTACCGCCGAAGAGGCTGCCACCTATACAATAAAAAACGTGCTGTCGGGAGCGGATAATTGGAATCCTTCGTATCTTTGCAAAGCGCTAGCTAAGCCCGAGGTTGCCCGCAAAGGCGCCACACTCCGGTGGAAGCCCGTGGAGGGCGCACGCGGATACGTGGTGAGCCAGGGCGACCGTGTGGTGGCCATCACGCAAGAGTGCCGATACAAAGGCGCTGTGGCGGACACGGCCTACACCGTGCAGAGCGTGAGCGCGAACGGATCATTAAGCGAACGATGAGAATGAAGATGAACAAGAAACTGCTGTTTGTGCTCTCCCTCGGCATGCTCTTCCTAACAACGGCCAGGGCACAAGACGACGCGGTGGCGCGATACATGTTCGACGGCGAACATCCCGTTTGCCTCGACGAACTGCAACGCGAGCTGGACTTCCCCTTGGCATGGGGCCGCAGCGACATACGCGAGTTCGACCTGTGGCGCACAGCCGCACGCGACCGCCTGCGCCAGGAGATGCTGATTCCGCCCAAGCCTGCCACAGACTACGACATGAAGGTGGTGGCCGAGGAGCAGCGCAAGGGCTACAAGGCACGAAAGATGGCGCTGAACATCGACGCATACTCGCGCGTGGAGGCCTACGAGCTCATCCCCGACGGCAAGGGCCCCTTCCCCGCGGTGGTGCTGCTGCACGACCACGGAGGCCACTTCTCCATAGGCAAGGAGAAGATGATACGCCCCTTCGCCGTGGCGGACTCCACACTGGCCGACGCCGACGCGTGGGCCGTGAAGTGCTACGACGGACAGTACGTGGGCGACTACCTGGCATCGCGGGGCTACGTGGTGCTCAGCATCGACGCTCCCTTCTGGGGCGACCGCGGAGTGAAGGGCGGCACCACGTGGGACATGTATAAGTACATCGTGGGCGACTTCCTGATGATAGGCCGCAACATCAGCTCGTGGATGAGCTTCGACGACGTCTACTCCGTGGACTTCCTGGCCACGCTGCCCGAGGTGGACAAGGAGCGCATAGGCTGCATGGGATTCTCCATGGGAGGCTACCGCTCGTGGATGCTGGCGTCGCTCACCGACAAGGTGAAGGCGGGAGTCTCCATCTGCTGGATGCACACCGCCGAGTATCAGGTGAACCCCGAGCACGGACTGAAGCAGCACGAGGAGTGGTGCTACATCATCCCCGGCATGCGCCGCTACATGGACTATCCGCACATAGCCTCCATAGCCTGCCCCAAGCCGATGCTGTTTGTCAACGGCTCCAAGGACAAGCTCTTCCCGCCCATATCGGTGAACAAGGCCTTTGCCGAGATGCGCGCCGTGTGGCAGAGCCAGGGGGCCGACGACCGGCTGGAGACCGAGATATGGGACATGCCACACTACTGCGGCCCCAAGGTGCAGCAGCGCCTGCTGGAGTTCCTCGACAAGCACCTGAAGTGAGCGAGGGGCACCGAATGACTTAAAGATTCGTTTTTACTTTTATTCATAATAAGTAGATAGGCTATTAGTTTTTACGGAGCGATGCGGGTAGGCGACTATCGGCATCGCTCCTTCTCGTTCAGTGGGGGAGCGTCATCGGTGCGCGAAAAGTTTGGGGCTTTGTCGTTTTTGCCATATCTTAGCGACCTATTCCTAGAGATGATATGCTGAAACGTTTGACACAACTTGCTATACTGCTCACTTGCAGCCTCCTTGCGACGGCTGTGGACCTTTCGAACTATACATTCACTTCCTATAAATATGAGCTCGGCTTCGCCCAACGCGAGGTGATGAACATCCTGCAGGACGGCGACGGACAGATGTGGTTCGCCACGTGGGACGGACTGTACCGCTTCGACGGCTATCGGTTCTCCAACTTCAAGGCACGCCCTGGCGACGGCATACGGCTGGAGAGCAACCGCATAGAGCGCATCTGTCTGGACGGCGACAACATCTGGATGCTGGGCTACACGGGCGTGGTGTCGCGCTTCGACAAGCGGACGCACAAGATAGAGAACATCGGGCTGAGCCGCGAAGGCGTGGCCAAAGCCATGCAACCGCTGCCCACGGGAGGCGTGATGGTGCAGCTGGCGGACGCACGCATCGTCGTCGCTAAGGCAAGGGCCGAGGGGGACGCGCTCTTCACCATAGAGAGCCTGGTGCCTGCGGAGGACTGTGTGATAAACAAAACCTACGTGGCCGACGACAGCACGGCTTGGGTGTTGACCTCCAAGGGCCTGTGGCGCTGCCACACCGACACGGGACTGATGAACCCCGTGGTGGAAGGGGTGAACGTGACCAACATGACCGCTGCCCCAGGCAAGACGGTGTTCTGCGGCGCGAAGGGACAAATCCTCGTGTTGCAAGACGGCAAGGTGGCGACGAAGCGGTTGCCCACCACGGCCGACCTGACCTCTGTGGCCACGCTGGCGGACGGCAGCCTGCTCTGCTCCACACAAGGCGACGGCCTGTACGTGCTGCGCCAGGACTATACCGTAGCGCGACACTTCCGGGCAGAGGACAGCGCGTTGCCCTCCAATAGCCTCACCACTATGAGGCAGGACTCCCACGGCGACGTGTGGTTCTGCACCGACAAGCCCGGCGTGATGCGCTATGACAGGGAGCGGAAGACGCTGGAGTGCTTCTACCTGCAAGGCGAGTTCAGCAACGACCCTGCCATGTGGATCAACGGCATCTATCTGGAGGAGGATTCCCACGGACACGTCTGGCTCACGCCTTCGGGCAACGGCCTGGCCATGTACGACCGCGGCTCGGGCACGATGGTGCCTGTCATCAACAAGAAATACCACGAGACCTGGACCGCCGAGAACACGGCGGTGACCCTCTTCGTGGACCGCCAAGACAACGTGTGGTTTTGCGACAAGTACACCGGACTGCAGAAAGCCACCTACAACCGCCCGCAGTTTGGCACCCTCAGCGCCGAGCCCACCGACGGCAGCGCACACGATGTGCGCGGTGTGTTCCAGGACTCGAAAGGACGCATCTGGGTGGGAGCCAAGAACGAGGTGATAAGCGTGTATGACAGCCACCTGCGCTTCGTGGGCAACCTCACGCCCGAAGGGACCCTGTCGCCCACCTCGAAAACGCCCGTGGGCAGAGCCTACGCCTTCGCCGAACAAAAGGATGGCGTGATATGGATCGCCACCAAGCTGAGGGGATTGATCCGGCTGCAACCACGGCAGGACAACACCTTCAGTGTGCGCCATTTCGTGGCGGACGGCAAACCCTACAGCCTGCCCCACAACGACATCTTCACACTCTGCATAGACCGCCACAACCGCCTGTGGATAGGCTCCTTCGGCGGCGGACTCTGCTACACCCGGCTGGACGACGACGCCTTCCGCTTCATCCATGCGCGCAACGACCTGGTGAACTATTCGATGGAGAAGTTCAGCAAGGTGCGCTCGGTGACCGCCGACAGCCATGGCGACATCTGGGTGTGCACCATCTCGGGGTTGCTCAGATTCGGCGACGATTTCGAGCGCCCGCAGGACATACGCTTCAAACTCTACGCGCGGCAGGCCGACGACGCCACCTCGCTGAGCCACAACGATGTGCTGGAGGCCTTCTTCACCCGCTCGGACTCCATGTACGTCTGCACCTACAGCGGTGGATTCTGCCGGGCGGTGCGTTGTCAGGGCGACAGTCTGCGATTCGTGCCCTACACCACAGCCCAGGGGCTGCGCAGCGACGTCATCTTCTCCGTGCAAGAGGACGACCGTGGGTACCTGTGGTTCGCCTCCGAGAGCGGATTCGTCAGATACTCACCCCAGAACAACAGCCTCGAGCACTTTGCCACGGTGGTCCTAGGTCGGCAGATAGACATCAACGAGGGCATGGCCATCCGCCTCCACGACGGTCGCCTGTTCTACCCCTCGCGCAACTGTGCGGCCGTCTACTTCTATCCCGACAGCGTGCAGGTGAGCGACTTCGTGCCGAGGATAGCCTTCACACGCCTCTTCCTCGACCAGAGGGAACAACTGCCCGCTGCCGACGGCAAGGCCATCCTGCGGCAGGACCTCAACGAGACGGACCGGATAATGCTGGCCAGCGGTGTGAACAGCATCAACCTCGAGTTCGCGGCCCTGGACTACTGCAATCCGTCGAACATCAGCTACGCCTACATGCTGGAGGGTTTCGACGCGGAATGGAACATGCCAGGCAACCACCACGCCGCCATATACAACAACCTGCCGCCAGGGGACTACACACTGAAGGTGCGCTCCACCAACAGCGACGGCGTGTGGGTGGACAATCTGCGCTCCATAGAGATTGAGGTGAAACCCTCGTTCTGGCAGACGGGATGGGCGTGGGCGCTCTACATGGTGACCGTGGTGCTGCTCATCTGTTGCGCCACCTACATACTCACCACCATCTGGAACCTGAAGCAGAAGGTGTTCATCGAGCAGGAGCTGTCGGACCTGAAGATGAAGTTCTTCACCAACATCTCCCACGAGATACGCACACCGCTGACGCTCATCTCCGGCAGCATCAAGGAGGTGCTGCGCAAGGGGGTGAAGGACGAGGAGCTCCACGACACGCTGCATGTGGTCAACGAGAACAGCAACCGCCTGCTGCGCCTGGTGACACAGATACTCGACATACGCAAGATAGAGAGCGGCAACATGAAGCTCTCCCTGCGGCAGATGGACCTCTGTGAGTTAGTGGCCTCGCTGGCGGACAACTTCCGCAACCTGGCGAAGGAGCGCGGCATCCGCCTGATAGTCAATCGTCCCGACGACCCCATCTTCATCTGGGCCGACACGGAAAAGGTGGACAAGATCGTGTTCAACCTGCTGTCCAACGCCTTCCGCTTCACACCATCGGGCAAAGGCATCACCGTCACCACGGAGCGTACCTCGCGCGGCGTGAGGCTGACGGTGGCCGATGAGGGCAAGGGCATCGAACCCGAAAGGACGAAGACGATATTCCGCCTGTTCGACTCCGACAACGATGGCAGTCAGTCCGCTCACCCCCACACCGGCATCGGTCTGGCGCTGACAAAGGAGCTGGTGGAGCTGCACCATGGCACCATCCGTGTGGAGAGTGAGGTGGGCAAGGGCAGTGCGTTCATCGTGGACCTGCCGGTGAACGAACCCGGAAAGGACATCCATGCGGACTACATACTGACCGACAGCGCACGCCCCACAGTGCACGATGTGGACTATCGCATGGAAGGTGAGGCGACGGAACCCTCCTCCATAAGCGGCGTGGTTCCCCTGGCAGAGGGTGAGGAACAGGGCTTCCAACGGCGGGAGACCATACTGGTGGTGGAGGACAATGCCGACATGCGGCGGTTCATCTGTCTCATCCTGCGCCAGGAGTATCAGCTGATGGAGGCGGCGAACGGCAAGGAGGGCCTGGAGAAGGCCTGTGCCGCACAGCCCGACATCATCATCTCCGACTACATGATGCCGGAGATGGACGGACTGGAGATGGCCGAACGTCTGCGGAGCGATGTGACCGTGAGCCACATCCCCATCATCATCCTGTCTGCCCGCACGGATGAGGACTCCATCATCAAAGGCCTACGCACCGGAGTGGACGCTTACATAGAGAAGCCCTTCAGCGCGGAGGTACTGAGGGCGCGCATTGCGAACCTGATAACCATGCGCCGCACCCTCCAAAAGGCGTATATGGACAAGTACATCGACAAGCGAACGGACGACAGCGGAACGGCTGCCGCCGATGAGCCGACAGGCATTCCGGGCGTTGCCGTCGATGCCAACCGACTGTTTCTGGACAAACTCACCAGCCTGCTGGAGGAGAACCTCAGCAAAGACGACCTGTCGGTGGACGATGTGGCGAAGATGATGGGAATGAGTCGGTCGGTCTACTTCAAGAAGGTGAAGGCCTTGGTGGGCATCGGCCCGAATGACTATCTGAAGTTCATGCGGCTGCAGCGTGCCTCGGAGTTGCTCTCCCGCACAGAGATGAGCATCGCCGACATCTCCTATCAGATAGGCATCCCCGACTCGCACTATTTCAGCAAGTGCTTCAAGGCGAAGTATGGAGCCACTCCCACGGAATGGCGAAGCCGCAAGGACTGACTGTCTGTCGCTGAGGAGGCTACGGGAAGTTAGCCCGAAAACTCTGACTTTAGCGTCCAAGCAGAAAGGCGCGATTGGTTGGAAAGTCCCAAAGTTGGAAGCCACGCTGTTTCTTCACGAGGGGGGGAATAACGCTGAAGCGAAAAGATTGAAAGTATAAAACTCTCGGTCGGAAAGCCCCCAAAGTTGGGAATCCACGCTGTTTCTTCACGAGGGTGGAATAACGCTGAAGCGACTTGAATCGAAAGAAATCTTAGGAAGAGGTCCTTGGACGGTCCGAGGGGGAATCCCACTAGATGTAGAAGTACGTCAGCAGCCGGTTGAGCCACGACCAGCGGAAGCGGAACCAGCGGCGAGTGCTGTACTGCGCGCCACCGAAGCGGAGCAGGAAGTCGCGGTAGCCATGGCGCTTGAAGGGGAGGCCCACGTCCATGAACTCCATGTGGTGGTAGCCGTGGTCGTAGGCGTAGGAGAGGGCTGCCCACACAGCCAACACACCGGGATATTGCTTGGGGTGGCTCTTGCGCAGGCCGCCGGAGAAGAGCAGATAGGCGTTGTCGCCCGAATAGAGGCAGACCGAGCCGCCGATGATGCGACCCTTGTACTTCACCACGAAGATATTGCCTGTCTCGCGCTCGGTCTGCTGACGGAGCAGCTGGGGGAAGAAGCTGAGCCCAGGGAAGTGTTTGCGTATCTGCGAGGCGTAGTGGCGCCTGAGCAGACGGCCCAGGGTGCGCACCTCCTCCTCGGTCTCGGCGGTGGCTATGGTGGCGCCGCTGCGCAGCGCCTGCGTAATCTGCCGGCGGCGCGAGGGGCTGAGCCTGTCGTAGGGCGCCTTGCTGTGGAGCGAGTTGTGGATGCGCAGCCAGTTGATGGGGAAGTAGCCGCACTGGCGGAAGCTGTTGTAGGCGAAGAGGGCATTGTCCAGGTTGCGGAACTCGATGAGGAAGCAGCGCCTGAGCATACGCCGCGTGAGGAACGTGAGCATCTGGTTGAAAATCTCCTCCTTGCTGTAATTTGTAGTTCCCGATTCCAACTTCGGGTCTTCGCCGGACCCTATATTTTCGTAGAACCTTGTATTGTCGTTGGACCTCGGAGCGTCGTCGGCTTTCAGAGCACCTTCAGCCTCCGGAACGTCGTCATCCCGCTCTTTCCCGTCAGTGGACCTCACGCCGTCCGCCGACTCCGCAAAGTAATACTCCCCGAAGCCATAGACCTCGCAGCGCTTGATGATGGAGGGAGGGAAGAGGCGCACACTGCGGCGCACCACGGCCAGCAGCCGCGCCAAGGGGAGGTCGCCGTCGGACACCTCGATGAGGATGGGGTGATAGCCCGACGTCTGCTCATAGACCTTGAAGAGCGCCGTGGAATGGAAGAGGTCCGTCTCCCGTCGGGGAGGGATGTCCTCGCTTCTGCGGTATGCAACCAGTTTGTAACTCATAAGCCTTCGTGCGCAAAGATAAGAACTTCCGCGAAAAACCACGACGGATATGAAAAAAGAAAGTGGATGCAGGACTAATCCCTGCACCCACTCCAATACAAAAGGTGTGTTTATATGAACCGAACCGGAATTATTCGCTCCAGTCCATCTTGGTCATACGTACGTAGCTCTGGTAGCGCTTCTTGGCCATCTCCTCGCAAGCGTTGAAGAGGTCGGCAGCCTCGTTAGGATACTGCTTCATCACGGATGCGAAACGAACCTCACCC
>CAVFUK010000026.1:0-29437 GCA_963625535.1 Anaerovoracaceae bacterium | reverse complement strand
GTACTTTAGCGTGATTTTTATCGACGAGAAAAATACACATTAATATATATTCTAAATGCTTGAACAAGATAGGATTATAAAAATCAACCTCGAAGAGGAGATGAAGACATCGTACATCGACTACTCCATGTCAGTGATCGTTGCACGTGCACTTCCTGATGTTCGTGATGGTTTTAAGCCGGTTCAGAGACGTATTCTGTACGGTATGATGGAATTGGGAAACACCTCCGATAAACCTTATAAGAAATCTGCCAGAATTGTCGGTGAAGTGCTTGGTAAGTATCACCCACACGGCGATTCTTCAGTATATGGAGCCTTGGTAAGAATGGCTCAAGACTGGTGTATGCGTTATCCCTTGGTCGACGGACAGGGAAACTACGGTTCCGTCGACGGCGACAGTCCTGCCGCCATGCGTTACACCGAGGCGCGTCTGAAGAAGGTGGGCGAGGAGATGATGCAGGACCTCTACAAAGAGACTGTGGATTTCCAAAACAACTTCGACGACACCCTGCAGGAACCTACCGTGATGCCTACCCGCATTCCTAACCTGTTGGTGAACGGAGCCTCCGGTATCGCCGTAGGTATGGCCACAAACATCCCCACACACAACCTGGGCGAGGTGATAGACGCCTGCGTGGCCTACATCGACAACAACGACATCACACTGGACGAGCTGATGCAGTACGTCAAAGCCCCCGATTTTCCGACGGGTGCATATATATATGGTATAAAAGGTGTGCGCGAGGCATACGAGACCGGTCGCGGCCGCGTGGTGATGCGCGCCAAGGCAGAGATTGAGTCTGGTCCTACACACGACAAGATTGTCGTCACCGAAATACCTTACAATGTCAACAAGGCCGAGCTTATCAAGAACATTGCCGACCTGGTGAACGAAAAGAAGATTGACGGCATCTCCAACGCCAATGATGAGTCCGATCGCGAGGGTATGCGCATCGTGGTGGATGTGAAACGCGATGCCAACGCCAGCGTGGTGCTCAACAAACTCTATAAGATGACGGCGCTGCAGAGCTCATTCAGTGTCAACACCATCGCTCTGGTGCATGGCCGTCCGAAGAGCCTCAGCCTGAAGGAGTGCATCCAGTATTTCGTGGAGCACCGTCACGAGGTGGTGATTCGCCGCACACAGTTCGACCTGAAAAAGGCACGCGAGAGAGCTCACATCCTCGAAGGTCTAATCATCGCGTCGGACAACATCGACGAGGTGGTACACATCATCCGCGCCGCCAAGACACCGGCCGAGGCCATCGAGAACTTGATGAATCGTTTCAACTTGTCGGACGTTCAGGCAAAAGCCATCGTGGACATGCGCCTCGGACAGCTGACCGGTCTGATGCAGGACAAGTTGCACGCCGAGTACGAGGAGATAGAGAAGCAAATCGCTTACCTGGAGAAGATACTTGCCGACGACGAGCTTTGCAAGCAGGTTATCAAGGACGAGCTGATAGAGGTAAAAGAGAAGTACGGCGACGAGAGACGTTCTCAAATTGTATACTCATCCGAGGAGTTCAACCCCGAAGACTTCTATGCCAACGACGAGATGGTGATCACTATCTCTCACTTGGGTTACATCAAGCGCACTCCGCTCAGCGAGTTCCGCCAACAGAAGAAAGGCGGCGTAGGTGCCAAGGGTACCGAGACGCGCGACGCCGATTTTGTGGAGTACATCTATCCGGCCACGATGCACAACACCATGCTCTTCTTCACCCAGAAGGGACGCTGCTACTGGCTGAAGGTGTACGAGATACCCGAGGGAACCAAGAACGCCAAGGGACGTGCCATCCAGAACCTGCTCAACATTGAGTCGGGCGATGCTGTCAACGCCTTCATCCGCGTGGAGACCCTCACCGACGCTGAGTTCATCAACAGCCACTACTTGATATTCTGCACCAAGAACGGTGTGGTGAAGAAGACACTGCTCGAGCAATACTCCCGTCCGCGCCAAAACGGTGTGAACGCCATCACCATACGTGAGGACGACAAGGTGATTGCCGTGAGACTGACCAACGGCGACAACGAGATTATCCTCGCCAACCGCAATGGACGCGCCATCCGCTTCCACGAGAGCAAGGTACGCGAGATGGGACGTACGGCAACCGGTGTGAAGGGTATGACCCTCGACGAGAACTGTGGCGACGAAGTCATCGGCATGGTTTGCATCAAGGACAAGGAGGCCGAGACCGTGATGGTGGTATCTGAGCAAGGCTACGGCAAGCGCACCGACATCGAGGACTACCGTGTGACCAACCGTGGTGGTAAGGGAGTGAAGACCCTCAATATCACCGACAAGACGGGCAAATTGGTAGCTATCAAATCGGTGACGGACGACAACGACCTGATGATTATCAACAAGTCCGGCATCACCATCCGTCTGAAGGTGAGCGATGTCCGCGTCATGGGACGTGCCACACAGGGCGTACGCCTCATCAACCTCGAGAAGCGAAACGACCGCATCGCTTCGGTATGTAAGGTAAGTTCCGAGACCGAGGAGGAAGAGACCCTGACAGAAGAGGCACCGGCAGAAGGCGCTCCGACAGAGAATAATAATGAATAACATATACACAATTAGTAACTTTTAATTCGCAAGAACATGAAAAAAGGTTTATTCGTAGCAGCGCTCTTGACAGTCTCCTGTTTCGCTACGGCACAGGTGAAGACCGTTAAGGAAGCAAAGTCATTGGCCGACAGTAAGAAGTTCGACCAGGCTGAGAAACTTATCAATCAAGCTTTGACTGATGAGACCATGAAGAAAGATGCCAGCACTTGGAACGTAGCTGGATACATCCAGAAGAAGATCAGCGAGGAGGAGAACACAAAGGGCTATCTGAAACAACCCTTTGATACTATGAAGATGTACAACAGCATCTACAAGATGTTCGAGTTCTTCACAGAGTGCGACAAACTGGAGCAAATCCCCGACGCTAAAGGTAAAGTGAAGCTCAGATACCGCAAGGCCAACGGTGAGTCTATGAAGATGGATCGTCCGAACTTGATTAACGGTGGTGTGTACCTCTTCAATCAGGGTAACGATGCCGACGCTTACAAGTTCTTCGCTATGTACCTCAACTCTGCCAACAGCCCTCTGTTGGAGAAAGAAAACTATGCTGTAACGGATACCATAGCTCCTGATATAGCATACTATGCTTCGTTGGCTGCCATCCGCATGGCTCAGTCGTCAAAGGACAATGCCGAGGTAGAGAAGGCTAACTACCAGAAAGTGCTTCAGTTCACCCCGATTGCCGCTAAGAGCAAGGATAATGGTAAGGCCGCTCTGGAGTTCCAGTCTGCCGCTTACAAAGCTCTCGGTGACACAGTCAATTGGATGAACACCCTGAAGGAGGGTATCGAGAAGTACCCCGACTACGCTTACTTCTCTGGTAACCTCATCGACTACTACTCAAACGCCGGCAAGTACGACGAGGCACTTCAGTTCACAGAGCAGATGATTCAGAAGGGTGGCGAGACACCGTTCATGCTCTACGTGCTCGGTTACCTCTATCAGAACAAGAAGGACTACGAGAAGGCCATCGACGCTTACAAACGTACCATCGACAAAGACCCCGCTTACGCAGAGGCTTACTCTAACCTCGGTCTGTGCTACTGCCAGCAGGGCTTGGACTACGGAAGCAAGGCCACAACAGACCTCAACGATCCGAAGTACAAAGAGGACCAGGCCAAGATCAAAGCTTACTATGAGTCAGCAAAACCCTACTACGAGAAGGCAAGAGACTTGAAACCGGACAACAAAGAGTTGTGGATGAATGGTCTCTACACCATCTACTACAACCTCGGTATGGAAGCTGAGTTCAAGGAGATTGAGAAACTGATGGAATAATGAATATGTTTATATGATAGCTCCCCGGTGGCCGCAATGGTTGTCGGGGAGTTTTTTTTTGTCCGTCACCCTGCTATTCTTTCCCTATGCCTGCGGATACCAATCCGTGGAATTTACTACCTTTGCCGTTGATATGAATGGTAAAAGATTACATCCACTACTGTTGGCAGGCACGGGTAGCGACGTGGGCAAAAGCGTCATAGTCACAGCGTTGTGCCGTATCTTTAAGCAAGATGGCTACCGACCGGCACCCTTCAAGGCACAGAACATGGCGTTGAACTCCTTCGTCACACCCGACGGACTGGAGATAGGCCGTGCACAGGCCGTGCAGGCCGAGGCCGCAGGTGTCCCTTGCCACACGGACATGAACCCGCTGCTCTTGAAACCCAACTCCGACCATACCTCGCAGATTGTGCTCCACGGCAAACCTATAGGCCATCAGAGCGCATACGACTACCTGAAGAAGGGTAGCCGGGATGCGTTGCGTCGGGAGGTAAACGCCGCTTTTGACCGATTGAGTCAGCGCTACAATCCCATCGTGATGGAGGGAGCGGGCAGCATCTCCGAGATAAACTTGAAGGAGGCGGACGTCGTCAACATGTCCATGGCACGCCATGCCGATGCGGACGTCATCCTGGTGGGCGACATCGACCGCGGTGGTGTGTTCGCCAGTGTCTACGGTTCGGTGATGCTGCAGGACGAGGAAGACCGCAAGCGGATAAAGGGCATACTCATCAACAAGTTTCGGGGCGACCTGCGCCTCTTCGAGAGAGGCGTGCGGATGATGGAGGAACTCTGCGGCATCCCCGTGTTGGGAGTTATACCTTATTATAATAGTATACACATCGACGAGGAGGACTCGGTGGAGCTCCGCCAGAAGTCGCTCCAGGCTCAGCAAGGATTGGTAAACATAGCTGTCGTCCTGTTGCGCCACATCTCCAACTTCACCGACTTCAACCGACTGGAGCAGGACGAGCGGGTGCACCTGTTCTACACCAACAATACCGAAGAACTGGAGAAGGCGGACATCATCCTCATCCCCGGCACCAAGAACACCTTGGGCGACCTCTACGAGTTGCGTCGCAACGGGGCGGCCAAAGCCATACTGAAGGCTCACCGGCGTGGAGCCACCGTGCTGGGCATCTGCGGTGGCTACCAGATAATGGGACAGCAGGTGCTCGACCCCGATGGAGTGGAAGGGGATATCTCCTCGCTGCCGGGTCTGGGGTTGCTCCCTACCGTCACCACCATGAGCGGTGAGAAGACCACCCGCCGGGTGCAGTTCCGCTTCATGCAGTCCGGCTCGCTCTGCGACGGATACGAGATACACATGGGCCGTACCTTGCCGATGGAGGGTGCGGCGGACGCTCCGCTGAACCACCTCACGGACGGCACCGCCGAAGGCTATCGGGTGGACGACCGCTGCATGGGCACCTATCTACACGGCGTCCTCGACAATCCGTCGGTCATCGAGTTCCTGCTCGCTCCCTACTTGCGGGAGGCGGATCAGGCGGCGACGGCAACAGACTATCAAACCTATAAAGAACAACAATATGACTTGTTGGCAGACCACGTGCGCAAACACATCGACCTGCTACGGCTCTATAGCATACTTCAAGACAATGATTAACGGACACGGCGACGACATACACAACTACGAAAGACCGATAGAGGGCAACTTCAGCTCCAATGTCTATAACTATCCCGAGGTTGGCTCACTGAAGGCTTACCTTCAGACCCAGCTCGACAAACTCTTTAGCTACCCCGAACCGGTACCCACTTCGCTGGAGAAAGCCTTTGGCGACTTCTTCCACATCGGTGCGGACAACGTCTGCGTCACCAACGGCGCTACCGAGGCCATCTATATGATAGCCCAAACCTTCCGTGAGGCCAAGTCGGCCGTGCTGATGCCCACCTTCAGCGAATATGCCGACGCCTGTCGCATGCATGCCCATCGGGTGCTGCCGTTCTACACACTTGACGCGGTACCGTCCGAAGCCCGGTTGGTGTGGCTGTGCAATCCCAACAATCCCACCGGAGAGGTGCATAGTCGGGAGTCGCTACAGTGGCTCATCGAGCGACATCCGCAGACGATATTCATCATCGACCAATCCTACGAGATGTTTACCTTGAAGCGAACCTTCTCGGTGAAGGAGGCCGTGGAGTTGCCCAACGTGATACTGATTCATTCGCTCACCAAGCACTACAGCATCCCTGGGGTACGGTTAGGCTATATGACAGCCAGTGACCGTTTGCTTCAGGAAATCCGTCTCCGGCGCATGCCTTGGTCGGTCAACGCCTTGGCCATCGCCACCGGCTTCTATGCCCTCAAGCAAAAGATGAATCTGCCGTTCGACCTCGCTGCTTATTTGCGTGAGAAGGAGAGGTTGCAGCAAGCCTTGTCGTCCACCGGACTGATAGAGGTGTGGCCTAGCGACACCCATTTCCTATTGGCTCGTCTGCGCTATGGCAAAGCCGCTGCGCTGAAGGAATACCTTGTGCAGGAGCATGGTTTGTTGATAAGGGATGCCTCCAACTTCGAGGGACTCGACGATCGCTTTTTCCGCATCGCCACGCAGACGCCGGAGGAGAACAATAAACTGATAAATGCCATCAATCAATGGATAGCCACTGTCTGATTGTCCCCTTGGTCGCCGGGTGGTTGCTCGACAAGTGGTTGGGCGACCCTATGCAGTTGCCTCACCCGGTCGTATGGTTCGGGCGGATGATTGCCTTGGGCGAGCACCGGTTCAACCATGGCGCGCATCGTCGGCGCAATGGCGCGCTGATGGCGGTGGCTCTCATCCTCTTTGTATACTTGTTGGCTCATGGATTGCTAGTGGCTGCCGATTGGGTAGGAGGACGCTGGTTGGTGATGCCCCTTGCCGCCATCGGCATCTTCTATTGCCTAGCAGGCACCACATTGGCTCGTGAGGTACGCATGGTATTCCGGGCGGTGGACCGTTCGGTGGAGGATGGGCGCAAGCAGGTGGCACGCATCGTAGGCCGCGACACTTCCAGTCTGTCAGCACAAGAGGTGCGTACGGCGGCCCTCGAGACCTTGGCCGAGAACTTGAGCGATGGGGTCATCGCCCCGCTGTTTTGGTATGCCGTGTTGGGTGTGGAGGGAATGTTGGCCTATAAGATGGTGAACACACTCGATTCCATGATAGGTTATCGCAACGAACGGTACGGACAGTTCGGCTGTTGGGCAGCCCACATCGACGATGTGGCCAATTACATTCCCGCTCGGTTGACGGCCTTGCTGATGATTCTCGTGGCAGGTCGTCCGCGGCTGTCCAGTTTTGTCCGTCGCTATGGCAAGGCTCACGCGAGTCCCAACTCCGGTTATCCCGAGTCGGCTTTGGCGGGTATCCTCGACTGTCGCTTTGGCGGTCCGCACACTTACTTTGGCAAGGAGGTGTGGAAACCCTACATTGGGGATAACCATCGTGAACTTACTACCGCCGACATGGAACTTGCCGTGCGTGTCAACCTCTGTGCGGAGGCATTGGCAGTGTTGCTGATTATTGTAGGCGCTTTGCTCTGGTGAACGATAGCGATGTATGTATTAGCGTTCGCTCCGTTGTCGCCGCCGACTGTTGTCACTATGGACGGCCTAAGTGAAGTCCGTCTCGTCCAACTCCCAAGCCACCCATTCCTCGAATGTGAAGTTTTGTATCTCATCGGCCTCCTCTTCGGATATCTCCACCAGCTCCTCGTGCAGGTGCGCCATCTCCAGTATCTGGTCCAGGTTGCGTTGGAAGAATTGCATCACGTCCTTTCTCATCTCTGTCCAAGGTTTCTCTTCCGCATCGTCGTCCATGGCCATCATACGGCCGATATTCTCCACAATGAGGCTCTCCGTCACCTTCCCCGGACGGTCCGACAGTGTGAGGTGTGGGTTACCATTGCTTGCTTTATAGAATTTCTGTGCCATTGTCTTGTTTACGTATTGTTGTATTCAACGGGCCAAAGGTAGTCAATTAAAAAATCACGACAATAGATTTTGCATAATTTACACTGCACCATAGTACGTGGCGCAGATGCCTGCCCAGAAAGCCAACTCACAAAGCAGGAAGGTGGCACCGCAACAGTCGCCCGTGTAACCCTGGATGCGCTTGCGCATCAACGTCACCAACAGGAGAAACACCACTACCGGGAGCAGGAATGCCAACCAATAGTCGGGCAGCAACCAGATGCCCCAAAACGCTCCGCCTACCAAAGCTATCACAAATTGAAGCGGACGCATGCGGTTGTACACCACGCCGGCTTTGCTCTCTTCCACCTTGCGGGCGTAGGGGAGCAGGTTCACCAGATTGGAGACTACAAACTTCGCCCATGTGTCGCCGGCTATCAGCGCTATGCACGCCAGATGGAAGGGAAGACTGCAAATCATCGATGCGAAGAACAGGAAATAACAGATGAGTCCGATGACTCCATAACTGCCTATGTGCGAGTCCTTCATGATGGCCAATGTCCGTTCCCTATCTGTGCCTCCGCCAAACCCGTCGCAGAAGTCGGCCAACCCGTCCTCGTGCAGCGCCCCTGTCAGCAACAGCCGTCCGCACAAGGTAAGCACCACGGCCGTCATGATAGGTAGCATAGGCACTGTGAGCCAGTAGATACCCACCATCACGCCTCCCGTGAGCCATCCAACGAAAGGCCATGCGTTCACCACAGACTTGAAACTCTCGCTTGGCACCTGTCGTATGCGCCACAAGGGCAGACGGGTGAAAAACATCAATGCGGCCAACAGCGTGTTCATCGTCATTCGAAATATTTGGTTATGGAGGCAGACTGGAAGCTGTCCATCTCGTTGATCATCCTCACGGCACTCTCCACGATGGGGTAGGCACAGACCGCACCCGAACCTTCGCCCAACCGTAGTCCCAGGTTGAGCAACGGCTTTGCCTGCAGGGCATCCAACACCGCCTTGTGGCCCGACTCGTCACCTTGATGCCCATATATAGCGTAGTGTGTCACTGTGGGGTAAAGCTCGCGGGCGGCCAACATGCAGTTGGTCATGATGAATCCGTCCACCAGAATCACCATCCGCAACTCAGCGGCTTGCAGCATGGCACCCACGGCCATCACCATCTCGTAACCACCGAAGTAGCGTATGATGTCCGTCGCCGAATGGTCGCCCCGGTAGTGGTCCCAACTGCGCTGCAGCACATCGTACTTGTGGCGCACCCCTTCGTCGTCGAGTCCGCTGCCGGCACCCACACAATCATTCAGCGGTATTCCGGTGAAGGCATGCATCCACAGCGAGGACGACGAGGTGTTGCCGATGCCCATCTCGCCAAAGCTGACGATGTTGCAACCTTCGGCGTGACTGTCGCGCACCACCTGCGCACCCCTTTCGATGCAGAGTTCCAGCTCCTCCTGCGTCATGGCGGCCTCGTGCAGATAGTTGCGTGTGCCCTTGCGCACCTTCATGTTGATGATGCCTTTCTCGTAAGGAAGGTCGTAGTCCACTCCGGCATCCACCAACTTCAGCCGGAAGCCGTGCTGGCGGCAGAGGAACGTGATGCCCGCGCCTCCCTTGAGGAAGTGGCTCAGCTGTTGCCACGTGATTTCTTTGGGCGACTTGCTCACGCCCTCGTCCACAATGCCGTGGTCGGCAGCGAACAGGATGTTCTGCGGATTGCGCAGGGTAGGGGTCAGTGTCTGTTGTATCAGTCCCACTTGCAGAGCCAGCTCTTCCAGTCGTCCCAGTGCGCCAAGCGGTTTCGTCAGGTTGTTTATCTTGTCCCTCAGCAGCGGTTCCATTGCGCCGTCGGGAACGGTGATATGAAATTGTCTCATGGTAATCTTTCTCGTTAGATAGTCATTTGATTCGGGTGGCAATGCCGCATACCATCAGGTACACCTCGTCGGCACGTGCCGCCACATATTGGTTGAACCACCCCTGCAGATCGGTGAAGCGGCGTTGCAGTTCGTTCTCCGACACGCCGCCCAGACCTATCTCGTTGGTAACGAAGATGAAGGTCGCGTCCTGGTCGGTGAATGCGTCGAACTCCTTCTCCACCGCTACCAGTGCGGCCTGCACGTTGGACTGCAGGTCGAAGAAGTAGTTGGTGCACCACAGCGTGATGCAATCCACCACCGCCACCCGTCCACGGAGGTCGTGTCGGCTCAGCTCCTTCTCCTCCTCGATGTTGGTCCACTGCGGTCCGCGCCGTTGTTGGTGCCGCTCCACCCGTTGCCGAAACTCCTCGTCCCAGATGCGCGCCGTGGCCACATACACCGGTCGGTCCGTCAGTGCGAGCGCCATCTCCTCGGCCCGTGTGCTCTTGCCCGAGCGCTGTCCGCCCGTTATGAGAATGATCTTCTTCATTGTCGTCGTTTGTGATTCGCTGACAAAATTAGTTATTTTAGCAATATTGATGACCTTTTCCTCACGAATTCCAAAGATGTTTTCTATATTTGCATGTCCGAACCTTTTCGGTTGATCTATATACCATTTTGAACATGAAGAAATTTCTTACCATCGCGGCCTCACTCTTTGGAGGTGCATCTCTCTTATTTGCAGGCGACATATGGGTCGCCCCGACAGGCAATGACACAGCGCAAGGAACCGAAAATGCTCCCTTGAAGACTATTCGACAGGCGGTGAAGCAGGCACGCGAGTGGCGTCGGCTACACGACGCGCGTACGGCAGGAGGCATCCGCATCCTGTTGCAAGACGGTGTCTACTACCAGGGCGAGACCCTCTTCCTCCGTCCCGAGGATAGCGGCACAGCGGATTCTCCCACCATCATTCAGGCTGTTGACGGGGCACAGGCCACCATCAGTGGCGGTCGGCAGATAACGGGATGGAAGAAATATAAAGGTAAACTCTGGTGTGCCGACGCGCCTATGGTGGGCAACCGCTACCTGGACTTCCGTCAGTTATGGGTCAACGGACAGAAGGCGCAACGTGCCTCGCAGTTTCCAGACGGCACCATGCAACGCATGATTGCTTTCGACAAGGAGCATGAGACCATCACCATCCCCACGCCCGGCATCAAGGGACTGGAGAATGCCCGTCAGCTGGAGATGATTGTTCACCAACGTTGGGCCATAGCCATCCTGCGCGTGAAAAGTCTTGACATACAAGGCGACCAGACTGTCGTACGGTTCCACAATCCCGAGAGTCACCTCGAGTTTGCCCACCCTTGGCCACAGCCGGTGATAGGCGAGGAGCGAGGCAACTCTTCCTTCTGTCTTACCAATGCGTTGGAGTTGGTGGATGAACCGGGCGAATGGTTCCAGGAGTATCCCTCGGGCAAGATATACTACTATCCACGTGAGGGTGAGAATCTGAATACAGTGGAAGCCATCGCTCCAGCCTTGGAGCTGTTGGCCGACGTCAACGGATCGCTCGAACGTCCTGTGCAGTACATCCAGTTCCGCAACGTCAACTTTGAGCATGCGGCATGGAACCGTCCATCACACGAAGGGCACGTTACCCTGCAGGGAGGCTTCCGTCTGCTGGATGCCTACAAGCTGCAGATACCTGGACTGCCGGAGAAAGCCGCCCTCGAGAACCAGGCATGGATAGCCCGCCCCGAGACAGCCGTACGGGTGCGCGGTGGACAACATATCGACTTCAAAGGATGCATCTTCCGCCATCTGGGCGCTACAGGGCTCGACTATGAGTGGGCCGTCAGCCACTCCGAGGTGACCGATTGCCGCTTTACCGACATCGGCGGCACGGCCCTGCAGATGGGAACCTTCCCCGATGGAGGGTTCGAGACGCATGTCCCCTTCAAACCGGTTAACGAAGAAGAACTCTGCTCCGGCCTTTTCATCTATAACAACCTCATCACCGAGGTGACCAACGAGGACTGGGGCTGCGTGGGCATCGGCGCCGGCTACGTGCGCGACGTCACCATCTCGCACAACGAGGTGTGCCACCTCAACTACTCCGGCATCTGTGTGGGGTGGGGATGGACACTGCTCGAGAGCGGTATGCGCAACAACCGCATCGAGGCCAACTATGTGCACCACTTCGCTCGCCGCAACTACGATGCCGGCGGACTCTACACTCTCTCCAACCAACCCGGGTCGGCCATGGTAGCCAATCGCATCGAGGAACTCACCGACGCTCCCTACGCCACCAACTACCGCGCCTTCTACATCTACTTCGACGAGGCCACGGACGGCTACACGGTGGAGAACAACTGGTGCCCCGAGGCCAAGTTCGACAGCAACCAACCAGGCCCCAACAATGTGTGGCGTAACAATGGCCCTACAGCGGACCAACACATCAAGGAGACCGCCGGACTGACAAAGCCCGTGCGCGAATGAGACACGAAATATCAAAACCTAATGCTATATAAATGAAACCAACTAATT
This sequence comes from Anaerovoracaceae bacterium, assembly GCA_963625535.1. Classification (GTDB taxonomy): domain Bacteria; phylum Bacteroidota; class Bacteroidia; order Bacteroidales; family Bacteroidaceae; genus Phocaeicola_A. The sequence goes on along the minus strand of CAVFUK010000026.1, from coordinate 17,238 downwards.
ATCATCTGTTCGATTTCCTCGACTTCGACATCAACCTCAGCAAGGACGAGGCGCTGTGGAAGGCTTGCAAACCCACAGCCGTGGTGGAGCACGAGGGCGACATCCTGGTGACTGTACCATTCCAAAAACAGAAACTAGCCAATGACATGGCTGCCGACACCGACACGCCACGTGAGTCCTATACATTACTCATCCGTCAGTATAGCAACAAGATTATCCGTCTGTTCGCCGGATTCGGCGAGTGTGAGCTGACCGACCAGTCGGAGATGCTCTGCTTCGGCAACGAGGTGAAGCAGATACCCTTGCACGTGGAGGAGGCCGACGGACTCTACACCATCAAGTCCGCCGACGGCGTGCGCCGCGCGGTCATCAACGTGAAGGAGCCCGTGCTCGACCGCTGGAGCGCCCTCTTGCCCGACCCGCAGGAGACGCTGGACCTTCGCCTCTATCCCGACGGGAAGAAGGAGATTCGTCTCTCCGCCTACGACCACTTCTCGCCACCCCGCTACGACGGTCTGCCGCTGGCTTACTGTATGAAGGACGGACAGAAAGAGCGGGCCACCATCTCCTTCGAGTGCAAGGCCGACGAGTGCTTCGCCGGCACCGGCGAGCGCTTTGCCAAGATGGACCTCAGCGGACACACCTTCTTCCTGAAGAACCAGGACGGACAGGGCGTGAACAACCGCCGTACCTATAAGAACATACCTTTTTATATATCCAGCCGCATGTACGGTACCTTCTACCACACCTGCGCCCACAGCAAACTGTCGCTGGCGGATGTCTCCACCCGCTCGGTGGAGTTCCTGAGCGACCAGGCCATGCTCGACGTGTTCGTCATTGCCGGCGACTCGCTGGAGGAGATTCTGCGTGGCTATCGCGAACTCACGGGCTATCCATCCATGCCGCCGCTCTGGAGCTTCGGCGTGTGGATGAGCCGCATGACCTACTTCAGTGCCGACGAGGTGCAGGAGATATGCGACCGCATGCGACGCGAACACTATCCTTGTGACGTCATCCATCTGGACACCGGATGGTTCCGCACCGACTGGCTCTGCGAGTGGAAGTTCAACGAGAAGCGCTTCCCCGACCCCGAGCGGTTCATCCGTGGCCTGCGCCGTCAGGGTTACCGCGTGTCGCTGTGGCAGCTGCCCTACGTGGCCGAGGATGCCGAGCAGATTGACGAAGCGCGCAAGAACGACTACATCGCCCCGCTCACCAAGAAACAAGCCTCCGAAGGGTCGAACTTCTCAGCGTTGGACTATGCCGGCACCATCGACTTCACCTATCCCAAGGCCACCGAGTGGTACAAGGGGCTGTTGAAGAATCTGCTGGACATGGGCGTGGCCTGCATCAAGACCGACTTTGGCGAGAACATCCACATGGATGCTATATATAAAGGTATGAAACCCGAACTGCTCAACAACCTCTATGCGCTGCTCTACCAGAAAGCCGCCTACGAGATTACCAAGGAGGTGACCGGTGACGGCATCGTGTGGGCACGCTCTGCATGGGCCGGCTGCCAGCGCTATCCGTTGCACTGGGGCGGCGACTCGTGCAGCTCGTGGGACGGCATGGCGGGCTCGCTCAAGGGCGGCATCCACTTCGGCCTCTCCGGCTTCGCATTCTGGAGTCACGACGTGCCGGGCTTCCACACCTTGCCCAACTTCATGAACTCCATCGTGGCGGACGACGTCTACATGCGCTGGACCCAGTTCGGCGTCTTCTCGTCGCACATCCGCTACCACGGCACCAACAAACGCGAACCTTGGCACTATCCCGCCATCGCCCCAATGGTGAAGAAGTGGTGGAAGTTGCGCTACAAACTCATCCCCTATATCGTGGAGCAGAGTCGCAAGTCCACACAGACTGGTTATCCCGTGCTGCGCGCGTTGGTGATGCATCACCCCGAGGACAAGCTCTGCTGGCACATCGACGATGAGTATTACTTCGGCGACGACTTCTTGGTGGCACCGGTGATGAACAGTGACAACCGCCGCGATGTCTACCTGCCTGCTGGCAAGTGGATGAACTTCTTCACCGGCAAACACTACGAGGGTGGTCAGTGGCTCAACGATTTCGAGGTGCCGCTGGACGAGATGCCCGTCTTCGTGAAGGAGGGCGCTTGCATACCTTTATATAATAAGGACGTGGACTGCACCGACGAGATGGACCTGACTAAGACCGAGCCGTTGCACATCGACGACAACTTCAAAGGAATCTGGAAATAAATAGCTAAAATATAGAACGATATGAAAACCTGGAAACCAAATTGGGAAGAGAGTAAACAACGATATATTGACTGGTGGAATCATAAAGGCATCGTGCTCACTATGTGGGAGCACTTCCAGGAGGGCGTGAAGCCCCATGCCGATGTGCCTGCCCCCGAAGCACCGAAGGACCTGAACCAACGCTGGTTCGACCCCGAGTGGCGTGCCCGTCAGCTCAACTGGTACGTGGCCCACAGCTCACTGATGGCCGACATCCCCGCCGTGGCGAACACCCAACTGGGCCCCGGCTCACTGGCAGCCATACTGGGCGGTGTGTTCGAAGGCGGTGAGGACACCATCTGGATTCACCCCGACCCGTCGCCCAAGGACGACATCGTGTTCGATCCCGAGAACGCGGCATGGAAGCTCCACAAGGATTTGCTCACCAACTGCAAGAAGCTGGCCGGCGGCAACTATTACGTGGGTATGCCCGACCTCATGGAAGGTCTCGACGTGTTGGCGGCCATCCACGGCACGGATACTGTGCTGATGGACACCGTGATGGACCCCGAGAAGCTGGACCGCCAGCTGAAGCAGATCAACGAAATCTACTTCCGCGTGTTCAACGAACTCTACGACATCATCCGCGAGGACGACGGCATGGCCTTCTGCTACTTCTCCATCTGGGGACCGGGCACGGTGAGTAAGCTGCAGAGCGACATCTCCATCATGATTAGCGAGGAGGACTACCGCCGCTTTGTGCAGCCCTACATCCGCGAGCAGTGCCAGAAGATAGACTACACCCTCTACCATCTCGATGGTGTAGGAGCCATCCGTCATCTCGACGCTTTGCTGGAGATTGACGAGCTGAACGCCATACAGTGGACCCCCGGTGTGGGCGAGCCGCAAGGTGGCGACCCCAAGTGGTACGACCTCTACAAACGCATACTTGCCGGCGGCAAGTCGGTGCAGGCCAACTGGATAACCCTGCCCGAACTGGAGCCGCTGCTCGACAATGTGGGTGCCGACGGCATGCTGCTCAGCATGGACTTCCACAACGAGGCCGAGGTGGAGCAGGCTATGCGCATTGTCGAGAAATACAGATGACACTAGATATACATATATAATATAGATAAGATATAATATAGATAAGAGATAAACTATGGCAGAGTTAAATAAATTGTATGATGCAATCGTGGCGGGCAAACTGGAACCCGCTGTGGAAGTGACCAAGGAAGCAGTGGCCGAAGGAGTGGAACCGCAAGTGATCATCAACGACTACATGGTGAAGGCCATGGGCGAGGTGGGCCAACGCTTTCAGGACGGCAAGGCCTTTGTGCCCCAACTGCTGATGGCTGGTCGTGCCATGAAAGGCGCGCTGGAGTTGCTGAAGCCCCTGTTGCAAGGCAACGCCTCGGTGACGCTGGGCAAAGTGGTGATAGGCACCGTGAAGGGCGACCTCCACGACATCGGCAAGAACCTGGTGGCCTCCATGCTGGAAGGTTGTGGATTCGAAGTGATAAACGTCGGCATTGACGTGTCGGCTGAGAAGTTTGTGGAAGCTGTGAAGACCAACCATGCGGACATCCTCTGCATGAGTGCCTTGCTCACCACCACCATGACCTACATGCCCGAAGTCATCAAAGCCCTAGAGGCCGCGGGCATACGCGACCAAGTGAAGGTGATGGTAGGCGGTGCTCCCGTCAGTCAAGGTTTCGCTACCGAGATAGGTGCGGACGGCTATAGCGACAACGCCAATTCCGCGGTGACCGTGGCCAAACAGCTCATCGGTCAACATTGATTATTCCTCAGCCCCGCTGCACCGGCGGGTGCCGACGTTGCTCCGTCGGTGTGGTGTGTCTGATAAAGTTTAACCTTAAAATAAATCTACAATAACATGCAAAACATTTCATTAGATTCTTTGGACTGGGGCATACTGATAACCTACTTCGTCCTCCTGATGGGTATCGGCATCTGGGCCAGTATGAAACGCAAGAAGGGGAGTAGCCTCTTCATGGCTGAGAACTCTCTCAAGTGGCACCACATCGGTTTCTCCATGTGGGGCACCAACGTAGGCCCCTCTATGCTGATCGCCAGTGCCAGCGCAGGATTCACCACCGGTATCGTATCCGGTAACTACGCTTGGTACGCCTTCGTGTTCATCTTCCTCTTGGCGTTCGTTTTTGCCCCGCGCTACCTGGGCTCCAAGGTCACCACGCTGCCCGAATTCATGGGACACCGCTTCGGTCAGTCCACCCGTAACATTCTGGCGTGGTACACCATCGTCACCATCCTCATCTCGTGGTTGGCACTCACCCTGTTTGCCGGTGGCATCCTCATCCGTCAGCTGTTCGACATCCCTATGTGGGAGTCGGCTCTCATCTTGTTGGTCATTTCCGCCTTCTTCACCGTGGCGGGAGGACTGAAGGCTGTGGCTTATACCAATGTGTTCCAGATGCTGCTGCTCATCTTCGTGTCGGCAACACTCGTTATCGTAGGTCTCTATAAAGTAGGGGGCGTGGACGGTTTGGTTGCCAATGTGCCCAAGGACTACTGGAACTTGTTCCGCCCCAACAGCGACGTGGACTTCCCGTGGTTGCCTATCGTACTCGGTTATCCGGTGATGGGCATCTGGTTCTGGTGTACCGACCAATCTATGGTACAACCTGTGTTAGCTGCCAAGAGCCTGAAGGAGGGACAGTTGGGAACTAACTTCACCGGATGGCTCAAGATATTGGATGTACCCTTGTATATCCTCCCGGGTATCCTCTGCTTGGCTTTGTATCCTACACTTGCCAATCCCGACGAGGCATACATGACAATGGTCACCAACCTCTTCCCTGTGGGAATGGTAGGTCTGGTATTGGCTGTGCTCACCGCTGCCCTGGTAAGTACCATCGGTTCGGCCCTCAACGCCCTCAGTACCGTGTTCACCATGGACATCTACTTGAAGAAATACAGACCCAACGCCACGAACAAGGAGATTATCCGCATCGGTCAGGTAGTTACCGTGGTAGGTGCTATCATCTCTGTGGTCATCACCATCGCCATCGACAGCATCAAGGGACTCAACCTCTTCAATATCTTCCAGTCCGTATTGGGCTTCATCGCTCCGCCTATGGCAGCCGTCTTTGTTTTCGGCGTGTTCTGGAAGCGTGCCACCACGGCAGCCGCCAACTTGGCGCTCACGGCAGGTACGGTCTTCAGTATCGGCGTGGGCATCCTCTACCTCTTCGTCTTCCCGCAGGAGAAGTACGACGTATGGCCTCACTTCATGATGCTCTCGTTCATCCTCTTCGTGGCTATCTGCCTCGGCATGGTCATCGTCAGTCTTTTGGGCAAGCAGAGCTCCGAGGGCGACCAGATGAAGAGCATCCCGCTGCCCAAGCCTGCCGCCTCGGTGGTAGTCCTCTGGGCCCTGTTGATAGTGGTGATGATAGGTCTTTACATCTTCTTCAACGGATTCTGATTCCGACGGTTATAGGCGCCCGTTTGGGGACTATAACCTCAAGGCACCGAGAGTATATACTCCAAGGCCCGAGACATTATACTGTTGGGCCCGAGAGTATATACTCTTTTTTGTGGCATTCTTTTCACTTCAAACTTTGACGCTGTCATCCCTTTTGCCTACATTTGCAAGCGGATTCATAGAACTGGCACAACTCTAACAATATCGCTATGGCAAATAATACAATGGACATCAATGAGTTTCTTGAGTACGTTAATACTCATACCGCAGAGGAAGCAGCGGAATTGCTTGTGAATATGAAGAAGGGTAGAGCCCCAAGTGAGAGACAGAACTACCGTACAGAGGTTCGTTATGAGTACGAAGACGACGAGCGGTACGAAGAAGGCTCGCCCTCTGAAGAGTGGTACAATTACTATGGGGATGAATTAGACTAACGACAAATCAAAAGACAAATGATATCATTCGAAACGGATTACAATAACGGCATGGTGCCGGAGATACTGAAGGCGCTCACCGAGACAAACGACACTAAGACTTCGGGTTATGGCTACGACCCCTACACAGAGCGGGCCAAGGAGAAAATACGCCAGGCGGTAGGCAACGACAAGGCGGATGTCTTCTTCCTCATCGGCGGAACACAGACCAACAGTACCGTCATCGACTCACTCTTGTTGCCCTGCGAAGGCGTAGTCTGCACCGAGACGGCACACATCGCTGTGCACGAGTCGGGTGCCGTGGAAGCCTCGGGGCATAAAGTCATCACCTTGCCCACGGACGACAGCAAACTTTGCGTGGAGCGTCTGAAGGCCTACATGGACAAATTCCTGGCCGACGATACCTTCCCACACATGGTGCAGCCGGGAATGGTCTACATCTCCATGCCAACGGAGCACGGAATGGTCTACACACGCAATGAGCTCACAACCCTCTACGATACCTGTCGGCACTACAATTTGAAGCTCTACATCGATGGAGCCCGTCTGGGCTACGGACTGATGTCGGAAGCTTGCGACTACGACTTGCCCTTCCTCGCCGCACACTGCGATGCTTTCTACATTGGAGGTACTAAAGTCGGTGCGCTGATGGGAGAGGCTGTGGTCTTCAGCAACGTGCCCGCACCGAAGTATTTCTTCACCACCGTGAAGCGCCATGGTGCTCTGCTCGCAAAGGGCCGCATGTTGGGACTGCAGTTCGACACCCTCTTCACGGACGATCTCTACTTCCGCATCTCCCGCCACGCCATCGCTATGGCCCATCGGGTGAAAGCCCTCTTCGTTGCCGTCGGCATACCGTTGGCAGTGGATTCGCCTACCAACCAGCAGTTTGTGAGGCTGAAACGCAAGCAATTCACGGCTCTGGCCGAGAAGGTGAAGTTCGAGGTATGGGAGCCGAGCGAGACGGACGAGATAGTCTGTCGCTTCGTTACCAGCTGGGCTACCACCGAGGCGGACATCCTTGGACTGGAGCAAGCCTTGAAGGAGTTGTCGTAATAGTCAACTTCTTTCTATAAAAATCTGCAAAAGGAAGATGTACTAATGAGTTTTTTCGTACTTTTGTTCCTACTAGAACGAAGTAACCTTTAACTCACATGAAACGAATACGAACGATGCTCTTGCTGCTGTGCGGATGCCTGCTGGTCAACGCACAGGAGACCCCGCTACTGAAGGGTAACACCCTGCGGTACAAAGGGAAGAAGATTCAACTGAATGAAAAGAACCTGTTGGTGGACGGGACATTGCAAGCCAACGACCCCGCCCGGTCGCCCTATGCCTTCGCCACCTTCAACGAGGCGGCGGCCCATCTGAAGGACGGGTCGGCCCGGGAACCGATGACCGTCTACATAGCCCCCAACGTCTACTGGGTGGACGACCCCGACGACCCCGCTATACGTGAGCCCCGACAGGGCGGCACGCCTTATGCCTTGGAGATAGCCTGCAACGGCCTGCGACTGATAGGCTTGGCTGACAACCCCGAGGACGTGGTGCTGGCCTGCAACCGTGGACAGACACAAGGTGCCGTGGGCAACTTCACCATGTTCCGCATCGAGGGCGATGACGTGTCGGCGGAGAATATCACCTTCGGCAACTACTGCAATGTGGATTTGGTCTATCCCCGCAACCTGGCGCTGAACCGGCCCAAGCGCATGGATGCCATCGTGCAGGCACAGCTGATACTGAACAAGGGCGACCGCTACGCGATGCGCAACTGCCGCTTCATCAGCCGACTCAACCTCTGCCCGTGCAACGGCGGTGAGCGTACGTTGTTCGATCACTGCCACTTCGAGAGCACCGACGATGCGCTCTGCGGCACGGGTGTCTATGTGGACTGCGACTTCGTGTTCTACGGAGCCAAACCGTTCTACTCCACCTACCGGACCGGTGCGGTGATGTATCGCTGTAGCTTCGACGTGCAGACCCAAGGGGCGCAGTACTTCACCAAGGCGGGCGGTCCGATGACGGTCATCGACAGCGAGTTCCATACCCATGCGGACAATCAGTTCGTGGGCTGGACTCCGGTGCCCACACCCGACGAACGTAGCTACCAGTATCGTATGAAGTGCGACGGGAAGGAGTTCCGCATGCACCCCAATGTCGATGGACGCTGGCTCACCGTGGACCTGACCGACAAGAAGGCGCTGGACGCTTACCTGGTGACCGTCGACGGCAAAGAGATTTATAACATCTACAATCTGCTGCGGGGCGACGACGACTGGGACCCGATGAACCTGAAGAAGACCATTCTGAAGGCCGAGAAGAAGAACAAGGCGAGCTACATAAATCGCCCCACGATGCTGTCCGTCAGCCCGAAGCGGGCGGAGATAGAGAGCGGCGTGAACGACACCACACTGACCGCCACCTTCCACCGGTTCGGATACTATGCCGACCATAACCCGGAAGCGGTGCAATGGTTGGTAATGCCTCCCTACGAGAAGGAGGTACAACTGTTGCCCACAGCCGACGGACGTTGTAAGGTGATACCTACCGCCACAGACGACGAGACCCGTCAAGTGGTGGTGAAGGCCGTGTCCGTTTCGGGCCTGGAGTCCGCCGCCACGCTGACCGTGAAGCCCAAGATGTTGGCGGCACCTGCATTCTTGTCGTTGCCTTCGGTGACCATTATTCCGGCTGAGGAATCGAATCTGGCAGGCGCACCGGGACAGGGAGGTGTAGGGTTCGCCTCTGTAAAATATTCCATAGACCTGCAGGGACGGGCCGACCAGTCGGTCATCACTTGGTATCGCTGCGATGCCAACGGCGGCCATGCCATAGAGGTGGCCGAGTCGCGACTCGACCAACCCGAGCAAATCTACCAACTGAAAGCCGGCGATGTGGGCCATTACCTGATGGCCGTGGTGCGCCCCAAGCATCTGCGTTGCGAGGCAGGCGCTCCGGCAAAGACGGTGAGTGCAAGAGCCATCACCGCACAGGATGTCTGTGTCGGATGCACCACTGTGACCGACAAACATTTCCGTACCGACTTCCAGAACTTCCCCACAGCGGTGCAGCCCGAGGTGAAGACCGGCTTCTGGACCGTGGATGCCTACAAACCGCTCGATACGAAAGAGTTCGACTGGCAAGTCATCCAACCGGGATGTTGGTTCTATGGCAAGGGTACGAACGGAGCCTCGCGCCACTACGGACTGCTGCAGGGACGCAAAGGTGCCCGGCTGATGTACACGCCGGTAGGAGATACCTTCGGCGACATGACGCTGACCTTGAAAGTGGACCCAGCCAAGACCGCAGGACAAGGCTTCGGTAGCGCCACGGGGCAGTACCTCGATGTCTGCCTGAAGATGGACACCCGCACGTTGACGGGATACGGTCTGCGCATCATCCGCACCCCGGCCAACGACAGCGCCGTGGACTTCTATTTGGTGGAATACTCCAATGGAACCACTAAAGCCCTCACCGAGGCTGTCTCCGCATCGTGCTACCTCTCCACTTGCACCATCCGTTTGAGTGTGAAGGGGGACAAGCTGACGGCGACGGTAGACTCCGACACCACCTTGCCACGCACCACCAAGGCGGGCATACTGAAGGAAGTGTCGCTGCAGGCAACCATACAACCCAACACGTTCGGTGGCGTGGCCATACAGCACACGGGTTCGCAAGGCGACAGTGCCACACAGTTGCGCCAGCTGGAGGTTGACTGGGAATAAAAACCTTGGTAGTCATGAAAAAAACAGTTCAGTTGCGCATCCTCCTCGGTCTGCTGCCGATAGTCTTGGTCCTGTCGGCACTCTGTTCGTGTGGATACCTCTCCACACGGCACAACCGAGCGGCGGACTCGCTCAACAGACTGTCATATGGCTACCACTATAAGAATCTCGACTCGGTGCAGCGACTCGCCCGGCAGGCCTATGACTTGGCGGGTGGGGATGCCAACGCCAAAGCCGAGGCGTTGAACAATCTCGCCTTCTGTACTTTCATGCGCATGGACTTCGAGCAGTCCGCCAACCTGCTGACTAAGGTATATGACGCCTGCAACAACGAGCTCGAGCTGCTGATAGCGGACATCGGCATGATGAAGATCTGCCAACGGACCGCCGCCAACAAGGAGTTCTACGACCATCGCAACAGCGCCCTCAGCCGCATGCGCCACATCGACGAGGAACGGTCGGCCCTGAGCGAGAGCGAGCAACAGCGGTTCACCTACGCACAGACGGAGTTCCACATCGTGTCCAGCATCTACTACTATTATCTGCAGCAGGAGGAGCAGTCGCTGCAGGAAATCAACCTCGTGGACCCGACTGCCGCGGTGGAGAAGGACACCGCCCAACTGCTATACTATTATTATATGAAGGGATCGGGCGGACTCTGTCCCGGGAAGGACGAGGCGGAGATAGCCGTGCGTGAGTTCGACTACCTGAGCAAGTGCATCGCCTTGAGCCACGAGTGCGGCTACGTCTACTTCAAGGCTAACTGTCTGCAGGCCTATGCCGAGCTACTGATCAGCGACACCGAGCGCAAGGCCATAGAAGAGAACCGCAAGGCGACCTTGAAGTTGCTCAATACCGATGAGGTGGCGGACTCTGTGCTGCCCATTGACCTGGCCCGCAAGGCGCTACAACTCTTCATGCGCTATGGCGACGACTACCAGATAGCCGGCACCTATCGCACCATCGCCTCGTGCCAGCTCGCCGCCCAGCAATACGCCGAAGCCATCCACAGCCTGCAGCAGGCGCTGGATTATGTGAGCAAACACCACGAACGCTACTATGACTGCACCGACTCCACACACCGCCTCTCCACCTACCGCGCCGACGACACCCTCTGTCTGGAGAAACGCTGGCTGACGGACAAACGCATACAGACCGTGCCCGAGTGGATAGCCCGCATCCGCGAGCAGCTGTGCCTGGCCTACTCGGGCCTGGGCATGAAGCGCGAGTCGGACTACAACCGGAACATCTATCTGGACATACTGGACGTGACGCGCCAAGACAAGGAGCTGGAGAGCCGCTACGACCTGCTGGAGGCCGAGTCGCGTCAGCTCAACTTTTGGCTCTTTGCCATCGTGGCGCTGCTCGTCGTGACGTTGCCTCTCTTCTGGTGGCTCAACAAACGGTGGAAACGGAAGAATGCCGAGCAGATAGAGAACCTGAAGCTGATACTGGAGATCTGTCGCAAGATAACCGCCGCCTTGCCTGCCAAGGTGATGGAGAGGGACGAGATAGGGGAGTACGTCCGCCAGGCGGTGCAGACCGACCTGATTCGACTGTTCGGCCCCTGCGAGGTGACAGTGGACCTGGACAGCAAGCGGCTGCAGGTGCAGACTGACCGTAAGCTGAACCGGGAGCAACAGACCACGCTCAACGTGTTGGCTCCCTATGTGCAGTGGGTCATCGAGAACGGCTCCACACTGCTCTCTCTCGACGAGGAACAACAGTCCATCGAGGCCGAACGCTACATCCACCAGCAACACATAGCCGACAACAAGCGCCAGAACATCGTGAAGAAGGCATGCTTCGCCGTCCTCACCGGCATCACGCCCTACCTGGACCGCATCATACACGAGGTGAACAAGCTAAAGAGTCTGCCCGCCTCCGACCGCAGCGCCGACAACTATGAGTTGCGGCGCAAGAAGTACGTCTACATAGCGGAACTGACCGACAAGATAAACGAGTACAACGACATACTGGCCGCGTGGATAAAGATGAAGCAAGGATCCCTGTCGCTCAATATCGAGAACTTCCCGCTGAACGACCTGTTCGACATCATCCGCAAGGGACGCAAGAAGTACGAGACCAAGGGGCAGACCTTCAGCGTGGAACCCACCCCGTCGGTGGTGAAAGCCGACAAGGCGTTGACCCTCTTCATGCTCAACACCCTCGCCGAAAACGCACGCAAGTACACACCCGAAGGCGGAACGATAGAGGTGTATGCACGTGAGACGGATGCTTACGTGGAGATATCGGTGAAGGACAACGGCATAGGCCTCTCAGCCGACGACCTCCACCGCCTGCTCGAGGAGAAAGTCTACAACCCCGTCAAGATAGGCATGGGCGACAGCGGCAACCGGGAGATGCTCCACCGCAACAAAGGCAACGGCTTCGGACTGATGAACTGCAAAGGCATCATCGAGAAGTACCGCAAGACCAACCCCTTGTTTTCCGTCTGCACGTTCAACATCGAGAGCGAGAAAGGGAAGGGGAGCCGCTTCTTCTTCCGTCTGCCGAAGGGCATCGCCAAGAGCGTGATGACATGGCTGTTCCTGCTGCTACCCGTGGCCGGCATTGCCAATGATGTCTCCTACTACGACGCGTCACTGGAGACTGCCTCGCGCTATGCCGACTCGGTCTACTACAGCAACGTGAACGGCCACTACGCCGATGCCATCCAGTTTGTGGACTCGGCCATCGTCTACCTCAACAAGCATCATCGGCAATACGGTCGGGAGGCCGCCGACTCCATGGCCCTCACTGGCCAAGGCGAGGCGGCGGAGATAACCTGGTGGTACCAACTGTTTGACACGGACTACCACGTGATACTGGACATCCGCAACGAGGCGGCCGTCGCCGCGCTGGCCCTGAACGACTGGGGCACCTACCGCTACAACAACCTGGCCTACACGCGGCTCTACAAACTGCTGGGCGAGGACAGCTCGCTGGAGGAATACTGCAAGGAGATGCAACGCTCTTCCACTAACAAGACGGTGAGCATCGTGCTCTGCCTGCTCATTCTGCTCATCGTGGGCTCGGCCTACTATTTGCTCTACTTCCGCCGACGCATCCTCTACCGGCTCAATCTGGAGCAGGTGCTGGAGATAAACCGGGAGATTGTCACCTCATCCATGGCACCTATGCGCGACACCGACGAGATGGACGCCCTGCCGCGGCGCATCCTACAGAGCTCGTTTGCCAGCATGTGCGACCTCTTCGACCTACGGTCCGTCGGTATGGCAGTGTACGACGAGGCGAACAAGAGACTGCACTATGCCGTCTATCCGCCCAGCGACCACAGCGAAGAACTGTGTGCCAAACTGAAGCGTTGCTACGACGAGCAGAGCACCACCGAGATGCCGGAGAGCGGCACCGTCTGTCTGCCATTGACCACTGAGCTTCAAGGCGAGGAACATTGCCTGGGCGCGTTCGTCATGGTACGCACCCGCACGGGCGGCTATCACGAGGACGAGCGGTTGCTGGTGCGGTTGATAGCCAAATACTTGAGTGTGGTGGTGATGAACGTGGTGGTGCGTATGAACAGCAAGTACCGCGACATAGAGTTGGCGCGCGACGAGAAGACCCGCACCCTGCACGAGGAAAACCAAATCTACGTGCAGAACCAGGTGCTGGACAACTGCCTCTCTACCGTGAAGCACGAGACACTCTACTATCCCAACCGCATCAAACAGATAGCCGAGCGGCTGCTGCAACCCGTCACCCCGGAGGAGGAGCGCGAACAGACCGCCGCCATGGAGGAGCTGGTGAGCTACTACAAGGACGTGTTCACCATCCTCTGCTCGTGCGCCTCGCGCCAATTGGAGGAGGTCACCTTCAAGCGCACTACCGTACAGGTGGCCGATTTGATGGCCCACGCGCAAAAATACCTGAGCAAACTAAACAGAAAGCGGAATCATCCGCTAACTTTGCATACTGAAGCGGCGGCACAGCACGTCATCGGCGACGAGGTGCTGCTGAAGTTCCTGCTGGAGAACCTCATGCTGGCCGCCTGCAGTCGTGCGGAAGAGGGGAACCTGCAACTCACCGCCACCGAGGAGGCCGGGTTCGTCCGCTTCAGCTTGAGCGACAGTCGGGGCGTGTACACCGAGGAGGAACTCAACAGCCTCTTCTATCCCGACCGCGAACGCATGCGCACCAACGAGGCCGGACGGCTCACCGGCACCGAGTATCTGCTCTGCAAGCAGATAGTGCGCGACCACGACGAGTACACCGGCTTGCGGGGTTGCCGCATGAACGCCGAGCCAAAGAGCGGAGGAGGGTTCACCGTATGGTTCACCATCCCCCGCAAACCATAAACGAAAAGAATAAGAAGAGATATGGAGAACAAATTCAAAGTCATCATCGTCGAAGATGTAAAACTGGAACTAAAAGGTACGGAAGAGATATTCCGTAACGAGATACCCGATGCCGAGGTCATCGGCACCGCCATGACCGAGAAGGAACTGTGGCAACTGCTGGAGACCGTGGGCGCGCCGGACCTGGTGCTGCTCGACCTCGGGTTGGGCGGCTCCACCACCATCGGTGTGGAGATATGCCGCATGCTGCGACAGAAGTACAGGGCGCTGCACATCCTCATCTTCACGGGCGAGATACTGAACGAACGGCTGTGGGTGGACGCGCTGGACGCGGGTGCCGACGGCATCATCCTGAAGACGGGCGAGCTGCTGACGAAGAACGACGTGCAGAGCGTGATGGACGGCAAGAAGCTGGTCTTCAACCAACCCATACTGGAGAAGATTGTGGCCCGCTTCAAGCAGTCTGTGCTCAATGAGCAGAAAAAGCAGGAAGCCTTCATCCAGTACGACATCGACGAGTACGACGAGCGCCTGCTGCGTCACCTCGCCTTGGGCTATACCAAGGAGATGATTACCAATCTGAAGGGCATCCCCTTCGGCGTGAAGTCGCTGGAGAAGCGGCAGAACGACCTCATCAACCGTCTCTTCGCTGCCGACGAACGGAGCGGTGTGAACGCCACCCGCCTGGTGGTGCGGGCTTTCGAGCTAGGCATACTTTCCATCGATAATCTGGAGGCGGATGAAGAATAGGGCGTACATACCGCACCCCGCAACTCTGCTGTTGGTGGCCACGCTGCTGCTCGTCCTCCTCTCGTGGATAGGCAGTGTCAACGACTGGCCCGTGCAGAACATGCTCAGTGCGGAAGGTGTTCGTCTCACCCTGCGACGTGCCATGGCGCACGTCCACCGCTCGCCCCTCATCCCGGTGCTCATCCTGTCGATGGCGGTCAGCCTCACCTGCACCTCGGGACTGCTGAAGGCACTCTTGCAACAGTTGTGCGCCTGGGGCGGACGAGGATACCTGTCCCACAAACAGCAGCGGGCCCTGCAACTGGCCACGCTTACCTTTTTTATATATATAACGTGCGTCGCCGTGGCAACCTTCACGCCCCTAGCCATCCTGCTAGGCGTCACCGGCACCCTCAACCGCTCACCGTTCCTCGAAGGTCTAGTGCCTATCATCTCCTTGGCGTTCATACTCCCCGGCATGCTGTTCGGCATCGCCGCGGGGCAGTTCCGCAACGACCGCGAGGTGCTCACGGGCATGTGTCGCCTGCCAGTGGCGTTCATGGACTATTTCATCTACCTCTTGGTGGCCTCGCTCTTCTTGGGAACCCTGCAGTCGTCCCTGTTGGATGCGTTCATGGGACTAGGAGAGCGGTGCGTCCGTTTCCTGGGCTACGCCCTCTATTACCTCCCGCTCATCGGGAAACTTGTGAAACTACTAAACGATAACAAACTATGCGATTGACCCTTATCCGACATACCTCGGTGGATGTGGCTCCTGGCACTTGCTATGGGCAGACGGATGTCCCCGTGCGCTCCACCTTTGCTGAAGAAGCCGCCCTCACTCGGCAAGCTCTCGCCGGCAAGCGGTTCGACAAAGTCTACATGAGCCCCCTGACCCGTTGCGTGAAGTTGGCCACCTACTGTGGCTATGGCGATGCCGAGTGCGACCGTCGGCTCTTGGAGCTCAACTTCGGCGAGTGGGAGATGCTGAGGTTCGAGGAGATAACCGACCCTCGTCTGCAGTTGTGGTATGAAGACTACGAGCATGTTCCCGCCACGGGAGGCGAGTCCTTCGCCCAGCAATACCTTCGTGTGGCTGCCTTCCTCGACGAGCTCCGCACAAAGCCTTACCACGATGTGGCCCTCTTCGTCCACGGCGGCGTCATCGGCTGTGCCCAAGTCTATGCCGGCATGTACGCTGTGGAAGAAGCCTTCTGCCACCTTACCCCCTATGGCGGAGTGGTGGAGATAGAGTTGGCGATGCTATAACTACGATTCTTATTGCCACCGTGCGCCTCAACGTATCCAAATTCCGTGAGTTGGCGCATGTAACGCTTGGCCGTTGTGGCCGTGAAGCCGAATTCGGAAACGATATCGTCCGTAGTTATTTTCTGTTTGTCGGCCATGAACGTAAGAATATCGACCATTTTCCCTGCCAATGACGGCTTTATCGGCCATTTATCGACCATTTCCTTAGTCAAAGCAGGTTTATCGACCATTTTCTCCATGGTGGAGTCCCTGTATTGGTCGATATCCGACTTCAAGTGGCGACAGTGCAACTCTGCCATGCAGTCGATAAAGATGTCGAGATTTTCCTCTTCCCTTGTATCGATCAATGCCTGAATATATTCTGCCTTGTCTTCTTTCAGAACCTTTGTAGGCAACACGTCGAACTCCATTTGCAGGAGGTTCATCAGCAATCTGCTGGTTCTTCCGTTGCCATCTGCCCAAGGATGTATTGTCACCAGTTCGTAGTGTGCCCAGAAACTCATGTCATAGACAGCTGCTGCATCGTTGCCGTCTATGGCTTGACGCCGTTTGTTTAGCTCTTCGCAGAATGCGGACAGCTTAGCCGGCACTTTCTGAAAAGCCATGAACGAGCGTCCTCCAAATCCTGCCGTGACATTAAGTTTGCGTAGTTCTCCCTTCGATGCGTCGAAGTGACCGCCGAGAGAATTGTATTCGCTCCCAGTGCGTGCCATCACCTTGGAGGCAAGCGTCACGAGCCATTCCGTTGTAATAGGGGCATGGTCCTTTATCCACTTCATGCCATACTCATACGCGATCTTCAAGTCTAAGTTCATCAGCTGTTCCTCCACGGTGCGCTTCGATGAAGTGATGCCCTCGTCGAAGAGTAATTGTGCTTCCACCTCTGTCACTGTGCTGCCCTCGATGGCCGTCGAGTGCGTAATGATGGAGTACAGGTAGAACTTGTTGTAGTCTATCTGTTGCGATATGCCTAATTCATCATACTGATGAAGTAAGGCCAGCAATATGTTCTTGTTGTTTGCGTTCATATAGTGAGTATATAAAAGACCCGCCCTGGTTCGCTGTTCTACGGGAAGCGTGGCGGATTAT